>MFMI01000001.1 GCA_001783465.1 Candidatus Kaiserbacteria bacterium RIFCSPLOWO2_02_FULL_54_13
CAAAGACATCGAGGTCTCGTTTCCAATCAACAACGTAGTGAGTGAGAGCATTGAGTTTTCAGCAAATGGCTCTAGTAGTAGACCGACATCAGAGAAAAAACAGAAAGAATACGCCTCGTTGTTCTATGAAAAGATTGAGGCCTATTTAAAAAAAGTTAATTACGAAATTGTTGGCGACACCCTGATGACAAAACTTATCCGTGTATCCGCTGACAACCTGAACCAGAAGGAACAGATCGTTCTTCGGAAAGAAGATCTAATCAGACACAACTTTGATGACTTGTTAAAATAAATTTATGAAAACAAACACAGCCAAGGTTGGAAGTATCGAGGCGACCTAATCCACTCGAAAAACCATCCCTCTATCCCGACACGGCATACCTGGCTAGAGCGCAGTATCCAGACAGAAAAACCACCCGAAAGGGTGGTTTTTCTGTTGCCTCGTTAAACACTTCACTGGCAGTAAGTCTGTCTTTAGTGCTGTGAATTTGTTATCATACCTTTATGAAGCTCGGTATCATTTTGCAATCCAATAAACCCGAACACATTTGGAATACATTTCGCCTCGGGATTACTTCCCTCAAAGCTGGTCATATTGTTGAAGTCTTTCTGATGAGCGAAGGGTCGGAACTCGATACTATCCCGGACAGCAAAGATTTTGATATTTCAGTAAAAGTATCGGCGTTTAAGGAGTTGAAAGGACAAATCTATGCATGCGAAAGCTGTCTCAAGGTGCGTGGTAAGAGCGAGAGCAAAGTGTGTCCTGTTTCCACAATGTCTGATTTACTCACAATGGTCGAGAATTCGGATAAGGTTTTAGTATTTGGCTAACGAATATGCAAAAATTTATTTTCACAATTCTTGCGGTAGCCGCCATCGGCTCATTTGCTTCGATAGCGAACGCTCAAATGATGGGCAATTTTTCCAATACGGCGGTTGATTGGAACGAAGTCATTGAGCACACTGCCCGCGAAGAGCAAGAAGGGAAAGCGCTCTGGGATAAACTCCAGGCTAAAGAGGTCGCGTGCGAAAGTTTGAACGATGAACAATATGGCGTGCTCGGCGAGTATTTTATGGGACAAATGGCCGGTGAGTCGCATGCCGCGATGAATGCGATGATGATTCAAACGCACGGTGAAGGGGGAGAAGAACAAATCCACATTGTTATGGGCAAGCGACTTTCCGGTTGCGACACGTCAGCGGCGTTTCCGGCAATAAGTGGCGGCTGGATGCCGATGATGAATATGATGTGGGGAGGATGGTCCTTCGACGGTGCTCAGGACAGGTCGTCTCCTCTTAGCGACAATAATTCAATAAACAATATGATGAACTTTGGATTCGGCCCTTTGGGCGGTTTTGGATGGATATTTATGATTCTTTGGTGGGTATTGATAATTGCGGGCATTGTCGCGCTTATCAAATGGCTCACCAGTCAGTCTCGCGGTGCTGATAGTCACGGAAAACCCCTCGACTCCGCTCAGGACAAGTCTGCTCTTGAAATCTTGCAAAAGCGATACGCCAGGGGAGAGATTGATAAGCGGGAGTTTGAAGAGAAGAAAAAAGATTTAGGTGTGTAGCAGTATGTAGAACGAAAAAACCGCCGACAATTGGCGGTTTTTTCGTATCTATCGCTTTCCCGCAAAAAGCGTATAATTAAGTATATGAATAACAATAAACTCGGTTTCTTGCCGCCGTATGTCTCGTGGCTTACTATCGCGCTCGCGCTCCTTGCCATTATCACGTTCTTCGCAGTTTCTCCAAGCGGGGTGCGGTACGTGACGCAGATGGGGACTGGAGGGGGAATGCCGGAGTACGCAGTTGATATAAAGTCAGTACCCCCGTCTCCCGTCGGCGTGCCGATGATGGACGCCAGCAACAGATATTATCCGTATCCATACCCGAATCCTGAAGTGCCGATAACCGACACGCGGGAATTCTTGAAGGTGTACTACAACGCCACTATGCGCACGCGCGACGTGCCTACTCTCACGCGCCGAGTAGAGACGACGGTGCGCGGATACGACGGCCGCATTGACAGTGAGTCCAGCTCCGAGAAGTACGGGTACGTGAGCTTCGCGCTCCCGCAGGCCAAGTACGACGCATTTCGCACCGAGCTTGAAGGCCTCGTGGGCAAGCGATTCATCACGCTCAACATCACGTCCCAGAACCTTCTGTCGCAGAAGGTGAGCATTGAAGAACAAGAGATGCAGGCCAACACGGCGCTTGCGGATTATAAGACGGCACGACAGAAGATTGTCAGCGCGCACGCAAGCGCGGTCGCGGCGCTTCAGGCAAAGATTGATGCCGTGGAGATGAATCTCGGACTTCGTGTGGAGAATTCTCCAACTTTCACAGCGCAACATGATGTTTGGCTGAAAGAATTGGCTATACTCACGCAACAGCTCGCAGATGAGAACGCGTCGTATGCAAAACAATTAAGCAATGCGGACGCGAACATTAAGTACGCGCAGGACTGGGTGAAAGCGGTGCAGACACAGGACGCGACGCTCCTCGCGAATGTCGCGACGGTGACGGGCATGGTCTCTATCCAATGGATAGGCCTCTGGGATATCGCGCTCCTCTACTTACCGGGCTACTGGATACCGGCCATCTTCGCCGCGCTTGCCGTGCTCTCTTACAGACGCGACCGAGCGAGAGTGAGGAAGTACTGAGCTCAGCAGAGCGAATGTGCGACCCGCCGTCGCGCACTCGCCCTGGCCGCCTAGACGCCGTCTCCCTTCGGCCCATACTCTCCTGTTAGGAGATGCACATAGGCCGCTTGACGGCTCCACCGCGTGCTATGCTTACAAGTGTTATTACTAATATTCACAACATCATGTATATCGCTGCAGCGGTCTTGGTGGTGCTCTGGCTTGTAGGACTGTTGATGTCCTATACGATGGGCGGTTGGATCCACGTGCTACTCGCAGTCGCAGTCATCCTCGTCTTGGTGAAGCTCTTCGGCGGCCAAGGACAGGGGGGCGGGCAGAACATGCAGAATCCGACTCAGTAAGGAGCGCGGTACGTAAGCAGAAAACCCTCGAGCCCGAGGGTTTTCTGTTTTTCATAGCGCCCATTTACATATTGGAATTGAAGTATAGGATAGGACAAGGACTTGTTTCTGGGAGACGGAAATGGCGACAAAATTGGCTGACTTACGGACACGATTTATTCCGGGCAAGTGTGGTAATGCGAGAGAATCGGTCGCCAGCTCTCGTTCCCGCGACAAGAGCCAGGTCAAGCGCACCGAAAATAAGGAAAAGTTGAAAGTAATAGTAAATCCCGCAGTTGTCGGCACGGAGAGCATTCGATGGGAGGCGAAGAGGGGGATGTTCTATGTGACCGCAAACTGCGCACGACTCCGGCGCATACTGGAGAGACGGATGCGCAATCCTCTTTTCGGTTACAGCCGCCTCTACAAGGTCATGCTCGACGGCCTCCCGGACCCGAAGTCCGCTTGGTCTATACGGCTTCGTGTGACTGCGGCTGGATTCTCTCCTGGGCAACGAAAAAGAGAAGAACAATCGGCCTTCATCAAGCTGGAGGCGGAGGGGTGGGGAATTGATTTTATCCTCCCCAGGTCGTTTTTGAAGGATTGCAAAGCGGCGTTCATGAGCAGGAATTTCCGCTGGCGCTAAGCTCCTTCCGACCCGAAGCCAACAGCTCACAGGCGCGCCTCCCCGGTCGCGCCTGATTTCTTCTGTTACACTAACAGTATGAAAGGATTCATAGATTTCGTGCGGGAGCAAGGGGTGGTGGGGTTGGCCGTCGGCTTCATCCTCGGCGGGGCGGTGTCCAAGGTTGTCTCGGCGCTCGTCACCGACATTATCAATCCGCTTATAAGCGCCGCGCTCGGCTCGGTCGGCGGGCTGAAGACGGCGTCGCTCGCTCTTGGCTCCGCCGAGATTCTCTATGGCGACATGGTGAGCGTTCTCATAGACTTCCTCGTCATCGCGCTTGTCGTCTACTTCGGTGTGAAGTTCCTCCGTCTGGATAAGTTGGATAAGAAAAAGGAATAACGCGAAGCGGAGAGCGCGAGTTATAGCCTCTATGAGCAAGAATCCATTCGTGAATGCGCTCGTCGCGTCGGGGTATATCGGCCTTACCGAACTCGTTGAAATGAACGGCAAAAAGGTCTCGCGTTTCAAAAAAGTTGATTAGAAAAAAGTTGCCGCGCTTGTTTCAAGCGCGGCGTCGGGGGAAGTGGTGACAGATGTTCGGGATTCAATGCAAGGTTCTTTTCACGTGGATTATGCCGCGGTTTCTTTTCGTTTCTGCTACGTGGACGGAAGCATTGATTTCTTGATGGAATTCGTCGAGGATGGATTTGATTCCTCCTTCTATCTTTGAGCGTCTCGCCAAGATCTCATCCACGTCAGGAGCTTCACAATCGAGGCCGCTTTCTTTGATCTGGCGTTTCACCTCGAGCATCTCGTCCTCCGCGACTTTCTCCGCGAGCACGAGGTCCGTTAGCTCCTTTAGCCCGCCGCTGATAGTCGCAAACTCGTTGCTTGTCGTTCCGTCAGCACAGATGACATGACCATGGCATCTGCATTCTGTGCAAAGCGTAAAAAACGCAGCCCGTGCAATGATCTTCTTCATTTTGGACCCTTTCGTGGTTGTGTTTCTCCCGACAGAGAACCATATTGACCGTGCCTTTGCAACACAGCGGGGTGGTAGCATAGGAGTATAGAAAAGAACGAAGAACTGCCGCTTTACCGAACTCGTTGAAATGAACGGCAAAAAGGTTCCGCGTTTCAGAAAAGTTAATTAGAAAAGGAAGCCCGGCGCGGGGACGCGCCGGGGCGGGGGCGGGTTTGGTATACTGTCTACACATGCAGAGCCAGCAGTTGCGGCCATATTTCTTGGTACTCGCCCTCGTCGGGGCTATTGCGCTTACCGCCGCGGTCTTCTTGCCCTTCCTCAAGCCGCTCGTGCTCGCCGCGGTCTTCGCCGTGGTGCTCCAAGGGCTCCACAAAAGGATTTCTCGCGCGCTCGGCGGCTGGCCGAGCGCCTCGGCGCTCCTCACAGTGGTCGTGAGCGTGCTCGTCATTCTCCTCCCGCTCTCGCTCATCGGCGTCTTGGTGGGGAATCAGGCGCGCGGCCTCTACGCCTCGCTTGAAGAGGACGGGGGGCAAAGCGCTCTCTCGGAACTGTATCGGCGCGCCGACGCGGCCGTGAGCCCCCTCGTCCCCGGCTTTGGCGTTATCGCGCGAGACGTTTCAACCGACATTGATACTTACACCAAGGACGCTCTGCAGTGGATAGCGAGGCACGCGGGAGACATCTTCTCCAGCGTTTCGCGGCTCCTGCTCGCGCTCTTTATCTTCTTTATCGCGCTCTACTATCTCCTGCGCGACGGCACGCGGGTGCGGCAGACGCTCATTGAACTCTCGCCGCTCTCTGATAGAGAAGACGAGGGGGTCTTCAACCGACTGGAACTCGCGATTAACTCCACCATCAAGGGGAGTCTCGTGATAGCCCTCATACAGGGAGTCCTCTCCACCATCGGCTTCACTCTCTTCGGGGTGCCAAACGCGATTCTCTGGGGGACGGTCGCCGCGCTCGCCGCGCTCATCCCCGGCTTCGGCACGGCGCTCGTCATCATCCCTGCCATCATATTCCTCTTCGTCACCGGGGCGACGGTGTCGGCGGCGGGGCTCCTCGTCTGGGGGGCTCTCGCGGTCGGATTCATTGACAATCTGCTCGGCCCCAAGCTCCTCGGGAGCTCTATGAAGCTCCACCCGCTCCTCGTGCTCCTCTCGGTCCTCGGCGGACTTATGTACTTCGGCCCATTAGGCATCTTCCTCGGCCCTCTGACCGTGAGCCTCCTCTTCGCACTCCTCTCCATCTACGCCGACGCCTCGCGGAGCGCTTTAAAGGATTAGTACTGCGTACAACCACCGCCGGCCACAGGCCGGCGGGATGCTACACTACTGACATACCATGCACGCGTTAATCGGACTTCACGCAGTGCTCGGAGAGCTCGGGGCGCTCCTCTTCCTCTGGGTACTCATTGAGATGCTCAACCCAGATGAGTCGCGCCTGCGCCGCGCGCGTCTCGCCGCACTCCTCGGCGTCCTCTTCCTCCTCGGTGCGTGGGTCGCGGGCGGCTTCTATTACGTCACCGAGTACGGCGCGGCAGTGAAGCCGATTATCAAAGCTGGCCCTCTGCCGTGGGCGCACTCGGTCATCACCGAGACCAAGGAGCATATATTCCTCTTCATCCCGTTTCTCGCCATCCTCGCCTTGGGTCTCTTGAAGCGATATAAAAACGAATTCGCATACAATCGCGGCGCGAGAGTATCCGTGATGCTCGTCTCGGGACTCGTCACGCTCATGGCGTTCGCGATGGCCGGGATGGGATTTATTATTTCAAGCGGGTTCCGGGCCGCCCTTGAAGCAGTTGCCTTATGATGCCAAACAGCAAAGCGTTGGTGCGCGCAACCGTCGGAGTCATCTGGCTCGTCGTCGTTATGACTCTCGCGGCCGAGCTCTCGGAGCCGTTTAAGACCCTCCTCGCCGAGACCTTCACCCATCACTGGATAGGGAAGAGCGTTATTTCTGTCGTCGCATTCGTCGTGTTCTACGCCATCTTCAGCAGGGCGCGCGAGTCAGACAACGTCTCGCGAGGCGCGTGGCAGGTCGTATGGAGCGTCGTGCTCGGCGGACTCATCATCTTCTCCTTCTTCCTCTGGCACTTTATAAGCGGATAGTGAAATAAAAAGAAAAGACCTGCGTGCGCAGGTCTTTGTAAAGTAGAGGCCGCACCTCCCGAGCTGTCCACGCAGATTCGCGAAATGTTCCGCGGCTTCCGTTGGGTTAGCACCGTCTTCGCGAATACCCGCATTTCGGCAAGTCAAACTCTTTTTGACAGCATGCACGCCGTCTTGATACAATAGAGCTACAACTATTCACACAGTTGTATCAAGAGGCAGTGAGAGATTTGGCTCTGTGACCTGCCGGCAACACTTGGATACGCGAGAGCGAATTCAGCAGTGTGCCAACTCCAACCCGCTCGGGAAAGATACCTACACATCTTTTTCTTGTGATTATAGGACTAATGTATCTTTATGATAAAAACAGCAGAGTTCGTGACGCCCGAACATCCGGACAAGCGATGTGACTTCATCGCCGACAGCATCTTAGACGCGTATCTCGCAGGCGACAAGCGGAGCCGCGTTGCCATTGAGGTCATGGGCGGACATCGCCTCGTCACCATTAACGGCGAGGTCACGTCGGCGGCGAAGCCGGATATCATGGCCGTGGTAAAGGGTATTGTCGGAGAAGAATACAAGGTTATAGAGAACATCGTGCTCCAGAGCCCAGAGATAGCGCGAGGAGTGGACACGGGCGGTGCCGGCGACCAAGGCATTATGAAGGGATATGCCACAAGCGAGACAGAATCTCTCATGCCGCTTGAATATGAGCTCGCGCGCAACTTGTGCCAGAAGATATACGAGAAGTACCCGCTTGACGGCAAGACGCAGGTGACCATTGAAAACGGGGTGCCGACGGTGGTCGTCGCGAGCTTCCAGAACACTACCAACGACAAGCTCTTGCCGCTCGTGCAGAGCATCATCACTGCCAAGGAGTACCTCATCAATCCGGCAGGGGAGTGGAAGCAAGGAGGCTTTGACGCCGACACTGGCGTCTCCGGACGCAAACTGATTGTGGACAACTACGGACCCGAACTGACCATCGGCGGAGGTTCCTTCTCGGGCAAGGACTACACTAAGGTAGACCGCTCGGCCGCGTACATGGCGCGGCGCATCGCGGTGCGACTGCTTACGGAACGCAAGGCGAAGACGGTCCATACCAAGATTGCATACGCCATCGGCAAGGCAGAACCCGTGATGGCGGTTGCTCTCGTGGACGGAGTTGAAGAAGCGATTATCGGATACGACCTCTCGCCGCACGGCATCAAGAATGCGCTCGCGCTTGACACGGTCCGTTACGCCGACACCTGCGTCTGGGGCCACTTCGGCCGCGGCTTCGTTTGGGATGCGTAGACTCTCCGACAGAGAACCGTATGAATCTCACCAAAAACAGAGTTCTATTGATAGGCATTGTAGCAATCGCCGCCGCAGGCGCTTTCATTGCGTGGTACGGGAGTGTTCCGAGCAGTTTCAAGTGTCCGAACGACTATGCCACCGCGGAAGAATATGTAAAAGGGGTGACGGAGTGGGCGAGCGAACAGCTGATGAACTCGCCGAACATGACGAAGGAGGAGCTATTGAACGAGAGAGAAAGGCAGTTCCGCGAGCATGCGTGCGAGCCGTCGCGCTGGCCCAATCTACCGGGCGGATTCTAAAAAAGGAAGGAGCCGAACCATGGGCGTTCTCCTACAGAGACGAAACAGGCCAAAAAGCGGAGATACAGCTTCCCGAGGACATTGTACCATTGCACGCGCCAGGAAAATGTAATGAAACCCGTAGAGGCGAGCATTGTGTTATATAAGAGGCAATGCAGGCAGTCATTCTCGCCGCCGGAGAGGGGAGGCGCATGCGGCCGCTCACCCTCAAGCGGCCGAAGCCGCTTATCGCCGTTGCCGGCCGGCCGATTCTTGAGCACATCATTGACGCGCTCCCAAAAGAGGTGGATGAGATTATTCTCGTCGTCGGTTACAAGGCCGATATGATACAGCGGCATTTCGGCGCCTCCTACAAGGGCCGCCGCATCGCATATGTGCACCAATGGATGCCGGCAGGGACTGCACACGCGCTCTCTATGGCCGCACCGTTTCTCAACGAAGGACGCTTCGTGTTCGTCTGCGGCGACGATGTCCACGGAGCGAATGCATTTGTAGAAGCACTTTCTCACCCGCTCGCGCTCCTCGCGGCAACGCATGAAGAGCCCGGGAAATTCGGCGTTATTGAAATGAACGCGGACGGAACGCTCGCGAGCATCATTGAAAAACCGGAGAACCCGCCGACCAATCTCATATCAACAGGCGCAATGGTGCTCGACACGCGCATCTTCCAGTACGAAGCGGCGCGCCACGAAAGCGGCGAATACTACATGACGCATCCGCTCGGACTCTTTGCGAGAGAGCACCCAATCACAGTCGTCAGACAGGACTTCTGGGTCCCCATCGGCTGTCCAGAGGATATCCGGTTGGCGGAAGAGAGATTTCATTCCAATCTGGTGAGTTATGTTGTATAGTGAGACCACCGCCGGTTGGCGGGTTTATAATTCATGGAGATACGAAATATCGCTATCATTGCGCACGTGGACCACGGCAAGACCGCGCTCACTGACGCTATTCTTAAGCAGACAGGCGCGGCGAAGGAGGGCACCACGATGGACACGAACGCGCTTGAACAGGAGCGCGGCATCACTATTTATGCGAAGAACGCGGCGGTGGAGTATAAGGGCACCAAGATAAATATTGTGGATACCCCCGGCCACGCCGACTTCGGGAGCGAGGTGGAACGGGTACTACGTTCCATTGATTCGGTTTTGCTTATTGTAGACGCGCAAGAAGGACCGATGCCGCAGACGCGCTTCGTCTTGAAGAAGTCTTTGGAGCTCGGTCTCCGGCCGATTGTCGTTATCAACAAGGTGGATAAGCCGGCGGCCGACCCGGCGCGCACCGAGGAACAAGTGCTAGAGCTCTTCTTGGAGCTCGGCGCCTCCGACGAGCAGAGCAGTTTCCCCGTGGTATACGCCATCGGGCGCGACGGGCGCGCCGCGCTCCACCCCGACGAGCTCCGGATGGCCGGACCGATGGCCGAGGCCGACCTCTCTCCTCTCTTGGATTTGATTCTAGAAAAAGTGCCTCCAGCCAATCCTCCTTCGCTCGGAGCTACGGAGGGCACGGTGCGACTCATGTTGCAACCTTTTAATTTAGCGTATGACAACTTCATGGGCCGGCTCGCCGTCGGACGCATCTACGAGGGCACCGTCCGTCCCAATCAAACCGTTTTTATAAAGACGCCGGACGGTCTGACACGCACCGGCAAGACGACCAAGGTCTTCACCTTCAAGGGGCTTGAGCGCGTGGAGGTGGCCGAGGCTTCGGCAGGCGATATCGCGCTCATTGCCGGCCTGCCCGACATCTATATCGGCGAGACGGTGACGACCGATGAGAGCGCTGGGCCTCTCCCGGCTATCGCGGTCGACGAGCCGACCATCGCGCTCAACTTCCTTGTCAACAACTCGCCGTTTGCGGGGCGGGAAGGGAAGTATGTCACGAGCCGTCAGCTCCGCGACCGGCTGATGAAAGAGCTCGAGGTGAACGTCGGTCTGAAAATCGATTTTGATGCAACGGAGGTATTCCACGTCTCCGGCCGTGGCGAGCTCCATATCGCCGTGCTTCTTGAGAATATGCGTCGCGAAGGATATGAACTGCAGGTCTCGGAGCCGCACGTCATTCTCCGCGAGGAAAACGGCGTGAAGCTGGAACCGTTTGAAGAAGTGGTGATTGATACCCCGTCCGAATTCCAAGGTGCCATCATCGAGAAACTGGGCCAGCGCGCATTCATTCTTTCTGACATCCGTCTAGCTTCCAGCGACCGGTCTCCGGCCTCCAGTGTACGCCTCACGCTCGTCGGCCCCACGCGCGGGTTGCTCGGGTATAAAAATATGTTCATTATCGATACGAAGGGCGAGGGCATCCTCTCGTCGCGCTTTGTCGGCTTCAAGCCCTATGCAGGCGAGATTAAGAAGCGCCAAGTCGGCTCAATGATATCTATGGCGAGCGGAAAGTCACTCGGCTATGCGCTCTGGTACCTGCAGGACCGCGGCCAGCTCTACATCAAGCCGGCGACCGAGGTGTACGAGGGCATGGTTGTCGGCAACACCGCCAAAGGCGAAGAGATGATGGTGAATCCGACAAAAGGGAAGAATCAGTCTAACGTCCGCTCCTCGGGCATGGACGAGGCGCTCACCCTCGTGCCGATATTTGACCTTACCATTGAACGCGGGATGGAAATTATGGGAGATGACGAGTATTTGGAGATTACGCCCACAAGCGTCCGCCTGCGCAAACAGTTTCTCACCGAGAACGACCGCGCCAAGTCCCGCCGCTAAAAGACAATTCAAATATATCAAAAGTCACTTTTCCTTAGTATCGTCTATAGTGAACGATAAGGAAAAGTGATTTGAAAAAATCAATCCCGGGGTCCAGCCGGGATTGTCGTGGTGACGGAACATTATTCGATTGGGACAAGATCTGTGGACTTTCCCACGCCGTAGACCAGCATTGGGTTCTCACGCGCTTGTGCCCGGAGTGCTTCGTGGTACGTCGTAACCATCTCACTACTCGTCCAGGCGAACAAATCGGCGAGGATGCTATTGCCTTCTTCTTCGGAACGTTGGAAGCGTCTGACCTTGAAGAACGTGTCGGTAAAGATGAGATGTGCCTGTGCTCTGACTTCCGGGTAGACTTTCAGGAAGACACTGTAATCGGTCTCGTTTCGCTGGAACAGTTCCCATTCAAGCTCGTGATGAAGCATGAAATACAGGTCAAATCCGATGATATTCACTTCATTTCGGATTCTTTGTTTGATTTCGTCGAGAAGTCCTTTCCGTTGTTTGCTACGTACTTCCCATGCCTGACCTGCGACTTCTTTCATTTGTCACCTCGTCTAGAGTGGTGGATCGGAAATGCTCTGAGAAGACTTTATCACAGAAATGTTGATTTGCAATACCGAGAGAAATCCAGTATCTTTTACGCCAATGGCGTCTGCGCGGGAATTTTGCGAAGCGTTACTGAAGAAAGCCGATGTGAAGATCGGCGGGGAGAGACCGCAGGATATCGCGGTGCATGACGAACGGCTCTATAACCGCGTCATTCGCTACGGGACGCTCGGCCTCGGCGAGGCGTATATGGACGGCTGGTGGGAGGCGAACGCGCTCGATGTATTCATACACCGCGTACTCGCGGCGCGTCTGGATAAAGCCATTGAAATAAATGTTGCATCCATGCTCGCCATTGCGAAAGCGTTCTTCTTCAATCTGCAGTCGAGCAAGCGTGCGTTTACGGTGGGCGAGGCGCATTACGACCTCGGCAATGACCTCTACGCTGCGATGCTGGACAAACGCATGGTCTACACGTGCGGATATTGGAGCAGTCCCTCGACGGGTTCGACAAGCTCACCGCAAGCAAGCTCGGGACATCGAGTGAATACACTCGATGAAGCGCAGGATGCGAAGCTGGATCTCGTGTGCCGGAAGATAGGACTCAAAAAGGGCGACCGCGTTCTGGATATCGGCTGTGGCTGGGGAAGCTGGGCGAAGTACGCCGTTGAAAAGTATGGAGCGTCGGTCGTCGGCATCACCGTGTCAAAAGAGCAGGCGGCGCTCGCGCGCGAGCTCTGCGCGGGACTGCCAGTAGAGATACGCGTGCAGGATTATCGCGAGGTGAACCCCTCGACTATGCTCGGGGCAGGCGAGCAGTTTGACCATATTGTCTCCTTGGGCATGTTTGAACATGTCGGCGTGAAGAATTATAGGACGTATTTTGACGTTGCAAATCGCTGTTTGAAAGAGAACGGCCTCTTTCTCCTTCACACCATCGGCTATAAGGTGTCACAGCTCACGAGCGACCCATGGATAGAGAAATATATTTTCCCGGGCGGTGTGCTCCCGTCTGTCGCGCAGATAGGGAAGGCGATTGAGGGGTTTTTTGTTATGGAGGACCTGCACAACTTCGGCGCCGACTACGACACGACGCTCATGGCATGGTTCGCCAATTTTGACGCCGCGTGGCCGAGATTAAAAAAGCAATACGATGAGCGGTTTTATCGGATGTGGAAGTATTATCTTCTCTCCTGCGCAGGCGGCTTCCGGGCGCGGCAGATGCAGCTCTGGCAGATAGTGCTCTCTAAAAACGGCGTCCCGGGCGGCTATACGAGCCACCGCTAGAAATCAGATTTCTAACGGGGCGAGCGTGCGATAAAAAGAAAAGCCCGCCGCATATTCCATTGCGGCGGGCCTTTGTAGCGTCCAGCTTCATGCCTCTCGTCGTGCAAGGAACTCCTTCCCATGGCCGATGATCGTGTTGACGGGAATGCCCTTGGCGCATAGTCCGGTGCTCGTGCATTCCTCCTCGGTCATCGATTTCATCTCGATGTTTACCAAGGCCACGAGCTTCTTGGCGCCTCCGATATCCGCCGGGGTGACGCCTCCGCGATTGCAGAGCACGCCGACCCCGACGACGTTGCCGTGCTCCGCGCGAACTGCGGCCACCACTTTGCGGACAGAACCGCCGGTGGTGAGCAGATCCTCCACTACCAAGACGTTTGCACCGGCGATGAGCTTGTCGTAGCCGCGTTTTATGACGAATTCATCTCTGATAAAACCATCTCCGCCGCGACCAGAATCTTTGTCTGCATAGACGCCGAGCACTTCTCGCCCTGTGATCTCGGTGAGATGGTAGGCCACCCATTGCGAGAGGATAACGCCGCCGACTGCCGGAGCGATGACCACGTCCACGCTGTCATTTGAGAACCGTTCGGCAATCTCACAGCAGAGGTTTGACGTCTCCCGCGTGTGCGGGTAGAGGGCGTCCTTGTTGATATAGGCTGAGCCGTGCCTGCCGGAGGTGTAGACGATGTGGCTATCGGTGATAATTGCCCCGACTCGCTCGAGAACATCTTGGGCGTATCGTTCATTCATGGCCGTGTCTCCTTTTTGAGAACTGCATAACTACATCTGGGAACCAGCTAATTACAGGGCTACCTTACGCACAGTCGCGCATAAAGTCAAATGATTTTCTGCTATCCTATATGAAGGGTCATTCTGTAGGAGAGAAACATGAGATTCTTGAAGAAGTTCTTTTCCGGGATTTTGGCGGCGATTGAGGTATTGGTCTGTCCAGAACACTACTGGGAAATCATGAGAGAAACCGAAACCGATTTGGAAGACCCGCTCCAAGGGGTCTTCTGACAACATATGAGGAGGACATCATGCATCCGCTCTTTATTTTGGCGATAGTCGTCATCTTGGCCTCTCTCGGCTTCTCAAAACTGCTCGCCATTCCACTCATCTTCGGCTTCGCGCTATTTCTGTATTGCGTCCCCGTCGCAATTGGAATAGTAGTGACACGCCACTACGT
>MFMI01000002.1:0-5339 GCA_001783465.1 Candidatus Kaiserbacteria bacterium RIFCSPLOWO2_02_FULL_54_13
ATATATTGGCGAATCGTATGGTCGACTTGACCAGCTCCAGTCCAGTATTTCCATTAGATAAGGGGACTTAACACCGATGAAATTGCCTGTTGTCGAAGCTGCCTCCAACCTTGACTCGGCGAGAGTCATGAATTTAGTTGTGGTACTGGTCGAGGGAGTTGGCACAAGCATTGTATACGCGTACGACGATCCTATTAACAGAAGAAGTACACCAATACCGATTAAAGGCACCAGTAACTTGCTACGATGTGTTACATGTTCCAGTGGCATCGCACCTTTACTAAAAGCTTGGTCTATATCAGTATCTGCCCAACCATTTGAACGCAGAGCATTTTTAATAGCATCAGGCGACATACCCTGTTGCTTTTGTTGACTGATGTAATCAAGGAGCTGTTGGTTAATCATGTCTTTTATATTAGTGTTGACTTAGAAATACTATAACACAAACACTGGGCAGTTGATTTTGCGCTTGACGCGTGCGGGGCATATACTGTCGCCTATGAGGCAGTCACAGCTCTTCACCAAGGCGAGGCGCGAAGCGCCGAGCGACGAGGTCGCCAAGAATGCACAGCTTCTCGTGCGCGCCGGCTACATCCATAAAGAGATAGCGGGCGTGTATTCATATCTACCCCTGGGCTTGAGAACTCTGAACAAGATAGTGCAGATTATCCGCGAAGAGATGAATGCGCTCGGCAGTCAAGAAGTCCTCCTCTCATCGCTCCAGAATCCCGAGCTCTGGAAGAAGACGGACAGATGGGAACAGGACGTATGGTTCAAGACATCATTGAATGTCGGCGGCGAGCTCGGTCTCGGCTGGACGCAGGAGGAGGCGATAACGCACATTGCATCCCAGCATGTGAATTCCTATCGCGACTTGCCGTTCTCGGCGTACCAGATACAAACAAAGTTCCGCAACGAGGAGCGCGCGAAGTCGGGCATCATGCGCGGACGCGAATTCTTGATGAAGGACCTCTATTCTTTCCATATTGACCAGAAAGACCTGGATGTGTTTTATGAACGGGCGACAGATGCATACCGTAAGGTCTTCCAGCGCGCAGGCATCGGCAACAAAACGTTTATCACGTTTGCATCCGGTGGCGCGTTCTCTAAGTATAGTCACGAGTTCCAGACGCTGTGCGAGAACGGGGAAGACACCATCTACGTCTCGCGAGAGAGGAACATGGCTATCAACAAGGAGGTCTTGAACGACGAGGTACTTGCCGACCTCAAAGTGTCGCGAGACAGCCTTGAAGAGGCACAGGCGGCAGAAGTCGGCAATATTTTCAAGCTCGGCACACGCTTCTCCGAGCCGCTTGGCCTCTCATATAAAGACGCACAGGGGAAGTCGGCGCCGGTCGTTATGGGCTGTTACGGCATCGGTCCCACGCGCCTCATGGGCGCCATCGTTGAAGCGCTTGCCGACGAGAAAGGGCTTGTGTGGCCCGAGAGCGTGGCGCCGTTTTCGGTGCATCTTGTGTCGCTCGGCCGCGGAAATGATGACATTTCTAAAACAGCAGATGCCCTTTATGCCGATATGACGAAAGCAGGGATTGAAGTTCTTTATGACGACAGAGATGCGCGCGCCGGCGAGAAGTTCGCCGAGAGCGATTTACTCGGCATTCCGAAGCGTATCGTGGTCGGGAAGGATGCGGTTGAAACCGGCGAGTTTGAGGTCGTTGAGCGCGCGACCGGAACGGTTGAAAAGGTCTCGCGCGAAAGACTCTTTTCATAGCCATGGCGAAGTTCTCAAAAAACGCCCTCTTCTCTAGCGACATCGCGATTGACCTCGGGACTACCAACACCCTCGTCTACGTGCGCGGCAGGGGCGTCGTCATCAACGAGCCGTCGGTAGTAGCGGTCAACGATAAGACGCATCAGGTCGTCGCAGTGGGGAAGGACGCGAAGACGATGCTCGGCAAGACGCCTGCGCACATTCGCGTCGTGCGCCCGCTCTCACACGGCGTCATCTCCGACTTTGAGGTGACCGAAGAGCTCCTCACCTATCTCATCAACAAAGCACAGGGTGGCCGGGTGCGGCTCTTCGGTCCGCGCGTCGTGATAGGAGTGCCTACCGGCGTGACCAACGTGCAGAGCCGCGCGGTGCGCGACGCAACGAAGAACGCCGGAGCGCGCGAGGCGATTATTCTGGAAGAGACGGTCGCCGGCGCCATCGGCACGAAATTGCCGGTCGCCGACGCGATCGGGACGATGGTCTTGGACATTGGCGGCGGCACGACCGACATCGCCGTCATCGCGCTCAAGGGCGTCGTCGCGGCCAAGAGCTCGCACGTTGCCGGCGACCGCTTCAACGATAACATCATTGATTTTGTGCGAAGCGAGTTCAAGCTCGGCATCGGCGAGCGCACTGCCGAGGAGGTGAAGATAGCGATAGGAGCGGTAATGCCGCTCTCTGAAGCACTCTCGCGGAGCGTGCGCGGGCGCGACTATGCGACTGGCTTGCCCCGCGAAATATCCCTCACCGATGCGCATGTCCGCGAAGCGATTGCGCCGTCTCTGGACGCGCTTATGGATGCTATGAAGGAGGTTATTGAAGCGACGCCGCCCGAGCTCCTCTCCGATGTTCTCCAACATGGCGTGACGGTCTTCGGCGGCGGAGCCCTCTTACGAGGGCTTCCGCAGATACTCGCGAAGATGCTCGGCGTGCCGGTGCGGGTCGCGCCCGACCCCTTGACGGCGGTCGTGCGTGGCGCGGGCATCGTGACCGAAGACCCGGAGCCTTACGAAGATTTCTTTGTCGATGAAGAAGACATTCTTAGCGAGGCGTAACGCGCTGTTATCCTCCACGAGCGTATCGTGGGGAGTGCTCGCGCTCGCGGGTGCGGTACTTCTGCTTCTCATTCGTCTTCTCGCGCCGAATCTTTTTTGGTATACGTTTGCGCCGGTGTTCCGCGCGTCAGATTTGCTGGCAGAGAGGAGTCACGCGTTTTTCAGCAGTTTTGGCGATGCGACGTCGCTCACGCTAGAGAACGAGAGGCTGACGGACGAGAATGCCGCTCTCTCCCTCAAGAATCAGGAACTCCTTCAGCGAGTAAACGACCTTGCAGAGCTCGGAGAGGATATTCAAGGCATCGTGGCCGGCGTCGTTGCGCGTCCTCCGGCGAGCCCCTACGATACGCTCGTCGCCGCCGCCGGCCTGAAGCGGGGAGTGGCTCTCGGCATGGAGGCGTTTGGGGAGGGAGGCACACCGCTTGGTATCGTCTCCTCTGTTTCTAGCGATTTCTCGCGAGTAACGCTCTTTTCAGCGCATGGCGTGACAACCAACGGCTGGGTTGGGCAGGCGGGTCTGCCGCTCATCATTGAAGGCGCGGGAGGGGGCGTGCTCCGAGCCTCCGCGGCGCGTTCTGCCGGCATTGCGGCGGGTGACGTCGTATTCGTGCCCGGCCCCGGGAAGTTGCCCATCGGTGCGGTGGTGCGGGTTGACAGTGACCCTGCGTCTCCCTCGGTCACCCTGCGCATCGCCCCCGCCTCCAATCTCTTTTCAATCTCCTGGGTTGAATTACGCGATACGGGAATAACGGCGTTTCCGCCGAAGGCGGACCCGCCTTCTGCGGGCGCCACTTCGGCACCATGACCCCGTTAGAAATCGCGGCCGCGCTATTATTTAGCACATGACTCACAATTATTATCGATCGCGGTCTATTTCTAACGGGGTGATGCGCGGAACTCTCACGATACTCTCGTTCATTTCGGCCGTGTTCTTCCCATGGTTGTGTACCGCTCTTCTCGCTGTCGCCGCCTCGTTTTTTGAACCACTGGTGCCGCTCGCCGTGGGACTCTTCGCCGACACGCTCTACTACACGCCGCAGGCGGGTGTATTCCCGCTCTACACGCTCTACGGAGCCGTAGTAACAGTTGCGGCGTCCTTCGTGCGCGGCCGCCTTTCAGCGAGCCCCGTTAGAGATATATGACGTTTGTGTACAATATCTCAAGCACTTTCTAATCTCTAACGGGGCGAGTATTATCAAGTGATGCTGTGGCGGCGCAGAAAGAGGAAGGACCCGGAAATCGCTCCCGACGAGATATTTCTTGACGCGTCAAATGCTCCAGCCTTCGACCGTGCGCGCTTTGAAGGACGGCTTGAAAAGCCGCTTCCGCACGGAACATTCGTGTCGCTCGCCAGCGCTCTTTCGCTCCTCTTCCTCATTTTGGTTGGGCGCGCATGGGACTTAGAGATTCTGCAGGGGGAGGCATTCGCCGCCCGGAGCGCGCATAATAGTCTTGAATCCACGATACTCTTCGCGCCACGCGGCGTCATCACGGATTTCCAAGGAGTTATTCTCGCTGAAAATGTTCAGAGAGAGGATGGAACGGTACGCCGCAATTATCCGCTTCCTTCTCTCGGTCAGATTATCGGGTATGTGTCCAGTCCGAAGAAGGATGCGAAGGGTGTGTATTACGACGAGAAGGAAACCGGTCTCGCCGGCCTGGAGGCCGAATACGACTCGCTCCTCGCCGGGAAGAACGGCCAATTGCTTACCGAGACAGACGCGCTCGGTCGTGTCCGCTCCGAGGGCACCATCGTGAGGGCGGAGACGGGAGCGACACTGCGGCTCTCGCTTGACGCCGAGCTTGAACGGCTCTTCGCGCACGCCATTAAAGATATCGTAGACAATATGCGCTTTATCGCAGGCGCCGGCGTCATTATGGACGTTTCTAGCGGTGCGGTGCGCGCCATCGTCTCGTACCCGAGCTACGACCCGAATGTCATGACGCAGGGAGGTCCGTCGGACATCATTGCTGATTATTCAACAAGCGAGAGACACCCGTTTCTTGACCACGCCGTACAGGGCGTCTACGCGCCCGGTTCTATCGTGAAGCCGCTTATCGCCTCTGGGGCGCTCACCGACGGCCTCATCACGCCGAACACGGTCATTGATGACCCCGGATTTATTGAAGTCCCTGACCCGTATCATCCCGGCGAATCGTTCATCTATAAAGGATGGAAAGCGCTCGGCCCCGTGGATGTGGAGAAGGCGATTGCCTGGTCCTCTGACATCTTCTTCTACACGGTTGGCGGCGGTTTCGGGAATCAGAGGGGTCTCGGCATTGTTCGGCTTGAATATTGGTATCGCCAGTTCGGCATGGGGAGCCTGACGGGTGTTGACCTCCCCGGTGAGGCCGCTGGGCTTATCCCGACGCCCGAATGGAAGAAAGAAATCTTCAACGAGCCGTGGTACCTCGGTGACACGTATTTCACCGCTATCGGCCAATATTCAGTGCAGGTGACACCGCTCCAGATGGCGAGGGCGACTGCGGCAGTCGCCAACGGCGGGAAATTATTTACCCCAACGCTCCTCGCCCAGCACCAAAACAGTTTT
>MFMI01000002.1:5365-6218 GCA_001783465.1 Candidatus Kaiserbacteria bacterium RIFCSPLOWO2_02_FULL_54_13
GACGTATACAACCGTGCCCGTGAGCGCTGACGCGCTCGCGGTGGTGCGCGAGGGGATGCGGCAGGGTGTGACAACCGCACTCGCGAGTGCGCTCAACTTCCCGTACGTGAAGGTCGCGGCGAAGACCGGCACCGCGCAGACGGGTACGCGCAATCAGTATGACAATTCGTGGGTCATCGGGTTCTTCCCCCACGATAATCCGCAGTACGCCTTCGCCGTCGTCCTTGAACGCGGACCCGCGGGCTCGGGCTCGCAAGCAGTCAATGTGATGCAGGAACTCTTCAGCTCTCTGTATGCCCAAAACTCTGTTTATGTAGGAGGGACCGCAACGAGCACTCAAAATTAGCTTGCGCTTTAATGCGGGGCACGCCCAGCACCAAATCAGATTTGGTGCTGGGCTTGCAAGTTAGTGCTGGGCACGTACAATGCCTGCACTACTATAACTATATGAGTGATATACAAGAAAGCGTTGTCTCGCAAGAAAAATTTGACGAGATGGTGAAAGAGCTGGAGCACCTGAAGACGGTGCGCCGCACCGAGATTGCCAAGAACCTTGAGTATGCCCGCTCGCTCGGCGACCTCTCCGAGAATGCCGAGTACCAGGAGGCGCGAGAGCTCCAGGCCGCGACCGAGGAGCGCATCAAGAAGCTAGAGGAGCTCGTAAAGAATACGAAGATTGTCACTGACAATAAGAAAAAAAGCGAAGTCGGCTTCAATTCCAAAGTGTCTATAAAGAGGGAGGGAAGCATTGACGTGCATGAGTACACCATCGTCGGGAGCGAAGAGGCCGATATGCGCGTGAAGAAGCTGTCGCATATCTCGCCCTTGGGCGCCGCCCTGATGGGGAAGAAGA
>MFMI01000002.1:6237-8821 GCA_001783465.1 Candidatus Kaiserbacteria bacterium RIFCSPLOWO2_02_FULL_54_13
TGAGACCCCCACCGGCAAGCAGACTTACACGATAGAGAAGGTGGCCTAAGAAATATAATGGTACGATAGGCCCATGCTCTGGGCTGACCGCATAGCAAGCGAGATACGAGACACGCGCACTCCTCGCGATGGGAAGACATTCCTTATTCGCGATGAAAAGACGATCTCCGGTCGCGTGCACGTGGGCAGTATGCGCGGCGTCGCTATTCACGGGCTTGTCGCCGAAATGCTCGCGGAGCAAGGTGTCGCGAATGAATTCCGCTTTGAGATAGGCGATTTTGACCCGTTTGACTCCATACCGAATTATTTAGACGTGGGAAAATTCAGAGAACATCTGGGGAAGCCTCTCTGCGCAGTTCCGAGCCCCGAACCGGGCTTCGCGAACTACGCAGAATACTTCGGTACAGAATTTATAGAGGTGCATAAAAAAGCCGGTTTCTCTCCGAACTATTATCGTGCGACCGAACTTTACCGGTCGGGGAAGATGGATTCGCTTATTAAAACGGCGCTTGAACGCGCTAGCGATGTCCGCAAAATCCTAAAAGAAGTCTCGGGGTCTGAAAAGGACTGGTCATGGCTCCCCGTATCGGTCGTATGCGAGAAGTGTGGGAAGATGATGACGACGCGTGCGTACGACTTTGACGGCGAAACGGTTGGCTATACCTGTGACAAGCATCCTGACGATGCGGTAAGTTGCGGGCACGCCGGGCGCACCGCACCATGGAAGGGCACTGCGAAGCTCTTTTGGAAAGTGGATTGGGCGGCAAAGTGGGTCGCACAGGGGGTGGATATTGAGGGCGGCGGGAAGGACCATTCCACGAAGGGAGGTTCACGAGACGTCGCCAATCACATTGCTCGCAAAGTGTTTAATTATGAACCACCATTTGATATACCGTACGAATTTTTCCTCGTCGGCGGGAAGAAGATGTCTTCGTCAAAAGGCCGCGGTAGCAGTGCGAAGGATATGTGCGACCTCTTCCCGCCACAGGTCTTCCGCCTCGCGCTTATCGGGAAAGATATTCGAGAGCAGATTGATGTAGACCCTGCGGGAGAATCGGTACCGCGCCTCTATGACTGGTATGACGAACTCGGAACTGGCGTGCGCGAAGGAAAGGCCGACGACTATTCGCGTCTCTATACGCTCTGTGAGCCCCCCAAGAACCGCGCCGGGCTCACTGCCCCCTGGCAGATGCGATTTCGCGAAGTAGCATTCATCGTGCAAATGCCGCATCTGGAACTTCATAAGGAAGCGGGGAAAGCGAAGGGGGCAGAGCTGACGGAAGACGAGATACAAAGGCTAGAAGAACGCGCGCGGTACGCGAAGTTCTGGCTTGCCACGTACGCGCCGGAAGAATTTAAATACGAACTGCAAGAAGAGACTCCAGAAGTTGAACTTTCGCAGGTGCAAAAGAAAGCGCTAACCGTACTCGCCGACTATCTGCAGACCGGAGAACGTACGGGTGAAGAACTGCATCTGCGCTTGCACGAGCTTAAGACTGAAATTCCCATACAGCCCAAAGAACTCTTCCATGCTATCTACCGTATATTCCTCAACCGCGATTCAGGCCCCAAGGCCGGATGGTTCCTCGCCGGCCTCCCTCGCGACTTCGTCATTACCCGCCTCAATGAGGCTGTGCAATAATCATATATTGCAAATTTGGCTATCCACATGTAGGATATCGGCATGAGAAATGTCCCACGGACGGGGGAACATGATTAGGCATATGAAGAAGATAATTCCAATAGTGGGTGTTATATACCAATCCAAGGACGGGAATTGGAGAGGTTTTTGCTACCCCTATGATGTTTCTTGCACCGCCGCTACTGAAAAAGCAGTAAAGGGAAAACTAAAGAACCTCGTTCAAGCCTATGAAGAAGTACTTGCTCAATATAATAATCCGATACATCTTATAGACAAGGAGATGTCTGATGAGGAAGATCGAGAAACACTAAAAAAAATATGGCCAGAAATCTCCAGAAATATTGCGAAGGATATGGAGGAAGCTACCAATCCTAAAAAGTATTCAGAATCTTTTTCAGGGCGTGTGAATCTTGATTTTGATGGAGGAGGAGTCGCTTCATATGAACACAGAAGCGTTGAAAATGCTTTAACGTTTGCTTAACTCTGGTCTAACGTGGCAGTTCCTACTAAAATAAAATTGAAGGACTTCTTCAAAGCAGTCCAATTGATAGCAGTAGAGAAAGGGATTACTGCTAATCCATACAAAGGTAGTCGTGGTTCTGCTGTTTGTTTTCGTTTCTTCAAGAAAAACGAAGAGACTCCTTTTTATCTCTTTTGTTATGACGAAGATTTGCATTCTAGAGTTATCTATTCTGATGACCTCAAGAAAGCCTGTAAGGGTCTCGGTATAAACAAGAAGGAGTTTGAAGGATTTGTGAAAAAGATGCGCTGAAGGCCGGATGGTTCCTCGCCGGCCTCCCTCGCGACTTCGTCATTACCCGCCTCACCGAAGCGATAGCATAACGGCTTCATACCTCGTTCTGGCGCGCCTGTGGCGCGCCAGTTTTTGCATGTGCGAGGTTATCCACATACCCCTTTGCTAGGAGGGTGGGGGAGAGTGGG
>MFMI01000002.1:8840-9767 GCA_001783465.1 Candidatus Kaiserbacteria bacterium RIFCSPLOWO2_02_FULL_54_13
AGTGAAGTGGGAAGCGGGAGTGGTGGCCTGCTTTTCAGTCCCACAACCATCTTCCGCTATGTTCCTCGGAGAATACCTGCACACTTTTGATTCTAAAAATAGAATTTCGCTTCCGTCGAGATTCCGGAAGGATCTGGGCCGCGTCGTTGTAGTAACGCGCGGCCTTGATCATTGTCTCTACGTCTATTCGCGCCGGGCGTGGGAGAAGGAAGCGCAGAAATATGCAAGTGACGCGAACGGGAGCGCGGCGCGTCGCGGACTCGCGCGCCTCTTCCTCGCCGGCTCGTCTCTCGCCGACGTTGACCGCACCGGCCGGGTGCTCATCCCTGAGCACTTGAAGTCATTTGCCTCAATTAAGGAGAAGGCAGTCATCGCCGGTGTCGCTGACAGGGTTGAAATGTGGGAGGAGGGCGCATGGAAGACCTATACCGCCGAGATTGAGCGTAATGCCGACGCGTTTGCCGAGAAAGTCGGCCTGCCCGACCAGGGCACCCAGATATGAACCCCGTTAGAGACAAGAACCCAAAGAGTTCTGGCCGACAAAAGGTCGGCGTCTCTAACGGGGTGAAGGCCGAACACAACAGTGTGCTGATGGATGAAGTACTCAAGGCGCTTGCGGTGGCGCCGAGCGACACGGTCATTGACGCGACTCTCGGCGGAGCGGGACACTTTGCCGCGCTCCTCGCGGAGCTCGGCGAGGGCGGTGTCATCGTCGGCATTGATGCCGACCCCTCCGCGGTGGAGCGCGGTCGCGAGGCATATGCAGAGGACCGCCGTCCTGAACGTCCGGTTGCGCACATCGTGAACGACAACTTCCGTAATCTCGCGCGCATCCTGGAGCGGCTCGGCATCGGCCACGCCGACGCGATATTCCTTGACCTCGGCTGGAGCGGCCACCAGATAGCCGCCCCGAGAGGCTTCTCCTTC
>MFMI01000002.1:9788-13200 GCA_001783465.1 Candidatus Kaiserbacteria bacterium RIFCSPLOWO2_02_FULL_54_13
CGCGCGCGCAATCGTCGCGGCGCGCGCGAAGAGCCGCATCCTCACGACCGGCGCGCTCGTCGCCGCGATTACCGCAGGAACGCCGAAACGGTATCACGAAGGGAAGATTCATCCGGCAACCAAGACCTTTCAGGCGCTCCGTATCGCGGTCAATGACGAACTCGGCGCTCTGCGCGAGGGGCTTGCGGCCGCTCTCAACTCGCTCGCGCCCGGCGGGCGGCTCGCCGTCATTTCATTCCATAGTATTGAGGACCGCATCGTGAAGAATAACTTGCGCTCCGCGGCAGAGGCGGGACAGGGCATGCTCTCGCCTAAGAAGCCGATTGTGCCGACGCGTGCAGAAGTGCTTGCGAACCGCCGCGCGCGGAGCGCCAAACTGCGCGTGTTCAGGCGCTCCGCCGCCATCAACACAGAAATCAGTTCTCCGGTCCTTGTCCTTTCTTATGTTGCATAAAGTACGCCTCCACCTCTCATTTTCTCTCGTGTCGCTCTGCGTGGGCGCGACCGCTGTTCTCGCTGTCGCGTACATAGGCCTCATCGCCGTCGTTATGAGTTACGCGACGCTTACCGTTGAATTCTCGCAGTCGGTTAGGAACAACGAAGCGGCAGTCGCCGTGCTTGAATCAGAGTATCTCGCGAGTGTAGCGCGCATCACCCATACGGATTACGTTGCGGCCGGCTACGCTCTGCCCGCGACGAAGATATTCGTACCGGTGAAGAGCGTGACCGCGCTCCGTTAGTACGAGGGCCATGCGTCCCGTTAGAAATCACGAACACCGTGCATCCAAGATGGTTATGACGACAACTATTAATAGCACTAGCCGAGTGGGGTACGACGCAATGAGTGCGTTCGTGTTCTATTTCTAACGGGATGCGCTCCCAGTTTCGCGCCCGCATCCGCCTTATCTTGGTGTGCGTCGTCCTCGTCGCTCTTTTTATGTTCGCGCGGCTTTATTCCCTCCAGGTCATGCAGGGAGACGACTACGCGCAGAAGGCCGACCGGCAATTTGCTTCAGGCGGTAGCGGGCTCTTTGACCGCGGGTCAGTCTATTTCACCCGCAAGGACGGCACCCTCATCTCTGCCGCGACGCTCGCGACCGGCTTCCTCGTCGCGATAAATCCGCAGACGCTTCTTGACCCAGAAGCCGCCTATGTCGCGATAACCGCCATTTCTTCTTCTACCGTCAGCCACGACGCATTTGCCGCCGCGGCCGCGAAGAAGACACGGGTCTATATTGAAGTCGCACATCGCATCAGCGAGGAGAGAGGCCGAGCGCTCGCCGCACAAAAGATTCCCGGCGTGCAGGTGCTCCGCGAGCGTTGGCGCTATTATCCGGGCGGTCCGCTCGCCGCGCAAACCGTCGGTATCGTCTCCTACGGCTCGGGCGATATGCTCGTCGGCCAGACCGGGCTTGAAGCGATGTACGACGGCACGCTCTCTCGGTCGGGCGATGCTCTCTATAAAAACTTTTTCGCCGAACTTTTTTCAAACGTGGGGAATCTGTTTGTAGATGCGAGGGATGCGCGCGAGGGCGACATCGTGACGACTATTGAGCCGGAGGTGCAGACGCGCCTGTCCGATGACATGATGAAAGTGAATCTGCGCTACGGGAGCAAGGAGTCGGGCGGCATCATCATGATTCCTTCTACCGGAGCCATCATCGCGCTCACAAATTATCCCTGGTATGACGGGAACGATTTGCAGGATATCAACCCGAACATTCTCGGGAATCCGCTCATAGAACACATCTACGAATTCGGTTCTATTATGAAGCCGCTCACGATGGCGGCGGCGCTTGATGCGGGAGTCATTACTCCGCAGACAACGTATACCGACACGGGATGCATCGTCGTGAATAATTTTAAAATCTGCAACTGGGACCTCAAAGCGCGGGGCGCCATCCCCATGAACCAAATCATCGTGCAGTCGCTAAACATCGGTGCGGCGTGGGTCGCTACACAGCTGGGACAAGAGAAGTTCCGCGAATATTTCACCGCGCTGTTCGGGCAGAAGACGGGTATTGACCTGCCGAACGAAACGGGCGCCCTGCTTGGGAATCTGTCAAAGCCGCAACAGGTTGGATATGACACGGCGGCCTTCGGACAAGGCATTGCCATGACTCCGCTCCAGATGGTGCGCGCTCTGGGGGCGCTCGCCAACGGCGGCGCGATGGTACAGCCGCACCTCGTGAGCGCGATACGCCTCAATTCCGGCATAGAGCGGAAGCTGGACTGGAGCGCGGAGACTCCGGTATTCTCTGCCGAGGCCGCGCGCGCGACGGTCGAGATGATGAGCAAGCTCGTCGACACGGTGCTTGAGGGAGGGAAAGCGAAGATTCCTACCATGTCGGTAGCGGGGAAGACCGGCACGGCACAGCTCACCGACGGCCGGGGCGGCTATTCTACCGACCGCTTTTTCCACTCCTTCGTCGGCTTCTTTCCCGCGTATGACCCGCGTTTCATCATCTTGCTGTATACAAACGACCCCGAGGGCGTCAAATACGCATCAGAGACTCTTAACTCAACCTTTTTGGATTTGGTGCATTTCCTGATAAATTATTATGCAGTGCCTCCGGACCGCGGGCTCTCGACAGACTCGGGCGCCTCGCCGCGCACAACCACGCCGCAATGAATCCCGTTAGAAATCTCCTATGTATCACTCCACATTCACCATGACTCCCTTCTGCCTCATTATTCATAATTTTTAACGGGATGAAAAACATGTCAAAATTTATCGCCATCCGTGTGCTCGCTCTCGTGGCGCGCGCCGTCATACACAGATATCATCCGCGCATCGTGATGGTCACCGGCTCGGTGGGGAAGACCTCCACCAAGGACGCTGTCGCGGCCGTGTTCACCACGCGCTTTCTCGTGCGTTCAAGCGAGAAGAGCTTCAACAGCGAGTTTGGCGTACCCTTTACCATTCTTGGGGTCAAGAACCCGTGGGAAGACCCTCTCTCGTGGCTTGTGGTGATGAAGAGAACGCTCGCGCTCCTTCTATTGCCGAATCATTATCCGACGATGCTTGTGTTGGAGGTGGGCGCGGAGAAGCCGGGGGACCTCGCGCACATATTGGGGATTGTAACGCCGGATATGGTTGTGGTGACGCGGTTGCCCGAAGTCCCTGTGCACGTTGAGGCATACGCCTCGCCCGAAGAAGTGCGGGAAGAAGAGTTCTCGCCCGCGTACGCGCTCCCCGTCTCCGCCCCTCTCGTCATACCTGCCGATGACCATTACGCGCTCTCCATGGCGGCGCGTACGCCGGCGCGCATCATTTCATATGGAGAGAGCGACGGCGCGAACGTGCGTGTAAGCGACATCGGCTTCTGCGAGAGCGGGAAGAAGGTTGTCGGTATGCGGGCGACGGTTACCACGGGAGACGCGCGTGAGAATGTTACGGTGAAGGGTTCGG
>MFMI01000003.1:0-2062 GCA_001783465.1 Candidatus Kaiserbacteria bacterium RIFCSPLOWO2_02_FULL_54_13
GCATATACCTGCGCATCGTACGTGTCAAAGACTTTCCACCCATAGAGAATGAGGGGTGTGTGCGCCAGCATCGCCTGGTGAACGATCGTGGACCTGCCGCACACAGTCGCATCACTCGCGCACAAGAGCGCGAAAATGTCTTCAGTACCGGTTACTGCGTAGTCAGCGCGGAATAGTCTCTTGAGATACTCTCGCGTACTACCGACGAACCTGTAATTGCGGCACTTGAATAATACCTGCATGTCGGGAACCGCGTTCTGCACCGCCTGAACTGCTTCAAAGAATTTGGCGAGCTGATAGGAATCAAAGTGAAACAGATTGGGAGCGGAGTACGGCACGGCAACGAGCATGACCGGACGCGTGGCATCTAGTCCGCACTGTGTGAGTAATTGCTTCCCTTTTCCGCGCGCTCTGGCACGCTCGCCCACATACCGGTCAAAACGCGTAGAGCCTACCGGAATGAGCCGGTCGCGCGCGCGGCCCATGCGTTCGTGCCACGAGTCGGTGTCCGTACCGAACGTCGCGAGATACTCGGTCTCAACGCGAGAATACACCACGCGAGGGTCAATATAGGCTGACGAATGTTGGAGCTCTAGAGAGGGTATTTTGAGTTGTGCGGCGACGCGCGCCATGAGGAAGAAGTGGTGGCGTCGACCGCCGACAGATGCCAGTTGGAGTACGATATCCGGTTTTTCCTCTTTCATGATGCGATGCAGAGCGTCTATATCGGCGATAACCCGCGGTGCATAGGTTATGAGATACTCAAATGCTTCCAGCACAGGGCTCCAATCAAGTTCTCCCCGCACGCTGGCGAGATATTCTGCGACCTCTTTTTTGGCTGTTTCCCATTGCTCCGCAAAGCCGTCCGTGGCTTTAATCGCTTTGTCCATTTCCGCGCGGCGTATCACATCGTTTGGATGCCGCGTGCGGATGCGGTGCGCGAGCAGTTGCCGCCACGGTATGTGGCCTAATTCTTCGCTCTCCATAAGGACGAGTTCTATATCGTCCATCTGCTCCATGACAGGCCCGATATGCGACCAGTACTCGCTTGCGTATATCTTGATACCACGATGCGGTAGGAAACCTATTATCACGCCGTATACCCGCACGAGTAGCGATTTCCACACATTCGCGAGGCGTGGGCGCGCATGCGACGCTGCGGGTTTGCTGAGAATGTTAAAGGACAGGCCGGTCATACGCGCCGCGTCTGTGACCGCCCGTTGTTCAAAGGAAATGAGGCAGTCATCGGTCAGCGCGCCTTCTATAGGACGGGCCGGAATAGAGAATCGCGCATTCGGATACGCCCTTGCGAGAGCCGTGTATATCCGCACGTAATACAACAGTTTGGTTAGGTACGCTTCCGCCACTATAGGTTCCACGACTTCACCGACTCGGATATCGCGGTACTGAAAAAATTTCATAGCGGGCAGGCGGTACCACTCACGTGCAATATCTTGGGCGAGTAGCCACCATGCCTCTTCTCCCGTTTCTGCATCTACAACGTCTCTAAGCGAGATACAAGAAATGTTCTTTTTCTTAAGCTCCTGCTCAACTAAAAAATCGAGGCAGACCACCTTTCCGCCGCGCGCCGCTCGCGCACAAGCCTCTTCAATATGCCATGGTTCATACGCGATAAAGAGTTCGTTGTGGTCGGTCATGGCGAAGGGCGCCTGTTCTGTCCGCGCGCAAGCCGCTCAATGAGCTCCACAATGCGCCCCGAAGCTCCGCCGTCGAACAGGTGGAACTGTTTAATCGCTTTATTCGCGCGCTCGGCGAGGCGTGTGCGCAGAGCGGTGTCGCCAGCGAGCGAGCGGAATGCCTCTTCAAGCTCTTCCTGCGTATACGCAGTGAGAAGGCCTCCTGCCTCTGCATATCGCGTGAAGTGATAGCGGATCATGGCCTCTTCTCGGGGCTCGCCGCTATACACAATGGTCGGCTTACCGAACTTGAGCGCTTCGAGAACCGTCGTTGAGTAGTAGGAGGCGACTACATCGGTAGAATCAAACAGTTCTGGAAATGATTCGTACTGGGCAATGGTGTGTGGTACGCGAGCAAATATTCG
>MFMI01000003.1:2103-5894 GCA_001783465.1 Candidatus Kaiserbacteria bacterium RIFCSPLOWO2_02_FULL_54_13
GGCGCAACTTGATGACCACGGAACTGCCTGGAACCTTCTCAAGCGCTCGGGCAAGCGCGAGATAATAGTCCTCCAAGTCATACTCGTCTTGAGCGCTTTCAACACCGACGAGGGTCCCTATGCACAACACGGCCATACCTTTCCTCCCTTCCGAGCGGTCCGTCGCGCTCGGGTCGGCCGCTTTTTGATAACTGTCAAAGCGAGGTGAGCCGACAATAGGGATTCTTTCGCGGGGATATCCAACTGCAACAAATTCGTCTTGGACCACCGGCCCGTACACTGCGATATATTCTGCACTGTGCCGTTTACTATACGAGCCGGGACCGAGGTTCTCCAGTCCGTGCTGGAGTTCTAACGAAGGAATACCGCAGGCGCGAGCAACTTGAGCCAAGATATCAAAGTGGGTCTGGAGGCTCACACTCGCGCGCAGAAACACGACGTCAGGCGTGAGCCTGTCAAGCATCGCGTATGCGCCGTCAATATCGCGGAGCGTCTGCGGTACAACGTTTTCACGTAACCCATCAAACGCTTCTATCATGAGCGGACGTAGCGCGAATCCGCTGTAAGAGTACTCGGGGAGCCCATGCGCACGGAGTTCGTGCCATCGCTCTTTGAATATGCGCTCGGCTTCGGCACGAACCCTTTCTCTGTTACGGACAGAGAATGAGGAGAAGTTGTAAAGGCGAACTCGATATCGCCACAGATTCTTCACCCCCGCCTTGAATGCCTCTGTGCGGTCAAAGAGCATGGGTTCTCCCTGCGGCAACTGTGACAGAATCGGTTCAATATTTCTCCAATAATCAGACGCCAGGATGCGCGGGGTCCCGCGCGGCCGAAGGAGCGTAATGCTCGCGTTGTAGATATCCATCCCTAATTCCAATAGTGCCCGCTTGAGCGCGAACATGAACCTGCCCAGGCGCAGGCGCTTCACGGACACTGTTGCATGCGGTACGACTACCTCAATGCCTCGTTGCGCTCCTATAAGGCGCGCGCAGGAGACCACCGCAACGAGCAGTTCGCGCAGGAGAGGCTGTTGGCGCACTGAAGAAATTCTTTGTACGGGAACCGCTTGCAGCGAATGTGAAGAGGGGAACACTACCAGCCGGCGCGCTGCAGGATGCCGGACTAACAGATTCTCTAATATAGTCCCGTAGTATAAGAGCCGTAAGAAATAATCCTGGATGTTTAGGAAAAACATCTGCGTGAGCGAGACGCCGCGATACTGGAACCACTTCCACTCCGGACTATCAAATGTTTCTACCGTCCACTCTTCTGCCAACCGAAACCGACTGATGTCGCGGGGACGATACTCGCGGAGAGAACGAAATGGGAGTCTTTTTTCTGCGAGCGCGTATTCTATCTCCAGTCCCGAAGGGACAATGAGATACCCCTCCTCCCGCATGTGCGTATGCTCATCAAGAAAGCGCGTGCACGCGTCTATGTGCGCAAGTTCATACAGAAAAAATATAGTTCGTTCACTGGATTGTTGCGACATGACTGAAGCTCTTATATGAAGTAACGCGCCGCGCCGCCCTGAAGTTTCTAACGCATCGGCGCGCGTCCGACGGTGCTCTTCAAGAATGCGCGCAATATCTGGTCAATCCATAACACAACCACCATGAGCGGATAGGACGCGGGAAAGAATTTCTTAAGATATATTTTTAGACCGTCGTAATATTGGCGGTCGAACTTCTTGATGCTCATTTTGCCAAATGATGCGGTTTTGATGTGCGTGGCTTTCGCATCCGGAACCAGAAATATCTTGTAGCCGCGGTCGTAGATGCGGCGGCAGAGGTCCACATCTATGAACATACGAAACCGCGGGTCCATAATCTCTGAACCGAGTGCTTCGCGCCGCAACATAAGGCATGCGACCGGAGCCATTTCAATTTCAAAAACACGGGTCGTATCGAGGTCCGTGAGATGATACGAGTTATAGTGGCGCAACCCTAAGAAATATTTGTCTATGAACCGTCCGGGCACCGTGGTATAGAAGCACACCAGCGGCGTCATATGGCGGCGATAATAATTCTGTATGTTGCCGCTTGGGTAGTGGAGATTCCCGGTAGCCGCGCCGGCCTCGGGGTGCGTCTCCATAAACGTCAGCAGGGCCCGGAGAGTTCCCGGCCAAATCTTCGCGTCGGTGTCCAAGGTCATCAGGTATGTGCCGCGCATGCGGTCAAGAGCGACATTCAGCGCGGAAAAGCCGACGTTTTTTTCGTTCTGGACGAATAGAAAACGCGGGTCTTTTTTATATTTTTCATCCACCAGCGCGAATCCCCCGTCGGTGGAGGCGTCGTCCAGCACCATGCAATCCCATACGACATCGCCTCCGTAGGCAACCACGGATTCAAGAGCGCCGTTTATGAGGTCGGAAGAATTGTAATTTGAAACAACAATGGAAACCTCGGGAACATCGCTCATCGTTTTCATGGATAAGAAATACTACCATGCGTATTTGATTCTTGGAACAGAGCGGAGTACTATGACCCGAATAAACAGCTATGGCGACAAGGATAAATGGGCTTAAGTCCTCAATAGTACAAGCTTCTTTCCTGTCGGGTGAAGGTCACATCCCGAGCGCTCTTTCAATACTGGACATTCTTATCGTCCTCTATGACCGGGTCTTAAAGTTTGACCCGAAAAAACCGTTTGGCCCGAAGAGGGATCGATTCGTATTAAGTAAGGGCCACGGGTGTCTCGGGCTGTATGCAATCTTGGCGGATAAGGGGTTCTTCGCGAAGAAACACCTGCGATCGTTTGGCCAATTCACAAGCATACTGGGCGGTCATCCTGATTCGCTGAAGATACCTGGGGTTGAAGTTTCAACCGGCTCGCTCGGCCATGGTTTCCCCCAGGCAGTCGGCATGGCTATGGGAATGAAGATAGCCAAGAATAAGGCGCGAGTGTACACGCTCATCGGAGATGGGGAGAGCAATGAGGGCACCGCGTGGGAATCGGCCCTTCTCGCCGGCCATTACAAGCTCGACAATTTGGTATGCATCGTTGACCATAATCATTCAAACGACAGGGCGATATCTATGGGCGACGTGGCATCAAAATTTAAAGCGTTCGGTTGGACTGCGGTTACGATTGATGGTCATAGTCAGAAAGAAATATATCGCGCTCTGAAGACTCCCCACCCGATGAAACCTCTGGTCATTGTTGCTGAAACCATCAAAGGGTGTGGGAGTACGATGATGACGAATAACCCGGCGTGGCACCACAAAAGCCCGACGAAAGAAGAATATGAGGCAATAATAAAAGAGTGGCGCTAGAATCTACCGCAAAAACATGAGAAAACAATTTGTAAAAACAGTAGAAGATATACTTAACCGGGACAAACGCGCGGTACTGCTTCTTGGTGACATAGGGGTGTTCGGATTTCGAAATTCCTTTTCTGCTCACCCGAACCGCGTCTATAACATAGGCATATTGGAACAGTCCACCATAAGCCTCGCCGCCGGCCTTGCCAAAACCGGTTTCATCCCCGTGGTTCACACGATTGCGCCATTTATCGTTGAGCGAGCATTGGAGCAGTTGAAGGTTGACTTCGCTTTCCAAAAATTAGGAGGCAACTTCGTGAGCGTCGGCTCCTCATATGATTATGCCGCTCTCGGCGCCACGCATCACTGCCCGGCAGATGTCGGCACGCTGAAGCAAGTTCCCGGCATGGAGATTGTTATCCCCGGGACCGCAGAAGAATTTGACGCTCTATTCAGGCAATCTTATGACAATGGCCATCCGACCTACTTCCGCTTAAGCGAACGCGGGAATGGCGAGAGCCAGAA
>MFMI01000003.1:5953-17880 GCA_001783465.1 Candidatus Kaiserbacteria bacterium RIFCSPLOWO2_02_FULL_54_13
TCGGGCCGATGTTGAAAAACGTGTTGGGGGCCGTAGAGAAGGAGGATGTGACCGTGCTATACTACACGACGCTGTCCCCGTTTGATTCAAAAACGCTGCGGGACAACACGGCGGGGAATAAAGTGCTCATCTGCGAGCCGTATTACGAAGGCGCCCTGGCGCTGGACGTCGCAAACGCATTCGCGGGTCGTGCTATAGAAATCGCCCACGCGAGTATGCCGAAAGCGTTTCTTTCTAAATACGGCTCTGCGGAAGAGCATGACGAGGAGCTCGGTATGACCGCAAAAGCCATCAGTAAAAAATTGAAGAAGTTGCTTAAATGATATGGCCGCCCTTGCACAATACATCATCGCTGATGCACAGAATTCCGTCACCGGCATTGATTTTTCGGGACTGAAGAACAAAAGCATTTTGGTCACGGGGGCTTCAGGGTTGGTCGGCACGTACCTCCTCGCCGGACTGGCGCACGTTCCGCGGAAAAATCGGCCGAAGAAGATGTATGTCGTGTGCCAGAGCAAGCCCGAACCGCACTGGAAAGAAATAACGGACATCGTACACGCCACTATTCTGCGAGGAGACTTGTGTGACGACATGTTTGCTAACCGTTTGCCGAAAGCCGACCTGATAATTCATGCCAGCGGATACGCACAGCCGGGCAAGTTTATGACCGACCCGTTAAAAACCATTGCACTCAACACTGCCGTCACGCTAAAACTCTTGGAGAAACTGAAACCGAAAGGGAAATTTCTTTTTATAAGCTCAAGCGAGATGTATAGCGGGTTAACTCATCCCCCATTCAAAGAGGACCAGGTCGGCACGACCAACACCGACCATCCGCGCTCATGTTACATAGAGGGAAAGCGCTGCGGCGAGGCCATCGTCTATGCCGCGCGAAGTAAAGGCGTTGACGCGAAGTCCGCACGGCTCTCGCTCGCCTACGGCCCCGGCACAAAAAGAGATGACAAAAGAGCGCTGCATTCATTTATCAATCGAGCGCTCGCGGAGAAGAAGATAGAGCTGTTGGACAGTGGCGACGCCTTGCGGACCTACTGCTACATCACGGACGCGGCGCGTATGATGTGGAATATCCTCCTCCGCGGAACTGACAACATCTATAACGTCGGGGGAACGTCTCGTACGACTATCGCAAAATTGGCGAAGCTCATCGGAAAAATCCTCAAAGTCCCGGTCATCATTCCGCGTTCAAAAAAGCAGGCACTCGCGGCGCCTGAAGACGTCCGCCTGGACCTGACGAAGGCGAAAAAAGAGTTCGGGAAACAAAAATTCGTCTCATTTGAGGACGGAATGAAAAAGACGATCGCCTGGCAGAAGGAATTGCACGAAAGAAATATTTGACATATTTATATATAGTGTGGTAGCATTGTATTTGGGTACAGTTGTAGTTAAACCAGTTCTAATTGAAATTGAAAGCGAGGTGCGGAATGACGACGGCTTTGGCGACGAAAGAAGAGGCGCGGCGAATATTCGTGGCGATGAGGGCGAAATACCGGGCCCTTTACGACGCGGTGAAGAAAACTCACGAGGGCATCCTTGCCGCGGGCAAGACCACGATGGGCCACGGCTGGGACCACGACCTGCGTGTCGCGCAGACTGACATACTCATCGCGGAAGACCCGCGGGTCGGCGAAATGGGGTGGTGCGTGGGAGTGATGCACTCCGCCGACCGGCACTACGGGGAGCAGACGGAGGAAGTTCTTCGTGGTTACTTCGCCCTCCTGCCAAAAGGCGAGTTCGCAGTGGAAGAACACGTGATGATGTGGAATGCCCTCATAGAGCATTCCAAGAAAAACAGCGATGCCGATAACCCGGTGACAGTGGCTCTCAAGGACGCCGACCGGCTGGCGAATCTCGGCGCGTTGAACTTGATTCGCTGTGGTCAGCACCATCCGGATATCCCGGCATGCATCCCGGAGTATCTCGGCCGGGTGCATCCGGAGTCAACGTTCCGGAACCTCAAGAGTTGCTACGACGCGATTTCGGTCGTCAACTTGGAGTGGGAGGCGATGTTGCGCCTCCCGAAAGCGAAGGAGATGGGGAAGCCCTACTTTGACTACTACCGCGACTTCGTAAAGCGGTGCGCGCAGGAGATGGAAGAGGTCGGCCTCTATCCATTCCCGTCGGAGTGAGGCGAGGCGAGAATCTGGACGGCACGGCGCGGGACAAGAAACCCGCGCCGCTTTTTTTATGTTGTATATCGTATACGTTAGACATTACGTAAGAATCATGCTAATTTCCCAAGGCCTATGAAAAAAGCCCTGATTACGGGTATATCGGGACAAGACGGTTCATACCTGGCGGAACTGCTCCTGAAAAAGGGGTACGATGTCCATGGCATCGTGAGGAGGGCGTCAACCTTTAATACCGAACGCATAGACCATTTGGCCCATCGCTTGACCATCCACCACGGCGACCTCTCCGACAGCGGTAATATTGGCCGCCTGCTGGGGAAAGTAAGGCCGGATGAAATTTATCATTTGGGGGCGCAGAGCCACGTGCGGGTCAGCTTTGATATCCCCGAGTATACGGCGAACGTAACCGGATTGGGGACGCTCCGCCTGCTGGAGATTATCCGCGATATCGGACTCCGCACAAAGTTTTACCAGGCCTCAAGTTCCGAAATGTTCGGCAAGACCGCTGAATTCCCCCAAACGGAGGAAACGCCGTTTTATCCGCGGTCTCCCTATGGTTGCGCAAAGGTCTTTTCTTTTTGGGTTGCAAAGAATTACCGCGAGGGCCATGGTATGTTCACGGTAAATGGCATCCTATTCAACCACGAATCCCCGCGGCGCGGCAAAACGTTTGTGACGAGGAAGATAACGCGGGGGTTGTCCCGAATAGTTCTCGGTCTGGACGAGAAGCTCTATCTGGGGAACCTGGATGCAAAAAGGGACTGGGGGTATGCAAAGGATTATGTGGAGGGGATGTGGCGCATGCTCCAACAGAAGAAGCCGGACGACTACATTCTCGCGACTGGCGAAACGCATTCGGTCCGCGAGTTTGCCGAGGAGGCCGCGAAGTGCCTCGGCATACGGCTGGAGTGGCGCGGAAAAGGGGTTAAAGAAAAAGGCATAGACCGCAAGACGGGGAAAGTGATTATTGAAGTTGACCCGAGATTCTTTCGTCCCGCAGAGGTGGATATCCTCATCGGGGACCCGAGCAAAGCGCGTAAGGAGCTGGGGTGGGTCGCAAAAACGAAATTTAAGGACCTAGTACGGATGATGACAGAAGCCGACCTGAAAGCCGAAAAACGAAATGCGAGGGAATGAGAGACGGGCACCTATGATAAAGCTTGTCAAATCCAGTTTTCATAATGAACGGGAGACCAAAAAGAAATTGGCTGACTTTATCCTGACTGCGAAAACATTCTCTATGGACGCCCAATGCGCAGAATTTGAAAAGCGTTTTGCGGCGAAACAGAGGCGGAAGCATGCCGTGTATGTGAATAGCGGGAGTAGCGCAAACCTTATTCTCATCCAGTCCTTGTTAAATCTGGGAAAGCTGAAGAAGGGCGACCGGGTAGGATTTTCGGCGCTTACGTGGGCGACGAACGTCATGCCGCTCATCCAGTTGGGCCTCGTTCCGGTCGCCATTGACTGCGAGATAGAAACGCTGAATATCTCTCCGCGGAAGCTGAAAGAAAAAATCGGCCAGATTGACGCTCTTTTTATAACAAATGTGCTTGGTTTCAGCGATGATATAGTCGGTATTGCCCGCGTATGCGCCCGACATAATATTCTCCTATATGAAGATAATTGCGAGTCCCTCGGTTCGGTTGTCGGCGGACAGCTGTTGGGGAACTTCGGGGGAGCATCAACATTCTCTTTTTACGTCGGGCACCACCTCTCCACCGTGGAGGGAGGCATGATCTGCGCCGACAGCGATGAACTCCACGATATGTTGCTGATGGTCCGTTCGCACGGGTGGGACCGCAACCTCGCTCCGAAAGTGCAGACCGCGCAGAGGACCCTCCACGAGATAAGCGGGTTCTTCTCCAAGTACACCTTCTATGACTTGGGGTACAACGTGCGGCCGACCGAGGTTCAGGGATTCATCGGGAATTCCCAGGTTGGGTTCTGGGATGAAATTGTACAGAAGAGACAAGAGAATTTCAGGTCATTTGAGGAGGCCTATAATGCGAACGACGACTTCTTCGGGCTGAAGACGGCGCACATGGACACTGTTTCTAACTTCGCCATGCCAGTTATCTGCAAGAGCGAAGCCTTGTTTGATACCTATCGGAGAAGGTTTGAGAGGCACGGCGTAGAGATTCGTCCGATAATCGCAGGCGACATGACCAAGCAGGTCTTCCATAAGAAATATGCTGTCGCCGGAGATGAATGTAAAAATGCATCTCGCATCCACGCTCAAGGATTTTATTTCGGCAATAACCCGGAATTGACCAAAAAAGAGGTCGCTCTTCTGGTAACATTACTGAAGAAGTAATGTATGGAAAAGAACGCACTCATCTATGTTGCCGGGCACGCGGGGATGGTAGGGTCCGCCATTGTACGCGAGCTCGCGCGGCTCGGATACGCTAATCTCGTCGTGAGGACGCGAGCGGAGCTTGACCTCACGAATCAAACGGCTGTCGCCGACTTCTTTACAAAAGAAAAACCGAAGTATGTTATTCTCGCCGCGGCGAAGGTCGGCGGTATCGCGGCGAACATGGCTTCCCAAGCAGACTTCCTCTATGAGAATATGCAAATCCAAAACAATGTCATCTGGAGCGCCCATACTGCCGGGGTGAAGAAGCTGATGTTCCTCGGCACCTCCTGCATCTATCCGCGCGAGTGCCCCCAACCGGCAAAGGAAGAATACCTGCTGGATGGGAAGCCCGAACCTACGAATGATGGGTACGCGCTGGCGAAGATATCCGGCTTAAAACTCTGCGAGAAGATGTACGAGCAGTACGGAGATAGATTTATCTCCTGTATGCCGACTAATATCTACGGTTTTTGCGACGATTTTGACCCGAAGTCGGGGCATGTTGTCCCCGGCATGATGCAGCGGATGCATACGGCAAAACAGAACGGCGACAAAGAATTCTCAATCTGGGGGAGCGGCAGGGCGGAGCGGGAGTTTCTCTTCGTTGACGACCTCGCGAATGCGATCGTGTGGCTCATGAATACGTACGAAGAAAAAGACTTTTTGAATATCGGCACCGGCGTCGGCACCTCTATCAAAGAACTGGCGGTCCTGTTGAAGGGGGTGATTGGATACGACGGCGAATTAGTCTTTGACACCACGAAGCCTGACGGCGCACCGCGCAAATTCTTGGACGTGAGCAAGATACACAAGCTTGGATGGAAATATTCTACCGAATTAAAATCGGGGCTTGAGAAAACGTACCAGTGGTATTTGGAGAACCGCGCTTCTTGAGGTAAAGAAAAAGGCCTGCAGTCCCATACTGCAGGCCCAATTTGATGCAAAAGTGCTACGGACCGTAGCGTTCACGCCGCCGCACGCTTGAGGCCGATGAGTTCGGCTTCTTGGCGCATGGCGGCGACGAGCGCGGTGCGTTGCACATCGCGCTTCTCGTCCCACTTCTCGCCGACCTCAATGGCCGCCTGGATGGCGGGGTGGGCGTAGTCCACCGGACACGACCCAACCTTCATCCCGTCTTGGAGTGCCCAGAGCATGGGGATGAACAAGATGCCCCAGTTGTCGTCGTACTTCACGTTCGGGTCAATGCGCGACTGGCCGCGGTACGACATCATCAGTTCCGCCGCGCGCCGGCTCATGATGTGCGGGCCGATCATCCAGTCCAGGTTGAGGCCTGTAATCTCGGCCATCTCCGCGTTCGCCCGTGCTTCGGAGAGCGCTTGGTAGGGCGGATACTGGTTAGGCGCGAAGAAATGGTTGCGCCACGGGATGATGATGTCGTATCCCGCCACAATCATCGCGATGCATGGGGCGAGGACTGCGACCATCCCGACCTTCTCGGGTTCTATCCAGGCAATAACCTGGATATCCGAGAACTCGCCGTGGGCGTGCGCAAATCCTGCTATGTCGAGCAGGTTGGCCGTCTGGATAGCATCGAGACAAGCTTTGATGCATTGGCGTCGGGACGCGCCCGTGCCCGGCTCGGTCTGTTGGATGACCTGCGTCGCTCCGGCCGCAAACAATAATTCGCACGCCCGAGCATGGTCCGGCGACCCGTCGACGACGATGACCGGGTATCCGTATGCCCTCGCCGTCTGACACATGAGAAGAGCGAGTAAGAACCGGTAGTCGCCCATTGGGTCCTTCGTGAACGTCGTGGTTACGATTACAGCTTTTTGGGAGTTCAATTTTCACCTCTTCGGTTGATTGTGGGCTCACGCCCGGGAACTGCTTACTACGCATATCATAACACACCTATTTAAATCATGCAAGCCCTTCTGCTGTAAAGAAAAAGCCACCGTTCGTTTCCTACTAGGCGGCCTTTGGCGAGTCGTGAAATTCAGAATGCATCGGCTCATCCATCTTTGAGCCACGGTTCCCCTGCTGACCGGTCCACATAGTCCGGAGCGAATGAACGCAGCTCCGCGACTGTCGTCCCGAGCGCTCTTAACGTGAGTTTCTTCCCATAGAGAGCAACAAGGATGTCCGAGACTTTTCGGGTAGGATGTCTGACTTTCCCTTCCCGCAAGCCGGTGAGGATTTCGCGATACACGGCCAACACCTCCGGGTCATTGAGCTTGCGCTCTCGGCTCCGGCGGTGAAAGCCGGGCTTAACCCAGCAGTAGTAGAAAACTGCTTCCCACAGCAGCCATGCCATTTCCCTTGTGGCGGTCGCCAGTTTCCTCACGGCGGTTGAGAGACTATTAGGATTTGTTTGCATCCTGTACTCCTCGGTAGTTGATGTTGATACGGACGGACCCTTCGTGGCCTTGAACAGCCTGCAGCCGATTATACATATGCACCGTAATCAGTCAAGCTGACTGATTACGTTTTTGGCGAGAAACCCTAGGGGGGTTACCTCTGGGCGACTGCGTTAATCAATTCAATCATGCGGGGAATGACTACCTCAAAACAATACTCTGTTCGTATCCGTTCTTGCGCCGCGTGGCCGAGCCTCGCGCGCAGTGCCGGGTCGGAGAGGAGCTTCTCAAGCTTTTCTGCAAATTCTTCTTCAGTGTGTGCGAGATAGCCGTTCATACCGTCCTGAATGACATAGGGCACCTCTCCAAAAGCGCTTGCGACTATCGCAAGCCCGCACGCCATATACTCAATGAGTTTGTACGACTGTTTCCCCGTGTTCCATTCGCCATCAATCCTATTCGGTACAACGCCGATATCAAACTTTTGGATTTCCAATAGTATGTTTTCAGGATTGACCCAATCCACAATTTCAACCGCGAGACCGGGAATATGTTGAAACATCTCGTGCACTTCTTTGTTTCGAGACGCTCCTATAAGGACAAACGTGAAAGGAACTTTTGTTTCGCCGACGACCATCCTCAAAACAGAGGCGAGGATTTTTAGATTGGGGATATGGTTGTTCGCCGCCCCGGTCCACCCGATGACGACGGGTGCGCTGTTCTGCGAGTATTGCTTCGTGAATTTTTTATACGCGGCGTGATTGACCGTGATGTGGATGAGATGCACGTTATTGTTGTACTGCCTCGCCCATTCAACTTGCGCATGGCTCGACACGATTACCAGGTCGGCCATGCGCGTCAATACCATGGTCTTGAAAAAACTATGCACATAAACCGGGTCGTCAATATCAAATATCATCTTCCGTCTGGAGATAAAGAGGTACGCGACCATAATAATGAGGAAGTACTTGTTCGCGATAGCCCGCTGGAGATAGACGACATCCCCTTTTTTAATTGAAAAAAGTGAGCGAATGACCTCTACAATCAATGCCCATTTCCCCGGCCAGTGCGTGCGAGAAATAAGAAGCACAGGAGGCGTATGAATGACGGTACTCAACCCTCGTGCACGCAGTTCGTCCGCAACGCAAAAAGCGCGCGGACGAGACGAGGAGCTCCGTATATCGCTAAACGTATAGAAATGAATGGTTCCGGGCTTCGGTGCCAAACTGCGTTGTCGTTCCATTTTTATAAGGGTAGTATACTGCGTGAGACAACGTATGTATAGAGAATTCAAAAAAAGATTCCGGACATTTAAGAATTGGTGGAGGTTTATCCCTCCCTGTAACCGCGCCCGCCACAATGTGGTCGCACGGCTCCGAGACGGCACGAAGATTCTTATCCGTGATATACGCTCCGATGACTATACGACGCTGATGGATATGGCGTGCGGAGACATGTATCTCCTGTCTGAAATCAAGAATCCTTCCGTCATCGTGGACGTCGGCGCACATATCGGCATCTTTTCCATCATCGTGGCGCGCCGTTTCCCCAACGCGACCGTCTATGCGATAGAACCGGATACCGAAAACTATCAGGCGCTCCTACAGAATATAGCCCTGAACGGCCTTAAAAATATCTCTCCCTTGAATGCGGCAGTCGCAGGAGAGTATGGCTCAACGCCTTTGTATACCTCACCGTCGAGCGTCGCCCATTCTACCGTTGATGCGACGGTGGGAGCAGAAACAAAAATGGTTGACACAATCCCGCTGTCAAAGTTCCCTCACATAGACGTCTTAAAGTTCGATGCGGAAGGAGCAGAATATGTAGTCAAGGAAATCCCGAGGACGTCGTATCTTGCGATTGAGATACACAACATCGCGGGGCAGGATACAGGAAAACTCGAGCGTGAGGTCATGTCAAAATTCCATATCATTAAAAAAGACGTCGGAAAGTCTGGGCACATAACGCTCGTAGGGGTTGGGGGGTGAAAGATTACTGTGTGACGGCGGCTACGCGCAGTGCAACCTCCTTGACGTCAATCTCATTGATGCAGACGGGATAGTCTTTATACACATGGCCGGAGGTACAGAGGTCGTTGCGCGAAAAGACAGAGACGGGCGCGCTTGCGCCGTACTGTTCCGGGAACCACCAATTGCGCCCGAGACACGTGCTCATGACGACGAGGGGCCTGCCGAGCTGTGCGGCGATATGCGCCATGCCGGTGTCCACGCTTACGACAGCCCGACTATGCTGTATAAGATTCATCATGTCTTGCAGTGTCGCCTCTCCCGCGATGACCTTCGCTTCCACGTCATTGGCGATGGCGAGCGCGGATTCTCGATCTGCCCGCGCGCCGCTCACGACTATGGAAATGTCTTCGGGGAGCGTGCGCCGTAAGGCAATGAGCAGTTCGCGGCTCTTCTCGGGGCTCATGCCGCGACCCGCCGCCCCGGAAAAAAAGTGGGCGACGATGTACTTCCCCGCTTCCAGACGGAACGCAGTAAGCACTGCCGCATTTTGCACGCATTCTAACGCGGGGAACGGGAGAACTATCGGGAATCCCGCCGCGCGCAGAGCCGCGCGTTCATGTTCGGCGACCGCAATGTCAGAGCGGACTGGAATGAGTCGGTCATAAAGGATACTGTTCCATCGCGATGTATCGCTGAAGCCGATGAGCCCTCCCTTCTTCGCGAGAGCCCTCGCGATGAGTTTGCTCGCCAAGCCGAACCTTCCGCCCTTTTTACCGGCGTATTGCGTGACAACCAGGTCGCTCCCGTAAAAATTCCTCCAGAGCGAAAGGACCGAACGCGGGTTTCGCCGATTCGCTTCAATGACCTCCAGCCATGGATACGCCGCGAACAGGTCACGGATCATTCCCGCGCGGCCCGCCATAACAATGCCGAGACGCGCCTGCGGGTAGCGTGTGTGCACATTTTCCAGCAGATACTTCCCCATCAGGCAGTCGCCGATAGAAGAAGCGCGGAATGTAAGTGCCTTACGAATGGAAGCCGGCATAGAGAATTTCAGTATACCCGAGCGCGCAGCCGGCGCATCTTTACCGAGAGATTGTGCTTGAGGGCGCAAAAAAGCGAAGTCGCGAAGCTTGCAATCGGGCGCGACAATGCGTGCTCTCGCGGGATGGCGACAAGGTCAAACGGCGCGCTCTCGCTGAAGAAGAGCCACGCGCGCGGCGCTATGAGCGCGGTCAAGAGCGTCGCGCTCCTCACGCGAGCAAGCAGCCCGCCTCTCTGCTCAAGAGGGATATAGATGCGGTAGCCGCGGGCGGTGAAGAATCGCTCCAGTGTCCGCACTGATGCGCCGTGTGCGCGCAATTGCGATAGATTGACTTCAAAGAGCACCACCGGTCGTGCACGCTCTATGAGCTTTGAGCCGCCGAGGAGCACCTCAAGTTCCATTCCTTCAACATCCATCTTGATGAAATCGGCATGCGCGATTTCACTATCAAGCGTCGCGACCGGGATATCCCCGCCCGGCAGGAGCGTATCCGCCCCCGCGTTTGACGCGTTGCGCACGACCAGAGTCCCGCTTCCCGCTTTGCTCCCGAGCGCCTTATTGATTAATCGCAAGGACACTCCATTCGCTATCGCATTTCGGGACAACAGGGCGAATGTTTTGACGGCCGGTTCAAACGCTGTAACTTTTCCGCCTCCAGCCGCCATCGGGATAGCGAAGGTGCCGATGTGTGCGCCGATATCGACGACGCTGTCCCCCGGACGCACGAATGTGCGCGCCAGGGTAAGTAGCCTTTCATTTGGATACACATCGCCGCGAAGTGCTGCCGCCATTTTTTTGTCGCGGTCCGCGTCTACAAAAAATATGCCGCGGGGGGTTTGCAGGCGCATGATTTTTTCTTCTCTGCTCATGCTCCGATAAAGGCGCCGATGCGCGCCGCCCGCTTTGACCACAAGTGTTCGCGGGCCTTTTGCAATCTATTCATGATTGCCTGCGTTGATTCTTCGGGACTGGAACATACCGCATACACTTTTCGGGCGAGATCGACAGGATCATCCGGAGCATAAAACACCACATCTTCCTCGGACACGAGCGAGCGGAGCGCCGGAGTATTTGCCGCGACGACCGGTCGTCCTGTCGCCATGTATTCAAAGAGCTTCATCGGGGCCGTGTAATGGTAGGAGAATTCATTCGCGCGTGTCCCGAGAATGAGCAATACATCCGCGGCCGCACACCATGTTACTATGCTTTTGTGTTCAACGGACCCGCCGAAGTGCAGTGGTACCGAAGGCCCTCCTGTCCTTCTTTCAAATTCTTCTTGCGTGCCGCCGATAAGATACGTGAGGACCCCGTTCTTCTTGAGTTCTACCGCGGCCCTCTGGAGCACGGGCATCCCCTTCCAGTCGTAGAACCGCCCGACATACAAAGCGATGTTCGCTTCTGCCGGAAGCGCACACTCCTTCCTCGCATCCTCCTTTGACGGAACATTGAAAGCGCTCGGGTCGACGCCGTTCGGCTCCACGATGAATCGCTCCGGCCGGAGACTGAAGACGCTCGCGATCTTTTCTCTCGTGAGCGGATTGGTCGCGATGATGTAGTTCGCTCTCTTGAAGAAAAGCCGCGTCAGGACGTTCGCGATTTTCGGCGAGTGCATCTCGACTGCAATGGGTGCGCCGAGAAGCGCCAGCGGCGCAAACGAGTACGGGTCCATGTCTATGGTGTAGACGAGGGCAGAACCTCGATGGCGCAACAGATACAGGCACACTGACGCCATAAAGGTTAATGAGCTCAAGGCGAACCCAACACTGCCCCGGTCATACCAGTCGAAGCTGAGAAATGTCCGCGTCGGTACGTAAACTCTGAGGCCATAAAATTCCTTCAACGAGAGGTGCGAACGGAGCGTTCGTGGAATGCAAAGTTCCACCTCAATTCCCTGCTCAATAAATGCCTCGCACATCTTCGCCAATTGTATGCCGTACGCCTTCTCGCTCGGCATGCGCGCATTCGCGATATAGTATATTTTCATACGCTGCTGTTCTTCCCTATAACGAGGAATTGCTTCCCGAAGATGCGCCACGCGAGCGGGAAGCGCAGATATGCGACAACAACAAAAGTGGGGTACTGGAGCCC
>MFMI01000003.1:17935-30902 GCA_001783465.1 Candidatus Kaiserbacteria bacterium RIFCSPLOWO2_02_FULL_54_13
GCATGCCTCATGGCTTCGGAGAGCGACTGGTCGGAGAGCGCCACATGGTGATCAACGACCTGCCAGTAAGCATCGCCACAGTAGGTAATATTGGGACCAAGCGCAATGAGCGAGCCGCCTGGTACCAGACATCGTCGCGCTTCGCGCAGGGTAAAATCGAGCGCTTCCTTATTGACGAGATGTTCAAAGAAATTACTGGTGAAGACGACGTCAAGGCTCTCGTCGGGCAATGGCCAACGCATTGAAGAATCCCGTGCAAAAAGCTCAACGTCCGCATCAATTTTCTCGGCCGTATCAGGATTGAGGTCCATGGCATATTTTTTCTTGCACTGAATGTTATTGATGAATTCTCCATAGCCAGCTCCAAGATCAAGTATAGTGTCCGCCGAGCGAACATATTGCTGAAAGTAGTCTCGTACGAGTACTTTCCACACCTTATGTCTATACTCAAGCCTCCCTTTGAAGCGTGCTCGGTACATGCGTTGTAAATCATCGCCGCTGAATGTTGTTGTCTTATGAGGCATGGAGACGCTTCACTTTTTGTAACAACCGAGGGGTTATCGCCGCAATCTCATAAAATGCAAAAGCGACGATGAAAACGTTTACCGGTAGCCGATATCGCGCTGTCAAACCGAAACCCGAGAGAAGCGAGGTGGCCGCAAAATACAAAACAATAAGGAGCGCTACCGTTGCGTGCGAGGACATGCCGCGAGATTTGCCGTAGCGCCATACGCCGAGCAAAAACAATATGGTTATGGACACCCACATCGCTCTGGCCAATAAAATGCTAAAAATGACCGGGCTATTCAGATTCCGCAGGATATATGCGCTTACGGCGGCGGGGTCCGAGAACAGAGCGACCAATGACGGCTTCCCTATCATCTCTTCGGGGCGTATCTGTATGTGTCTCAGAAAATTAAACGTGCCGTCAAGCACGAAGAAATTCCACCCAGAATTAAGCATAGAAAGGGTGAGACCTTTCGGATGGTCAAGCAACAGAGGAACGGCAATCGCCGTGTCTTTGCGCCCTTCTGTTATGTCAGCTTCATTTGGCCCATGCACGCCGGCCGCCATAAGTGCTTCATACTCTTTTTGAAAGGTAGTTCCTCGTTCAATAGAATATACAGTCGGAAGCAGCTGGGTGTACAAATTAACACCGGTCTGCGGACTGATGCCTGCGACACCAAAAACAACGTAGTTGCGATACACCCATGGCGCAATGGTCAGAAGGAATACCGCCGCATATACTCCCACGTCTACAAGAATTTTGCGCGAGAAAATACTTCCCCGATGATTCCATAAAAGCACCGCCCCCATAACGACCGGTACATACTCGGTCGTAGGCCGCGTGAGTGTCGCGAGCCCGAGCAAGAATGCGGAAAGCGCGAGATACCGCGACTGGTCTTTTTTCAGATAGGCAAAGAGCGCCCATATCGCGGCATATAACCAGAGCGTAAAGAATATTTCGCTGTACAGGAACACCGAATAGAGGATGGATGACGGCTCAAGCGCAAGAAAGATACCAAGTGCAATGAGAATACGCCGGTTCTCTATAAAGTATCCGGCCAGACGCATGCCAAGTAGCGGCAATAGACTCGCGAGGACTATCTGGAGGAAAATGACGCCCCAGTAGCTCCCAAAGAGTGCATACGCTCCTGCGATAAAGAAATGGAACAGGGGCGGCCGGAATGAGTATGGCGTGTACGGAGGCGTCGCATCGCTTGATAATCCGTGCCCATCTATGAGATTTTGGCTCACAGTGAAATACCCGTCTGCGGCCGCGACCGTGTTGGTGATGTTGCCGTTATTCACCTCAAGACTCAAGCCAAAATAAAAAAGTCGCACTAAAAGCGCGAGGACGAAGATGCCGACCTCTACTTTATGCGCACGCAAAAACCCCATTACTCCCATAGTACCACGGGCATCAGAGGCGCCAAATTTCATACCGGTCGTCACTGTATACCAACCTTGCCCCAAGAACTTCCGGTTCATAGTGCGGATCTAATATTTTGTCTTTCAATATATACGAGACGTGATACTTCTTGAGATATACCTTGATATTCGGCTTGATATCATTTTGAAACCTATTCCCAAGGTCTGTGAAGAATGCGTCGCCGAGCAGACTTTGCGACGTCGGCGGCGCGCCGCAATCTTTGTTCGTGTCCCAGAAGAATAATATCCTGCAGATTTTGATTTTCCGTTCAATGGTCTTTGCCGCATGATATGCATCATGGCGCCCCAAATAGGCCCTTGTGGCCGCGGGACTTTTAAGGTCTGCGGCCGTTGGGTTGTTGAAATATTGTGAAACGAGATACCGTTCGCGAATCTCGTCCTCGGGCATCAACTCCATCATGCCAGCCCACACATAGAGGGTGTAATGCTTGGTAAATACAGGCAGATTGGACGTGAGCGAGTCGTTTGGCTCACCCCATACGACAACCGGGTTCTTTTCCTCATTCTCCAGCCACGCAAGCGGTTTCGCAGAGAGCTCATCGGTGAGCCAGGCGGCGCGGTCTATGTTTGAAGGGAAAAGTTGAATGAAGAAATAAGAATAGAGCGAATACGCATTTACCGCCAACAAAACAGCAACCATCGTGACCGAAAAAACTCGTAGCCGTCCCGATATCTGCGTATACCGCCTCCACAGAAATACTCCGATGCTGATTGTGGCAAAGACGAGCCAGTTAAATATGAATAACCGAAGATGTTGGCCAGTCTCTAATAACTTGCCGGTGATGAGATTGCTCCCTTGCATAATCCAGAGGCCGAGTCCGCCGATGGCGATGAATGAACCGAGCAGAACAAATTCCTTATCCTCCAGAAACGTCCGGCTGCGTACGCACAGTACTGAAAGGAAAACGACGACAACGGCGACCCACCCTCCCGAATAGACAACCTCGGCCATGGGCAGATGAGTGTTGACAAGTCCGAGACGACCGGCACTTTCCCAGAAGTACGGCGATGCATGAGAGAGCCAGAGCGCATAGAGCGGCACGGGGAGCCCGATGGCACTGCCGACGAACAAAGAAAAGAGCGTCGCTTTGAGAAGCTTCCAATTCCTCTGGAGAAAAGCGTAGACAAAGAGAATGCCGAGCGTTATGACAACGGCTTGCCACAAATAGGCATAAATATAAAATGTCGCGCCAGTTGCGAGAGCGAGGAGTGCAGTATTTTTGCGATTCTGCTCACGAATGAAACGCAGGAGTACAACATAAAATAAGAAGAAAAATGGATACACCGTCTGAAGATTAACTACGCGCACTATATGTTCGTATCCCTGTAGGTACAAAAATGTGACACCGAATACGGCCAGCCAAGGAGGAGTCCGCAATTCGCGGAATAACCAATACGCAGAGGCTGTAAACAACAAGCTCCATAGAATGAAATTAATTAACAGCGAGGCGTTGAGCGATAAGCCCGCCAGTTGAGGAATGGCATTCAGCCATATCCCGCCGAAAATCACTAGCGGGGGGTCATCGCGGTGTTCAAAGAAGTACGGTTCGCCTCCGGCTGGATGCCCTTTTACGATTGCCTGCACACGCGCTTGATAAAAACTTTCATTGGTGAATCCGGGTGGAATGCCTTGCCACGAGTCGCCGAGGACGAGGACGATCTCAAAGATGGGAATCATGGTGAGCGCCAGTATGATGCCCACCAGTACCACGACCGGTCGATGAGCCTTTAGAAGATGTCGGATCCCGACCATAAGCGTTGTGGAGCAGTATACCCCAAAGGAAAAGTCCCGCATCCACGTTACTTCGTGGTGCGGGACCTCAATGGGCGACCGGCTGGCGCAGTCGTAACTTCTTCATCCACGGAATGCCTCTCTCTGGGAAGCATTCGAGAAACTTATCCCGAAGCACATTGATCAACGCCCAGGTCCAATGTCTGCGGCCCAACCCCATCGGGCTCTCCGCATCGATTGTAGCCGATGAAGGCACCGCGACAATATGGATGTTTGGTTTAACATCTCGCCAAACCCATTCCCATATTCTCTTGGCGCTACGCGAGTGCCATTGGTCCGTCACGACCACGATGTCTTCGGGTACGAACCCGGGCGGGAGCACGGCACGGATCTTCTCGGCCTCCTCAATAGTGCTTATCACCTCCCCGGCAAAGATCGGGTCTTTGAAGAATAGTTGCTTCAGACTCCACTCAAGACCCGGACTTGGGGAGAGTGTGAACTCCCCGGATGCCACACGCACATTCCGATATCGCGCTGCCAGAACCACGGCTACTTCCAGAGTTGCCTGGGCACCCCTAGTCAGACGTTTTCCCGTGGCCCCGAACGCGACCATGGCTACTAGGTCAGCTCTTGGAGGAGGATCTTCACCCGCACTCCAAAGCTGCGCCTGCCTCTCGATGAACATTTCGAACACGTTGCACCTCCTTCGGTCGGGTTGAAGTGTGTATTGTCGTGGTCAATCGTTAGTAAAGACCATTCGGAACAATGATAGCATGTTTATGTGCAAAAGTCAATCCGAAAAAGCCTTATACTGTGTGCTATTTTGTAGCCATGTACAAAGGTAAGACAGTGAGCGTGGTTATCCCGACGTACAACGAGGAGGGGAGTATCCGCGCTGTCATCAATGGATTCTTTGATACTGGCGTGGTTGATGAAGTGGTGGTGATTGATAACAACGCGCTCGGGAATACGAAGCTGGAGGTCGCGAAGACAAAGGCTCGGCTCATTGAAGAAAAAGAACATCAGGGCTACGGCGCCGCCATGATGCGAGGGCTCCGCGAAGCGTCCGGCGGTCTTGTTATAACCTGCGAAGGCGACGGTACGTTCTTGCCGAACGATATTCATAAGTTCCTTGCGTACACGGGAGAGTTTGAGGCGGTCTTCGGCACGCGGACCTCGCGCGCCGCCATATGGTCGGGGGCTTTTATGCCCTTCCCTGTGCGGGTCGGCAATTGGGCAGTAGCGAAATTCCTGGAAGTCCTGCATAACGGCCCGAGCATGACCGATGTGAGTTGCTCCTACAAACTCTTCTCGCGAGAAGTGCTGAACAGCATTTTTGACTTATTCCATCTTTCCTCCGGCAAAGAAGCGTTCTCCGCCGAGATTATGACCTGGGTTATCCGCCGCGGGTGGAGGCCGGTAGAAATCCCGGTCATTTACAAACAGCGCGTCGGCACGTCAATGTACTCCGGTGAGAGTGTGTTCAAAGCCGCAAAAATTGGATTCAAAATGGTTCTTCAAATACTGCGCTATCGTCTCATTCATCTAGGGCCTATCCGCAAAGATATAAAACCGATACGCAACATAACTCGCGAGCGCGACTGAACCGGCTCCAACGGTTTGTGCGAGGAGATAGTGCGCGTTCACGTACTCGACAAGCGCGTACACGACGAGCGTGTTCACCGCGAGGTTGCAGAGGGCGAGCGCCGCGTAAAGCAAGAACTGCGTACGGGCGCGCTCGAGCGTGTGCTCCTCAAACGTCCAATACTTCTGGAGCGTGAAGCCAACGGCCATCGCGATGAAAAATGCGGCGGCAGAACCAGTCAGATACGGCACGTCAAACACATACAACATATGGAACACGCCGAGATTGACACTAAGACCGATACCGCCGGTGATAAAGAATTTCAGGACGCGCATGTGCCAATAGTAACACTTGAGAATGCAAAATATGGTCGGCAAGAAAGACGCGCGTATCATTTCCGCAGCGATTGCGGGGGGTCAGAAGAGATGCTATACATTACGTTAATGAACGACGCGTGGGTTCGAGATACCGGTTTGGTTTTTGTGCTTATATCGCTTGTGTTCGCCTTTCTGGGCTCAGATGTCGCTCTCGTCATTGCGGCTGTCCTCATTTTGATAACGCTGCTGTTCCCTCCGCTCCTACGACCGCTTGCGTGGCTGTGGTTCGTTATCGCAAAAGTGATTAGCAACGTGATGCAGCGCGTAATCTTTGGCTTAATCTTTTTTGCCGTGGTCACGCCAGTAGCGCTCCTGCGCCGCGTATTGAGAGGCGATGCGCGCGCCCTTTTGCGAGATAAAGCTCATGACACTTCATTTATTCTCCTAAAAGGCCTTGTTGCTCCAGAGGACATGAAGTACCCCTATTAACTATTATGCGTGTATGGACTTTTTAAAAGATATCCTAGGTTTCTTGAGCAAACGAAAAAAGTTCTGGCTCCTGCCCGTTATTATCATTTTGCTCTTCGTCGGCGTCATGCTCTCGCTGGCAAGCACCAGCGCACTCGCGCCGTTTGTGTATACGCTGTTTTAACCATGAAACGGGAGGCGATACTTGGCATTTCGGCGTTCTATCACGACAGTGCCGCCGCTCTCCTTGTAGATGGCGAGATCGTCGCGGCCGCTCATGAAGAACGCTTTACGCGCAAAAAGCACGACTACTCGTTCCCGGCACATGCGGTAGCGTATTGCCTCTCTGAATATGGGCTCAAACCGTCCGAATTGAGCGTCGTCGCCTTTTATGACAAACCGCTCCTGAAGTTTGAGCGGCTACTCGAGACCTATCATCTGTGGGCGCCGCGAGGCGTGCGGAGTTTCGTCACGGCTATGCCGATATGGGTGAAAGAAAAACTCTTCATGCGAAGAACAATCCGCGAGGAACTTAAAAAAATTGAAAGCGCCCTTGTCGCAGTGCCCTTAGTATTCCCCGCGCATCACCTTTCTCACGCGGCAAGCGCCTTTTATCCATCCCCTTTTGTAGAGGCGGCGATACTGACTGTTGACGGCGTGGGAGAATGGGCGACGACCACTATTGGTAAGGGTTCGGGCAAGCAGATAGAGATGTGTGCGGAGATGCACTTTCCCCATTCGCTCGGACTTCTCTACTCTGCATTCACCTACTACTGCGGGTTCCGAATCAATAGCGGCGAATATAAACTCATGGGATTAGCGCCGTACGGACGAGCCGGCAGTCGGGAAGTAGAGGCATACAAACGTGTTATTCTTGAGCGCCTCATTTCGCTCAAAGAAGACGGGTCGCTTATGCTTGCTATGGAGTATTTCACCTTTGCGACAACGCTGCGGACGGTTGACGATGCGAAATGGACCGCGCTCTTTGGCGTACCTCCGCGAACGCCGGAGGCGCCTTTGACACAAGCATATATGGACCTCGCGCTCGCGATCCAGGAAGTTACCGAAGAAGCTATGGTTCGACTCGCGCACACGGCACGAAAAATGACTGGGATGCGTAATCTCGTTATGGCCGGGGGAGTTGCGCTTAATTGTGTCGCAAATGAGCGCCTTCTCGCGGCTGGAATCTTTGAGCATGTGTGGGTCCAGCCGGCGGCAGGAGATGCGGGTGGAGCGCTCGGCGCGGCGCTCGCGGCTCGCCACATCTGGCTTGGGAGAGACCGGGCACCGAATCCCGATGACGGCATGTCGGGCTCTTACCTAGGGCCCGCATATTCAGAGCTTGATACCAAACGCATGGCCCGGTGTTTCCAAGCGCCATACCGCGAATATGAACGTTTCGACGACGTATGCTCTGATATGGCGCAATTACTTGCCGAGGGTAACATCATTGGCTGGATGCAGGGCCGTATGGAGTGGGGTCCGCGGGCTCTGGGGAATCGTTCTGTACTTGCCGACGCACGCAACCCTAAAATGCAGAAAAAACTTAATGTAAGCATTAAGTACCGCGAAAGCTTCCGCCCATTTGCCCCAGCTGTGCTAGAGGAAGATGCAAAGCTATATTTTGAATTACGAGAGAAATCTTCTCCCTATATGCTCTTCACGGCGCCTATCGTTAAGCGTCGCCGTGCTCGTACGGAGCAAAATTCGGACGCGCCGCTCCTGGAACAGATTAACGCGGCGCGCTCGGATATCCCGGCGGTCACGCACCTTGATTATTCGGCTCGGGTACAGACTGTCTCGCGCAGGACAAACGAGCGGTTCTGGCAACTCATTAATGCTTTTAAAAGTCTCACCGGGTATGCACTTCTGGTTAATACGAGCTTCAATGTCCGCGGTGAACCGATTGTAATGACTCCCGAAGACGCGTATCGTTGTTTTATGAACACAGAAATGGACCATCTCGTGATAGGCAATATAGTATTTGATAAGCGCGCCCAGCCTGCGTGGGAGAAACGTTCCTTGCTTGAACAATATGAATTGGATTAAATCTTTTGTTATAAACGGATTGCTTATCCTCGTGAGTATCGCTGTGACGCTTGTCGTCGTGGACGTTCTCCTCCATTACACGCCCATGAAATGGCGATATATGTATCCGCTCAACGTCCAGGGAGAATACTTCGTGTGGGACCCGGCACTCGGGTTTGGCATCGCTCCCAACTTCGGCACGACCACGCATTCGTTTGCAGAGCTTTCATATCCGGTCTGGTCCAACGATATCGGCTGTTACGATTATCCGTACGATGGCCAGTCGCCTTATATCTATGTAGCGGGTGATAGCTTTACCTGGGGGTATACGCCGCTCGATGAAAAATGGAGCAAGGTCGTTGAGCGTTCAACCGGCACTCGTACCCTGAATTGCGGCGTACCCGGATACGGAACTCGCCAGGAGGTCATAAAGGCACAGCGTGACATAGAACATTTGTCGCGTCCTCCCGCACTGATTGTCGTCGCCCACTATGAAAATGACGCGGCAGATGACGCGATGTTCCCGAGTTCCACCGCGTACCACGGGTATGTCGTGCCCTCATGGCTGTACTGCGACTCGCAATTCATGCTCGCTACCTCGCCGCTCGTAGCCACAACGACCTGCAACGTTTCAAAACCGGACTTTCCTATGCTCAAAAAGATAAAAACCGAGCTCGCGGCGCGTTCGGTGCTCTACTTAATGGCAAAAAGGCAGTTCGGCATACCGGACAAGCTTCGTCGCACGCTTATGGGCATCGCGCCGAACTGGCTCCTGCGAAACGGCCTGGCGTATGAAAATCAGTCCTGGTTTGAAAACGGGTCAGCAATATTGGATGACACGAGATATTGGGATATTCACTTCAGGAATGTACAGGCTTTTAAGATACTGGCCGATACAGTCCACAGCAAACTTGTCGTGGTATTTATTCCGCAGAGAGAATCCGTCATGGCTACGTCAACCCGTTCGCAGTCGGCTAATGAGCGCACCGAGAGATACCTCAGACAACACGGCATCGCGTATATTGACCTTTTACAGGTTCTACGCGAGGTAGACCCGAGCGCAACGGTGCTTTATTGGCCGAACGATGTCCATTGGACGCCGGCCGGAAATGCTCTCGCGGGCTCAATTATTGGCGAGTATATAAAGAGGCAAGGTTTGCTCTCTCCCTAAGATGATTCCGTCGTGGATGAAAAATAATATTGTTTTGCTTGCAACACTCGTTGCGGCTACTCTGCTTATCTTTCTCTCAACCTACCGCCTCACCGAGAGCCCGCCGATATGGACTGACGAAGGGCACTTAATCCAAGTGGCGATGAATGCGGCTTTGCACGGTCCGCAAGCGCAACTGCAGGTGGCGCCCGGGAAATTTGAGAGCGGCGCATTTTCTGCCACCACTGGGTATCCGGCTCTCTTCCCCGTCGCCGTGGCATTTTCTCTATTCGGTGTGACGCTTGTCTCCGCACGGCTCGTTATGGCTGTCTTCATCCTGCTGTTTGTCTTTGTCGCATGGAGACTCGCTGTCCGGCACATGCCGCTCCTCCTCGCGACCTATGCTCTCTTGCTTTTGAGCACGTTCGCTCCGCTCTATGGCAACGGTAAGAACGTACTGGGTGAAGTCCCCGGTCTTCTTTACCTGACCTTATTTTTATTATGCCTAAGTCTCATCGAAGCGGGGAAAAAATCGTGGATGCAGGCCGCCCTCGCCGGACTGTTCTTAGGGCTTGCCGTTGTGACGAAGCCGATATTTCTCATCGTGTTAATACCTGTCGCCGTGGTGGCTCTCTTTTCTTCAACACTGCTCACGCCGCCAAAGATCCTCGCCGGACTCGGCGCGTTCGCCGCTACGGGAGCATTGTGGATATGGGTTCAGTTCGGGGACCAGACACTTGCCCAGATGTTTGCGTACTACGCGAATCCCTACGCTATCGATACTGCCGCAACAATCTCCCACAATGCACTTCTCTTTGTAAGCGCTCCACAGCCACTGTATGCTCTCGTTCTTCTTGCCACTTGGATGGTATCGATTGTGGTGCGCATCCGAAAACAAGTCATCGTATCTCGCGCTGAATATCTGGCCGTTGGGTTTGCCCTTTTGATTTATCTCGCGTTCCTGCGCATCACGCCGTATTACCGATATTATTTTGTAGGAGAAGTGTTCGCGCTTCTGTATTTCCCTTTTGCACTCTGGACTATATGGCCTCGGCGCATCCCGAAATTTTTCTTTCATGCATGCATGGTGCTTCTGATAGCGGCCCAGACGTACCAATGCTTTTTTAGCTCATTTGTTGCGGCGTACTATAATTCGCACCGCACGAGAGATGTGAGCCAAGCGCTGGGGACGCTCTCAACTTCTACTTCAATTTTCATATACAACGCCCCCGAGCTGCCGCTCTTTCTGCCCGCCGGCATGCCCTATTATCAATATCTTTTCTTAACGCCGATTGTCATTCTCGGCAAAGAAGAGCTTCCCCTCGTTGCACAAGGGGTACCCGACTTGGTGGTGATAAAAGAAGAGTCCGCTTCCCAACTTGACCTTTCCTCCTATCGTGAAATGCGCGTGTTTGACCGATATGCGCTGTGGCAAAAGAAATCATTAGGAGACCTAGCTGTACCTCATCAGTAGAGGTGGCGTAGCCAGTCCAGCACGATCAGTATAATCGCCTGAATGCCATCTCTGTAGCGGATTTTCTTTCCTTCGGTGACAGCGCGCGGGGTGTAGGATATGGGAACCTCTATGAAGCGATAGCTCCGGCGTGCGAGCATCGCAGTAAATAATAGTTCTGACTCAAAACGGCCTGCGACGAAATCGGTAGCGGCCTCGCGCGGAAAGAGTTTATAGCAGGTCCACACATCTGTTAAAGACAATCCGTACAGCACATTAATGAGCTTCGTTATAAACCATACGCCCGCGCGCGGTATCAAGGCACCGCGCCGTGTTCGCGGATCCAAATTGCGCGAACCATATACGACGTCTGCCGTTCCGCTATCAATGACTGACAGAAGATTCGCTATGTCCGCCGGGTTGTATTCCAGGTCGGCATCCTGAATAAGCACGTATTCTCCCGTCGCGCTCCCTAAGCCGCGGCGTACTGCGGCACCTTTCCCCTCGTTCTTCTCACACAATATGATATGCGCTTCCTTTTCATATCGTTTCAAAATGTTTCGCGTACTATCCTTTGAGCCATCATCCACAATGATAATTTCTCTCTCCCAACCAGAAGGGAGAGAAGCGGCCCGGATACGATCAAGAAGTTCTCCGACTGTTCGTTCCTCGTTGTAGCACGGGATAATGATAGATACGGTACGGCGTGACCGTGGGGTAAGCATGTCTTGTATCCTACGACAGAAACGCGTTATAGTATAGGGAATATGGACGTTCGCGCATGGATGCGCATTTTTTTGTATTCGCGTTTCTTGCGTGTTTTTATCATCGGCGGGATCGGAGTTCTCGTACAGACAATTGTGTTCGAGATCCTTGGCATCTATCTGCAACTGTTCTCTCCGAGCACTGCAGTCGTGATAGGCGCGGAAGCTGGCATTCTGACGAATTTTTATCTCAACAACCGCTTCTCCTTCCATGACCGGCAACACCCTATTTCGATTCTGTCGCGGCTGGCGCGTTTTCATCTTGTGGTGAGCGGGTCCGTTTTCCTGCAATGGCTATTTGTTTTTGTAGTAGAACACCAGACGGATAGCGTGCTTGTCATCCACATCGCTTACGCAATAGGCATCATCCTTGGATTTATCTGGAATTATACGTTCTATCACCTCTTTGTCTGGCGACAACCCACGTCGTCGAGTGTATGAAAAACGTATACGAGCATTTATCTGCTCTCACGCATGCCGACCCTGCACGACCAGCGATCCTCATGTGCGACGCTACAGGCATGATTATTGAAGAGATCTCTCGTACAAAAGTGCTCGCGAAGGTGCGGGAAGCGGCTATATATCTGCAAAATATGGGGATGCGGATTGGAGATAGGGTTGCATTTGAACTTGGTAACGGCGCTGACCTGCTGATATTGAGTTGGGCGGCATGGTCCATCGGGGTCGTGACCGTGCCGTTGGATACCAAGCGCGACACTGACGAATTACGCGAGTATAAAATAAAGGCAAGCGATGCCAAACTGTTGGTAACCCAAGAAACGCTCCCAAAAGTGGGGGGTGCTCCCGGCGATGTGTCCTGGATGCCTGACGTTTCCCATGAGGCGCTCATACTCTTCACCTCCGGCACGACCGCGTACCCTAAAGGAGCTCGGCTGACATTGCAAAACCTCGTCGTCAATGCGGAAGGAATTATTGAATGGTTGCACATAAAGGAAGACGACCGTTTTCTGGTCCAGCTCCCATTCCATCATATTAACTCTACAACTTTTTGCCTCGCATCGCTTATCGCGGGCGCTTCTATTGCGATACCGCCTCGTTATTCTGCCTCGCGTTTTTGGGGGCAGGCGGCACATAGCGGTGCGACGCTCACTTCTGTCGTCCCTTCTATTATATTTGACCAACTTGGCAGGCAAAAAGAGTTTGGGTCGGTAAAAGACCGCCTCAAATTGAATAGAATACAACTGGGGTCCGCTCCTGTCGTCGTTTCAGATGCGCTTGAGTTTATGCGTGAATTCTCCATCCCGCTCTATCAAGGATATGGGCAGACAGAGACGGCGTTGCGCGTTGCTGGAGTGCCAATGGATCTGCCCGCGAATATCTACGAAAAGCTTGTTGGGGAAAATTCTATAGGAACACCGATGAAGTGGGCGCAGGTTGAGACAGCAGATACAGAAGGGCATATACTCGTGGAGAAGCAGGAGGGCGAGTTAATTGTAAAAGGCCCAGCGGTTATGCAGGGATATGTCGGTGATGAACCGGCCTTTCGCGGTGGGTAT
>MFMI01000003.1:31015-37378 GCA_001783465.1 Candidatus Kaiserbacteria bacterium RIFCSPLOWO2_02_FULL_54_13
CGCAGTTGAAAATGCTCTTAAAAAAATAAGCTCAGATATTGAACAATCCTATGTAGTCGGCGTGGGAGACGGACGTTATGGCGAAGAAGGCGGCGCCGTAATAGTGTGGAAGAGGGGTATTGATGCGGCGAGCGCGATGCGGCAGCTGAAACTCGCGCTACTTATTGGACACAAGACGTTGAGCTCATATGAAACGCCGAAATATTTCAAACCGCTAGGTGCGGACGAGCTCCCAACAACCTCTACTGGGAAAGTGCAGCGTTCTGTATTGAAAGAAAAGCTTGGAAATACGTTTGAACAACTGGAAGACCTGTTCGCCTCCGCGGACTTTCAATTTAGAATAATTTCAGCACGGTCCCATTTGAGCAAGGAATCGCGTGAACTTTATAACCATTGCTGGCAACCACTGGTAAAGAACGAAAGCGAATATGAAAAATATCTAGGAGATTATCTGACACTCGGTGCGATTGGCGGCAGTGGCGTACTCGCGGGACAAATATCTTTTTCATATGAGGATGAGAAAATCACCTGTGTCTCAATATGCAGTGCGACATTCAAGCCGAAACCGATACCGACGGTCACGGAAAAGCCAAGTCCGGAGTTCGTAAAGCAGTATCTGCGTGCGGGGAACGATCCGGTCATGAACTTCCATACAAGACTTGGCGCGGAGCTCGTAGAAGTTATTCCCGGTGGCCGTCACGAGGATAGAAGCGCACTCGGCTATACGATGCTATTACGCTATCCTCCTGCAGAAGTTGCCGATTTAAGCGGGCCGGTCTCTGACCAGCTTATACAGGCTGTGCGTGTCCTGGCTTGTGATGTCGGCGCCGATGTCTATGCCATTTCTCGTCCCGGGGGTCTCGCGACGTACCAGCATCGCACAGTGTGATATATTCCACTGCATGACCGACCGCGCGCAACCTCCCTCTTTCTGGGACACTGTTCGTCAAGACGCTCATAGGGTCGGGTTCAAGGTGGACCCTCATGCGCCGCTTATTTCTCGCCTCCTGCAAGTTCGTCGGGCAATAAGGCACAAGCCGGGCTTTGCCTGCGTGTTTTGGTTGCGCGTGAATCAGCTATTCGTCCGCAACAAAAACTGGCCCGGACAATACCGGATTAGGATGTGGCGGATGTACCGATTTGCCAATGATATATCGCCGTATGCGACCATCGGCCCCGGGTTGTTTCTGCCTCATCCGACTGATGTGACAATAGGGGCGAGCGCGACTATAGGGGAAAATGCAACCATTTATAATGGCGTAACGATTGTAGGAATTGAGATTCCGCATCTGCCGCGGCTAGGCGACAATGTAACCGTTTACACGGGAGCAAAAATAATCAAGTCGGTGGAGATTGGGGACAACTCGGTCATCGGCGCCCTATCATTGTGCAACAAGAATGTTCCTCCGAATAGCACCATGTACGGTATTCCGCCGCATGTGACGATAAAACCAAACAACGGTCCGCCAACAGAAAATGAATCGCCCATCGGATAATTAAAAACCAAACGCTGTCTTTTCTATTTCAATGGAGCCCGCAGTTTTTCTACAATGTGGCACATGAGCGCAGCGATGCGAAAATGGTTGACGTAGGCATCACGCGCATTTTTTTGCATCTGTTCAAATCGTTCAGGTGAGATATTTTTATGAAATTCAGCTATGCGTTCGGGCAAGCGATTGATGTCGCGAAAGTCTACGACGAGAGCGAACGATGCATAATCAACTTTGTCGCTGAAAGGGAAATTGCGCTCAGTATCCACGATGACGGGAATGCGCCCGAGCGATAGTATTTCAAAGAGTCTGGCCGAGTTATTCGCATCGCCGCGCACATCAAGTGCGTAGTCGCTTTCTAGTATCGTGTCCACCATCTCTTCTCGCAATGTCCGCATATCGCCTTCCGCCGTCTTTACGCTCGCGGTGAAAGAATTGCGTGCGCGCAGATTAAGCGTCACGTGCGAAGAGCTTTGGAGTATCTTAATTGCCTTCTGCCGCCACAACACACCCTTGGTACAGGCGCGGTATCTCGTATCAAAAATGCCAAGGAGGCGCACAGGCATCTCTTTTATGACCGTGCGCAGATATTGCTTGAAAGAAAGTTTCGCCCAGCCTGCGAAACCGACGCTCGGTTTCCCTTCTTCTTTTTTGCGAATGGCGAGCCGGCCACTCCTGCATCGTTCCAAGAGATCATCGGCAAAAAGCGGTATTTGAAGCCGGCCGCGCTCGGGTAAGAAACGGTATCCGCTGTAGCGCAGAATATACGCATTTTCTATATTGATCGGATATTCAATGTCTCCCGTCCCGTCAATAAGCAGAGGAAGGCTTTCCCCTCGTGACGTTCGCACGCATTCATCAAAGAGGACCATATCATGACGCATAAACCACACGTGCGGATATGGTGCAAGTACCATATCGGCCTTCCCCAGGTCATCAGTTATCGCGTAATATTCGGTATTAAACGAGTACGAGTCAAATAGTTCTTTGGTGTAGAGCGACGAGTCGGTTAGGGGGTTCCCCCACCACGGATTGAGAAGCGGGGTATGAATCCCTTGACGGCGCCACAGGGGATTCACATAGAACACGAGCTGGCCGGTGGATGTCATATGACGGAATCCATGACCCCGAGCAGAGCTCTCGCAAAAGTTTTTGTCGTATAGTGTGCAACCACCTTTGCATGACCTGGCGCGGCAAGGTGTTTCCGCTTTTCGGAGTCCCGCGAAAGTGCGTCTATCGCGTGCGCAAGAGCTCCAGGGTCGTTTGGCGGAACGACGACAAGATCTTGGCCTGGGATAAAATAGTCGGCTATCCACGAACGATGCGTTGCGATGACTGCCTTGCCGGCCGCGAGGGCATCTAGAACAACGGTTTGCCCCGAACAGTCTGACCCGTCCGGCACATTGTCGTCTTTTGATGCGACAACGACCAACCGAGCGCGCGCATATAAATCCCTGACCTCAACTAAACTTCGGTTATAGAGCACCGAGACATTCTTCGGAACCGGCATATCGGACGGAATATTTTTACGCCCGGCAACCACGACAAACGTATGGTCGGAACGTTCTGCCGCTTTGAAGAGGGTCTCATAATCGCGGCCTGCGTCGCGACCGACGCTCACGACAAGGCCTTCTTCGCGGGATATGTCGGCGGGTTGAAAGAAATGCGTGTCTATGCCGAACGGGATGAACACAAGATGGCTACGCGGGATGCCGAGCCGTACGAAATCCTCAAGCTGTTCAGAAGAAAGGCAGATAATACGAGCATAGCTCGCCCAGAATTTCTTGAGAAGAAACAAACGTATCGGATGCATAGCATGGCGCCATATCAGCGTTGACGAATTCATTGCAATGTACAACCATCGTGTCTTCAGACGAAGTACGCGAGCGCACGAAGAAACGACATACCCGAGTAACAGATTGTCCTGCGCAATGACAAAGTCGTAGCGAAGAAGGCGCAGGACGAACGGCAAAGCCCGTACTGATTTGGGAACGACAGTGAAGTGATCGGCCCCGGCGATATGATTCATGCCATGAAGCGCGGTGTCCGCATCTCTCCCTGCTTGCACATTGGAAATAACTTCTTCTTTAGAATTGGTGAAAAGAAACGCGATGTTCGATAATTGCTTAGACATTTTTGATTTTGAGTACGAAAAAATGATGATAAGGGCTACCAAACGGGATGAAATCTTTTTCTATTTTCCCATACGCAGAAAGTTTGCGGCGGATGAGAAATATCGGATATCCGCGCTTCCCTATTTCCCAATAGTGCTGACCGTTGAAGAAGTGTGTCTTCGGAAACGGAATTTTAAATGCCGTGCGCATCTGCGGCAGAAAGGGGATTTTCAGCGAGAAGGAAACCATCGGTCCGAAGTGCGGCAGGCTTATGACAACATGTGTGCGCGCCACGCGCGCGAGCTCCGCGAGCGCGCGGTCAAACTGTTCAAACGGCAGATGCTCCAAGACTTCAAACGCGCACGCGACATCAAATGATGCCTCGGCAAACGGAAGTTTCAACACACTTCCCATGACATCGGGATGCAAATCTTCTGCGACATCAACGGATGTGTAAGAAATGTTTGTATTGTTCTTAATAAAACTACCGAACACGTGGTCTCCTACGCCGACTTCAAGCACCGAGGCAGGCTTTTGCGCGAGCACTTCATTCAATTGCCAATAATAACTGACAAACCGTCCCTCAAAGGTATATGTGCCGAAATGGTAATTTGACTTGTCTACTTGTGGAATACTCATATCGCTTGCATTGAGCCCAGTATTGCAGGAATGAGGCGTTGGAGCGAGTGGTGCTTGCGAACGTACTGCGGACCTTCGTTCTCAAGCGGCTTCAGCGCCGGATCATTCGTTATTATCTTCAGCCCGCAGGCAAGCGCTTCAAGCACGACCTTGTCCAAACTGCCAGTCTCGCTCGTATGTACGAAGTATGTAGCCGTGCGGTATTCATCCCGCAGTTGCGCCTGCGTTAGCCCGCCCAAAAATTGTACCGAGGCATGCTGGGCATGCGCTAAGGCCTCCAGACGAGCGCGTTCGGGGCCTTCGCCCGCAATGCGTAGTACCTTGCCCTCTTGTGCCGCCCTCCGGATGGCGAGATCGTGCCGTTTGCTCTTCATAAGCCGTCCGACCGAGAGTATCCACTCCCCGCGCGCGACGGATGTGTCAGGAGAAAAAAAGTCCGTATCAACGCCGTGTCTCATCACGCGCACTTTTCTGCTGTGCAAACGGAAGCTCTCTTTGGAAGCGGTAAAAATAATATCGGCGAATACCGCGGCAATACGTAATTTCAGATTGACGCTCTTATGGGTGTACCAGAGTGCGGTGCGCTTGCCAAAGAATCGCCAGAGGGGGCCACCGAGCACTGTGTATTCTGGATTCATATGCACGAAAACGGCATCATAGTCGCGTCGCAGACGCCAGATATATCTGTAAAAATTCAATAGGTATGTCATCCGCGAGACTCCTTTTTCTTTTCCTAGAGAGTATACGCAAACATTCGCGGGCAGGCGGTGCTTCCCTTCTTTCAGACAAATAATTTCAATGCGTTCGCAGTGCTTTGCGAACTCCTCTATCCACCGCACGAAGAACCCGAGCACCGAATCTTCGCTGGCAACTGCTTGTGTAACAATAAGGAGTCTCATCGCCTTTTTGTATGTCGTGCAATGGCCGCTTTGCCGTGAACTCCTTCAACCAGGTCCGTGTCTTTACCGGAGGTTACTAACAGATTGATGTTCTTTTCTATCGTTGCGCGGAGAAATTGTATGCCCCACGGGTCTTTAACCGACTGTTCGTAGAGGTCTGCGAGCGCGGCGATATCTTTGATGAAGCATACGCCGCCGGCACCGCGGCCGCGCTTCGCATCCTTATGCCCGCTGTCATGTATTACTTGCAGATGCGAAGCTCCTATGCGTGGGTCGGCGGTCACTGCGGTGCGCACTACATCATAGTCGGCGCCTACGTTCTGTGCGAGGTCATATATGAGATTGCCGAACAGCACGCGCAAATACAAGAAAAAGTTCCCGGCGTACTTTACAAGCTCGGTGTCTTCAGCGGAACAGATTGATTCATACGGAGCTCTCGGCAGTATTTTCAGAACTGCGCGCGCATGAGTATGAAAGGCCTTGGTATTTTTTGTAATACCAACGATATTGCGTAACGGGCGAGCTGCGTCTTCAGCCGCTTGCTTAAGCACCAGAAATTCCGGCGAATGCATCACGCACAGTTTGGGGAAACGCTTCTGTAGTTTCCTGGTTGTTCCTGGTAAAATGGTTGATTTTATAACGGCGGTCTTGCCAGAACCGACGAGCGATAGCGCTTCTTTCACAATGCCGTAGTCAAATCCTTTCGGCGTCGTCGGTGTAGGGACTGCGATAAAAACAACATCGCATGCGAGTATTTTTTCCTTGTTCGCCCTGTACGGCTCTTCAAGCGAATATCGCACAACCGTATAGCCGCGGCGTTCAAAGTCATCCGCATAACTCTTGCCGATAAAACCCTGCCCTATGAAGCCAATGAGTGGCTTTTTCGTTTTATTCAAAGTCATTTGGATGACTCTAACATGTGCGATATGCCAGTACCATACAGACCTTATAACCGACTCCTACGAATTTGAGTTTCCGTCCATTGCGCGCAAAAGGTCTGCGCATACGCGAGTGGGAATGTCGCCAGCTTCGGCAAGATGGGTGCGCGCACTGACCTCGGCGCGCATCGGGAGCTCGTGACGCACCGCGACGTCTTCAATGAAGCCGACGATAGCGAGCGAGAGAGCGGTCGGGTCGGCAACGGGAACCGCGAGCACGTCTTCGTAGCCCTTAAATACTTCGCCGACGATGCCGACATCGGTCGTGATGATGGGCACCTTG
>MFMI01000003.1:37435-37753 GCA_001783465.1 Candidatus Kaiserbacteria bacterium RIFCSPLOWO2_02_FULL_54_13
AAGGCCTGCGCGCTCGCCATAAGGGCGCGCGCGTCAGGGCGGTCGCCGAGGAAGATGACATTGTTCGCGAGCCCCAGCCGGCGCGTCATGCGCTCTAGCTTCCCGCGCTCGCTCCCCGCTCCGGCGACGAAGAGCCCGGCCATCGGATAGTGCGGGATGACGAGCGAGAGCGCGGCGAGAATATCCTCCACGCGCTTCTCCGGCTCCAACCGTCCGACCGAGATGAGCGCAAAGGTAAACGAGGGATGTGCAGGCAAGCGCGCCGGAGGAGGCACCGTAGGGTCAACGGCAACCGGGATGACCGACGGTTCGGGGGTG
>MFMI01000004.1:0-1107 GCA_001783465.1 Candidatus Kaiserbacteria bacterium RIFCSPLOWO2_02_FULL_54_13
CTCCGGCCTCCTCTACGCCACCGGCGTGAACACCCTTGCATCAATCTCGACCTCAACCGCCGTTTCAATGAGCATCACCTCCGGCCTCCTCTACGCCACCGGCGTGAACACCCTTGCATCAATCTCGACCTCAACCGCCGTTTCAATGAGCATCACGGGCAACGCCGGCACCGTCACCAACGGCGTCTATACCACCGACACCGGCACCGTCACAAATACTATGCTTGCAAACTCCACGATTTCAGGCATCGCGCTCGGCTCTAACCTTGCCGCCCTTACCAACGATGCAACGCTGAACGGCTCTTCATACGATGGAAGCGGAGCGATAAGCGACTGGGGGCTGAACCTTGCGAATCCAAACACGTGGACGGCACTTCAGACATTCGGCAACGCTTCCACTACGCAAATCGGCTCTACGGGTTCAGCGTACTTCGCCACCTCGGGCGGCAACGTCGGCATCGGGACGACGAGCCCGTGGGGCAGGCTCTCGGTGGAGATGGACACTACCAGCCCCGCCTTCGTCGTCGGGAATCAAGGCTCAAGCACCCCTTCTCTCTATGTGGGAGGAGTCAATCAAAACGGGTATGTCGGCATCGGGACCACGACCCCGAACGCCTACCTCACCATAGACAACAACGGCAAGACCGCCTCTTCGTCGTACCAGAACATCGGCGGTATCAGCGAATATATGAGATTTGACCCGAATACGGCCAGAACACAATTCGGCAACTATATGTACATCACTTACGCGCCGACCTCCACCGCTTCCGTCATGGTGGGGAACATGGTCAAGATTGAAGACAACACCCAGTCTACAAGCACCGTCCGCGGCTTGGAGGTGCAGAGCAATCGCGGGACCAACACGCTCGGCGAGAACACCGCTATCTCGGCCTTCGGCCGCACCTTCGGTGTGCGCGCCGTGACCGAGGGCGACGCGGGCTCGGTCTTCGCCCCCGCCGCTCTCTACGCCGAGACGCGCGGGACGATACAAGGGAACGCGATTCGCGCCCTTTCGTCATCGCTTACTACCGCAGACTTGGTGAATCTCTACACCGACACGAGTGTCTTCAGCGGCACCGGCCTCTCTATGAACTTCGGCAACGGCGG
>MFMI01000004.1:1121-8456 GCA_001783465.1 Candidatus Kaiserbacteria bacterium RIFCSPLOWO2_02_FULL_54_13
TCACCGGCAACTTCTTGAAGCTCCAAAAAGCTGGCTCGACGAAGTTCCTCGTCACGAATACCGGTCAGACCGGCATCGGCACCTCCACGCCGTGGGCGCAGCTCTCGGTCACCGCGTCTTCTACGCTCGCTACCGAATACGCGCTCGCGGTCGCAGACTCCGACAACTCTCCCAAGTTCGTCATCACCAACGCCGGCAACATCGGCATCGGGACGACGTCGCCGGCTACATTGTTTGAAGTAGGGGGCAGTACGAACAACATCACTTTTGATGGATACAAGAATTGTACGGGGTATACGAGTAACGACAACGGCCTCTTCGCCTGCACCGCCTCCGATGAGCGACTGAAGCAGAATATCTCTGCGCTTGATGAAACGAACGGTCTCGCCGCTATCAACGCGCTTAATCCGGTCTCATTCTATTGGAATCCAGAAACGCAACGGAGTGCGGGACAACAATACGGGCTCGTCGCCCAAGATGTTCGCAGTGTATTCCCGAATCTGGTCCAAGCGACGAATCCGACTCCGCTCACGCCAGACGGAACGCTCACGATAAACTACGAGGGTCTCATCTCCCCAATGGTACTCGCGATACAACAGCTGGGTATGAAGATTTCCACGACGTCGCTCTCGCTCAGCGTGCTCTCGGCGACCACTTCGGCGCTCGCGGCAGAGGTCGGGAATCTCTCGAGCCAGGTGAGCGCGCTCACAGGGAGTGCCTCCGACCTCGCTGTCTCGGGCACCGTCTCTGCGTCGTCGTACACAGCGCCGCTCACGAGCGCGACTCCGTTCCCCTCGACAGGACTCGGGGCAGGCACCTCGACGACGGTCACGGCGGAGATACCGTCGGCCGTTCTGACGGCTGACGGATTGGGTGTGGACCTCTACAAACTCGCGACCTACAACCTCTCGGGCGTCTCCGCGCTCGCAGAGGCGCTCGTGGCGCAGGAGACGCGACTCACCTCGCTTGAAGACCGTGTTGCCCAGCTTGAAAGCGGCGCCATCACTTCTACGAGCGGTACGTCATCGTTCTCCACCACCACACTCGCCTCTGCGCTTGAAGGCTTCGGAGTATTCATCAAGAGCGGTCTCGCCCAGTTCGGCTCGCTCGTCTTTGACCGGTTCGTCGCGGCAGTGGACTCTGCCGGGACGAGCTCGGCGGGCACCGTCATCGTCCTCGCGGGGAACACCGTCGCGCAGATTAATAACGCATACGTCACGCCCAATACCAAAGTCTTCGTCACCTTCAATTCTCCACTCACCGGGTCTTGGTACGTCTCTGATAAACAGGAGGGGAGCTTCCGCCTCGTACTCTCTGAAGAGCAGAGCGCCGACGTCGTCCTTGATTACTTCCTCGTCCAGACAGAAGGGCAGATGGCGACCACTACCGCTCCCGTCGGCGCTGTCGCTCCAAGCGTAGAATTCATAAATACACAAGTCACACCTCCGCCGTCCGACGATTCGACTGGTTCGACGAGCTCACCACAGGAAGCCTCACCGCAGGCCGAACCTACTCCTACTCCCGAACCCGTTCCTGAACCTGCTCCTGCCTCAAGTCCGTCAGGAGACACTGTGGCCCCCGTTGTAACTCTCAATGGCGAGGCCGCGATAGAGGTGGCAGTGGGCGATACCTTCATTGACCCGGGCGCCACCGCCCTTGACGACGTAGGTGGCGACCTCACATCCTATATAAATGTATCGGGCACGGTAGACACTGCTACCGAGGGGCTCTACACGCTCACCTACAGCGTCATTGATTCAGCAGGGAACACGGGTAGCGTCTCGCGCGTAGTCACAGTGGTCGCCCCTGCCCCTGCTCCGGATTCGACAAGCTCACCACAGGCCGAACCCGCTCCGGATTCGACAAGCTCACCACAGGCAGAACCAGCACCGGATGAGTATGGATCGTAAACTCTCTATGGTCACAAAGTGGACTGCGTTTTCTCTTTTCACGATTTTTCTTGCCGTATCCACACCTCTCTTCTTTTTTGATACGCCCGGGGCACAAGCGGCGGTTAATGTTAAAAGCGGCACTTTCTATAAAAAAACTTCACCGGGAACTCAGCAAATTACGGGGGTAGGCTTTCTACCCAAAGCGGTCATCTTTTTTGCGACGAAGCAGACGGCTCTGGGGAATGCTATAGGAAATTACGTCGGCGTCGGAGTTACGGCCGGGTCAAGCAATTCGGCTTCAATCTCGGCATGGTCTGACAGATCCGACCCGTCAAATACCGGAAGGAAAAATTCTGTTACTAATGCTATTCAACTCCAGACCACCGGCGGCACCGACGCCGGGCAAGCAACCCTGGATTCGTTTGATACTGACGGCTTTGTGCTTAATTGGACGAGCGCGGACGTAAACCCTTACATTATCCACTATTTTGCCATTGGCGGGAGCGATATCACCAATGCTACTACCAGCACGATTTTTATTAATACAGCCGATACGACCAGAAGTGTGTCCGACCTTAGTTTTCAGCCGGACATGCTCTTTTTTATTAATGGCGGAAATATTACGGCGACGGGCACGGACCAAGCGATAGCAAAACTAGGAATAGGTTTTGGGAATAATTCCACTGACCAGGGCGGGCTCGGTGTTTTGTGGGAAGATGGCGCCGCATCTTCCGATACCTGCAGTATTGAGCGGGTGGATCAAATTGAAGGACTTTCAAATACTTGTAACACCATAGACAGTTTGGCCAATATTTCTTCCATTGACGCCAACGGATTTACTCTAAATATAAGCGACCTGCCGACCGCAGTTACCCCAGTCCATTTTTTGGCGCTTAAGGGCGGCTCGTATAAAACAGGGAATTTTACAAAACCGACATCCGCAAGCTACGCGACCACGACAGGGCTCTCTTTTCGGCCTGACGGACTTTTTCTCTTGAGCCGAAATAAAGTGTCGGGAACCACCGCTACTAAAGACGGAGGCATAAGCATGGGGGCGGCGGCTTCCACTACCTCCTCGGGCACAGACCAAGGGGCCATTTCAATCAATGAGCCTGACCAAGATCAAGCAAACGACGAAAACGGGAATAGGACTTCCACGAGCACGGTCTTTACCGCCTTTGAGGGCGACACTGACACTCTGACGGGAGAAGCCGCCTTCACTCGTTTTAACAGCGACGGATTCACCCTACAATGGACCACGGCTGACGCGACGGCAGACGAAATTATGTATTGGGCAATTGGCGATGCCCGGCTTTCAATTTCTGGGACCTGCAAGCAAAACGACCAAAGCACCAACTGTACCGATACGGGGACCATTCGCGTGGCCTACGACGGAATAGTACAGTCTCAAACTCAAACCATTGTTTCCGGGACATGGTCGGTAACCAACATGGACGCTCCCGTCGCAGGGACGGTCGTCACTGTATTCATTGACGGCGTTGTCTCTTCTGAAGACAGGGCGGTCGCGGTCGCCAAGTATAGCGGGAGCAACATTACCGGCATGCAGCTGATTGAGGGCCGACTCTCCATCGGGAGCGACAATGACCAGACCGTCAGCAATGCCGACCTTTCGCAGTATGACAATTCGGTTTCTGGAGACGCGAATATTCCCATTGAGGTCAGCGTATCCAATGACCTTACGGTGGACTCCAACAGCTCCTGGACGACGGATGAGCTGTACATCGGGAGCGGGGACACGTATCGGCCGGATTCAACGAGCGGAGGAGATGTGAATGCCCAAGACGTGGAGAACAACGGTACTATCACTGCAGACGGCAACACATTTAACGTGACCGGCGCGTGGGTCAATAGCGGAACCTTCACGGCCGATACTTCAACCGTAAGCCTTAGCGGCGCGGCAAGCCAGAACCTCTCGGGCACTATGACGGGCGCGAGCGCCTTCAAGAACCTCACTATCCTCAACACCTCGGGTACGGGCGGGGGGACGCAGTCAATCATCTTCGGTGCCGCCGCCTCAACCACCGGCCTCTTCACCATGGCGGCATCCACGTCAGCGCAGTTTCTCGTGAATGCCACCTCCAGCTTTTCTTCCATCAGTTTCGGCGGTACCTCTGCCGCGATGCGCACATGGCTCCGCTCGTCTTCTGCGGGGACACGAGCGGGATTTGTCGCCACCACCAGCGCCTCCGTCTCATACGTTGATGTCAAAGACATTTCTTCCTGCGGCGACCCGCAGAGTCAGACCATCACCGCGACGGATAGCTTCAATACGGGCAACAACTGCGGCTGGGATTTCATCAGTCCCATCATCCTCTCCGGCACGCTCTACGCTATGGACGAGACCACTGCCGTTACCACAAGCAAGACGATCAAGGTCGCCATAGGCACCACCACCCCGGGTGTCTACACCACCACCTCAAGCGCGGCTGATGGTACATGGTCTGTCTCTTCCATGTTCACGCCCTTCATCGGCCAGCGCTTCATCGCGTGGGTAGACGGCGACCCGAACTTCGTCGCGGCGACGTTTACCAAGGCGTCAAGTACTGCAAACAATATTCCCAAAATAGATTTGTATCAGAACAGAGTGACCGTGAAGCACGAGGGCTTCACCGGCACCAGCACCACGAACTCGGACCTCGCCTTCTACGACGCCACTGACGATGGCGACATCCAGTTTGACGCGACCGCAGGGGGCGCGCTCGCGGTGAACAGTCGTGAAGAGCTCCACATCGCCCCCGGCACCGAGTTCGCCCCGGGAGGCAACGTGACCCTCCACGGCCAAGCATCCACCACCAACCCCGACGGCGACCTCCACCTTGCCTCCGGAGCGCGCCAAGACGGCGCCGCAACTTCTTCCATCCTCACGATGACCGCCAATACGCTGAAACTCGCTGGCAACTGGTTCGCCTCATCCACCTCCAAATTTATTTCATCGGCGAGCACTTATTTCAACGCCACCACCACCGGCAAGACTATCTTCGCCACCACCACGCCTTTCACCAATCTATACTTCACCGGTACAGGTGGCGGCTGGACGATTATGGGGAGCTCTACCGTTACCAACACGCTTGCCGCGACGACGACCAACATGGCGCTCTCGTTCGGTGCGTATGCGACGTCAACGGTCAACAATCTAGAGCTCAACGGACAAAACTCCGGGACGCCGCTCGTCTTGCGTTCCTCGGTGACCGGTAGTCCGTGGGGTCTCGCCGCCACGGGGACGCAATCGGTCTCATATGTAGATGTAAAAGATTCCAACGCTTGTCTCGGCCTCAATCTTATCGCGACAAATGGTACGAACGTAGATGCAGGCGGGAATGATTGCTGGGAGTTTAGTACAGGTACTCTTTTTAAGCAGGGCAGTTTCTTTAAAAAAACTTCCACAGGAAATCAGTCTATTGCCGGCGTGGGATTCCAGCCGAAAGCCCTGATATTTTACTGGACGAGGCAAGCCAAACCGGGGTTTAACGCTACTTCTAGCATTGGAATCGGTTTTGTCTCCGGGACTTCCAATGAGCGGGCGATTTCATGGACGGAAGAAGACAATGCCGCGACTTCTGTTACAGGTCTTCGGGTGTCTGAATCGCGCGCTATTATTCTGCTCTCGCAGAGCACCCCCGTTTTAGGAGCGCAGGCCGAGCTCGCGTCTATGGATTCTGACGGCTTTACTCTTAATTGGACCGACAACGATAGCCAGGCGACTCTGCTGAATTATGTAGCTATCGGCGGGAGCGGGGTGGACGCATGGGCGGGCTCCTTTACGGCCTCAACGACAGGGGCGACTCAAGCTACGAGCACGCTTAATTTTAAGCCGGACACGGTATTTTTTATCCCCACAGTAACGACGGCCTTTCTTGATAGTAATCAGTCCAGCACGTACACGCACGGTATCGGTTTAGCGAGCAGCCCATCTGAACTCGGGACGATTAATGTGGCTAGTGCCAATGGCGATACCACCAATGCGCAAAAGGTTTCCCAGCAGCTCACGAGCGCCTCGTTTAACCGCAATGCTCCCTCCGGCGTTCAAGAATCTCTCGGTTCTTTAAGCTCTATGAACCCAGACGGTTTTACCTTCACTTGGTCGGATAATCCTAGCGGCGAGATTGAGGTTTTCTTTCTAGCCATCGGCGGGGCGAACATGAAAGTAGGGAGTTTTGACCAGCCGACCGTTTCGGGGAACCAGTCTGTCACCGGTACAGGATTTAAGCCGAGCGGCGTCATGTTTTTCAGCGACAATTTACCCGCGCAGGCCGGAATCGTTTCTACCAGCACCATTTCCATCGGGGCCGCCAGCGCTTCCACAACTCGCGGGAGTATTTGGGCGCAAGGGCGGGCAGTGGACCCGTCAGATTCAAATATGTACGTGAGCCGCAATAAGGCGCTCACGCTCGCCAATTCCAACACGGTAAATGCCGAGGCGAATGTGGCGTCTTTTGATAATAACGGTTTTACGTTGAACTGGAACAAAATAGATTCCGTTCAGCGCCAAATTCTTTATTGGGCGGTAGGTCAGTACGGCACCAGCACGACGATTTCGTCGGCCGCTAATCAAACGTTTAACGTCGGGGGTGCGACCACTACAAATTCAGCGATTACCATCACGTCTGACCCCGTCAATCCGTCCTTTAGCGGCTCCAACGACATACGAGTGAAAATTGACGGAGATTTTCCGATGGAGTGGGATGTGAATGACTTAGTGGTGACGCTGTCGGGCACAGCTTCTAGCTCGCAGAAGATTGCGACTTCTACCATGATTGATTGGCGGAAAATCGGCGGCAACGGCAAGAATGGCTCGTGGACAGGCGCTGGTACCGGCGAACCGGAGTCAATCTACAGATTGGTAACCTTTAATAATAAGCTTTACGCCAGTACGGTCAACTTTGACTCCTCTGGCGCCGCGGAGGTTTGGGAGTTCAGCAGTTCCACATGGACGAAAATCGGCGGCGACGGTGTTAATAATTCTTGGGACAGCGCGCCTGAACACGAATTCGCGGACGCATTGACTGTATTCAATGACAAGCTTTACGTAGGATTGGGGTTTGATAACAATGACGGAGAGGTTTGGGAATGGACCTCGCCAACCAGCTGGACCAAGATAGGCGGTGATGGCACGGGCACTTCGTGGGCCACCTCTGTCCGCGTTAGAGATATTATCTCGTACACCAATCCCGGAGGCTACACCGCTCTTTATGCGGGTAAGGGAGCGACGAACGACGCAGAAGTCTGGCGATACAGCGCCACGAGCACAGCATGGGAGGTTATAGCGGGGAACGGAGAAAATGGCTCTTGGTCGGCTAATGAGTATAACATCGTGAGAGATTTCTTTGTCATGGACGGGCTCCTCTACGTAAGTACGGCTGAAGATCTGGGCGACGCAGATGTATGGGAATATAACGGTTCAACATGGACGCAGATAGGAGGC
>MFMI01000004.1:8525-11389 GCA_001783465.1 Candidatus Kaiserbacteria bacterium RIFCSPLOWO2_02_FULL_54_13
CTTTCAATGGCAAGTTATATGCCAATACGGGGACTGGAGCCGCCGCCGAAATTTGGGAATGGACCTCGCCAACCGACTGGACCCAGGTCGGCGGCGGCGGCGTAAACGGAAGTTGGACAAACAATGAATTATCAGAGACCTTGCCCCTTGTGGAGTATCGGGGCCAATTTTACGTCGGATTGCATGACAACGAGTCAGTCTCCCCGACTCATTACGCGGAGGTTTGGAGGTGGCCGGGGACCGGGGATTGGGCCAAAGTAGCCGGCGGAGGAGTACATAATTCCTGGCAGGATGATATAGCAGATGTGGTAGGGGGGCTCGTTGAATTTGATGGGAAATTGATAGCCGGATTTGGCCTTCTGACACCGAACCAGTTCGGCGCGCAAGTCTGGGAAATGAGAATAGGGCCGATTTCGTATGAGAATTCATCAAAGACGCTCGTCATAAATGCTACTACCACCTTGCCAGCAGGGAGCACTTTGATAATTGAAAATCTTGGTTTCGGCAATTTCACCGCTACGCATTCTGCTTCGACCACCATCCGTTTATGTGCGGACGGCTCCTGTGACGCTACCGCCGCGACTGATGATAAGACGAAAACAATTAACGCCGCGGCGCCTGCTTCAATCACGCTCTTCGGCACCCTCTTCGGTATGGACGAAACGACGCCGATGACTGGCGTGTCTAAAACGATTAAAATCGCCATCGGCACCTCAACTCCGGGAGTCTTCGCTACCACGACAACCTCCGGCAACGGCACGTGGTCTATCGCATCTCTCCCGCAACCATTTATCGGCGAGCGCTTCCTCGCATGGGTCGCAGGCGACACAACCTTCCGCGCGGCGACCTTTACCAAGGCGTCCAGCACCGCGAACGATATTACAGGGATTGACCTGTACCAGAACAGGGTGACCATCAAGCACGAGGGCTTCACCGGCACCAGCACCACGAACTCGGACCTCGCCTTCTACGACGCCACTGACGATGGCGACATCCAGTTTGACGCGACGGCAGGCGGCGCTCTCGCAGTGAACAGCCGTGAAGAGCTCCATATCGCTCCCGGCACAGAATTCAAACCCGGCGGGGCAGTCACCCTCCACGGCCAAGCATCCACCACCAACCCCGACGGCGACCTCCATCTCCCCGTCGGAGCGCGCCAAGACGGCACCGCCTCCTCGTCCATTTTGACTATGGCTGATAACGAACTTGACCTCGCAGGGAATTGGTTCGCGAGCTCTACGGCTCTGTACAATGTGACCACCAACACCACGCTGTTCAACTCAACGTCAACGGCGCAAAAGAGCATTATCGCGACGTCAACGCCGTTCAGCTACCTCACGTTCAACGGTTCAGCGGGGATTTCATCATGGACATTCGGTGCGAATGCCGCGACAACGACGGGCGATTTCTACATAGTCTCCGGTACCGTCACCGCGCCGACGCTCCTCTCTATCGCCGGCAACTTCTCCAACTCGGGCACCTTTACCGCTGGCAGCGGCACCACGACTCTGAACGGCACCGTCCTCCAGACGCTCTCCGGTACGATGATTGGAACGAGCGCTTTCAGCAATCTTGAGATACTGAACAGCTCCGCGACCACGAGTTTCGCCGCCGCCGCCTCTACCACCGGCAATTTCTACGCGGTCACGCCCGGCTCGCGCATTGAGTTTAAGGCCCTCGCCACCACGACGCTTCAGAATCTCATCGTCTCCGGCGGCTCCGGCAATCAGGTGTACCTCCACTCCGCAACCCCCGCGAGCCAGTGGTACTTGCATGTGCCGGGGAATCGTTCGCTCCTCTATGCGAACGTGAAAGACTCTATGGCCTGCGCCGACGGCTCTTCAGACATTAACGCGTCTGATTCAAGCAATACCGACGGCGGCAACAATCTCTGCTGGTCGTTCTTGGGCGGCAATCTGCTTCTAAGCGCCGTCGCCAACCAGACGTTCGCAGTCAGCGATGACTCCACGGCCATCTCAATGCTTACGATAACCGATGCCGCAACACCCTCCATCACCGCTACGAATAAGCTCCGCGTCGCCATCGCTACCTCCACCACCTTTATGCTCTGGGACACGACCGACACGATGGCGGTCTTCGGCGGCACTGCATCGTCGTCGGAAAAGATTTCATCCGCCGTCGTGACATATGAGGGCGGTGGGAGCGTGCTCGTGGTCCCCGTCGGCACCAACTTCTCTTCGCTCGACACATTAACGATTTCCGGTCTCTCTTTTACATCCTTTACTGTTGCGAGCGCTCCTTTGCCGGGGCTAAAGCTCTTTATCGGCGGTGCCTCTGACCAGACCGGTGATGCAACCGACGACAAGACTATTGCTATTAGAGGAACGCTCGCCGGCGACGAACATGCCGCCGCGCAGGTGAGTAATGCGATTGACTCATCTGACACCAGCTTTACGGAGGCGCTCCTCTATGGCTTCAATCTCGCACTCGCGGGAGACGAGAATATGAGCATCACCAATCTCCCATTTGACGCAAGCGGCGTTCAGGGAATCGTAACCGAAGACATCACCAACGCCGCCCTCTTCGTTGACTACAACGGCGACCAGGCTGTTGACGCGGGCGACACGCAGGTTGGCGGGGCGGGCGCCGTGTCTATCTCGGGAGAGACCGGGACGCTCACGTTTTCGTCGGCCTTCACGGCGACCACCACGCGCGATTATCTGCTCCGCGCCGATGTGGCGGATGTGAAGTTCGGCGACAGTATGGCGCTCGCGCTCACACCAAGCAATGTGACGGCGAGCGGCCTCACTTCGCTCCTCGCGACGACGCCTGCCTCAATCGTAGCGCTTACCACCGCCCAGCACGCGAAGATTCCGCGCGGCGGCGGCGGCGGCGGGGTCGGC
>MFMI01000004.1:11399-12067 GCA_001783465.1 Candidatus Kaiserbacteria bacterium RIFCSPLOWO2_02_FULL_54_13
TTCTTCCCCCCGACAACGAGCGGAGGGACCTTTGACCAGTGGACATCGCCGAGCGATGCATTCGCATCTGACGGGGCATACGCGACAGCCGCCGACACTCTCAAAGAAGATTATGGAGGGTTCGGCTTCTCTATCCCGGGGAGTAACACCATCACCGGCATTGAAGTGAAGCTTGAAATCTCGGGGACGCAAGCCGTTGGCGATATCCAAGTAGAGCTCTCGTGGGACGGCGGTTCCTCTGTCACCTCTGCAGAAGCCACTCCGACGCTTACCACGACCGATGCGGTGGTTACCGTCGGAGGTCCGGCGAATACATGGGGCCGCACATGGGAGCCAGCCAACTTCTCGGACGCTAACTTCAAGGTTCGCGTTACGGCAAACGGCGCCGGCACAGCGCAGATTGACGCTATCCAGGTAAACGTGCACGACATCGCCGGCGGCGGGACCCCTGGCGGCGGCGGGGAAGCCCTCGGTCCGCAGACGCGCTATCTCGCGAGTGTCTACGCAGGTTCGACAGGCTCACTGCAAGAAGCAGGTGCGATGTTCCTGAAGCGCTTTGTAGAGAAATTGAACTACGTCCTCTTCTCTTTCTAGTATGAAAAAGTCGAGTTAAAGAAACTTTTAAGAGGCTGATTTTGTGATACGGTGGCGTACATACAAGCTAAAAC
>MFMI01000005.1:0-6103 GCA_001783465.1 Candidatus Kaiserbacteria bacterium RIFCSPLOWO2_02_FULL_54_13
TGGGTTTCGAAAGTGTCCACTAAATGGGGTACGCATCAGGGCTCCTCCTCGTGCCTTCGGAGTCCGCCCATCGCACAACCCCTCTCCTCGTTTTCATTCGTGAGTTTGTCTTGTCGCTTCCGCTACGAACCCGCCCGACTTCGATGAGGGTCGGCGCTCGTCCTTAGCCATGGACGCTCATAGCGGAAACAGCCCCGAGGCGGAGTGCAAATGCTTGCCCCCAGTCGGTGTGATTACACACCGACTTTCCCCGCCCATGCGCGCAGGCGAGGACTCCCTCTTCAGATTTTTGAATACACGACTCCTATTTCTGTTTTTCCGACTTGTTTGCCCAAGGAAAAACCGGCGATCAATCAAGATGCGCCGGTTTTTACGATTTGACCTCCAATCGAAGGAGTACTCTGTTTACGCTTGCGCGATAGTCAAGTACAAGAAACTAGTTGAGATTGTTAGGCGGGGATGACCATGCCGAGGGGGGTGGCGGGATTGTGGCTTGCGGCCACGACGTACCCCGACATTTTCGGATCGAACACTGCGACGGCACCGTAGCGGTGCAGGAGCGAGTGCGCGATGACTACCGCGACCGGCAGAGAAGCCGGACCGTTCACGAGCGCAAGCGAGCCGCCTTTGCAGGTGGTGCTGAGCTCGTCGTCGCTCTCATCGAAGATACCGGCGAGGACCTTTTCGGCGTCGCGAACGATTTCGTCGTTCTGCGCCGAGGTCCCGAATCCAACCTTGAACAGGTCGGCCTTGTGACCAGAAACTTCGACTGCGCTACGTGCGACATTGTATGTGCTCATGGTATGCCTCCTTGGGCGTGGGTTAAGGAAATTCCGATTTAATAGCTCGGATATAAAAGCTCCTCTCTCAAAGCCCTTATATCCAAGCTATTTTCGGTTATTTCCTGCCTAACAATCCTTTCAAAGAACCATCTCATTGCTAGCCCTATGATAGCATACTCACTGTACTTTGTCAAGTTTTTTGCTATCACACAACTATCTCTACGGACTTTTAAACCATAATGTAAGCCATATTTTGCTTAAGAGCCCGATAAAGATGGCGAGCGAAATGCTCGCCAAAGTGATGGTTTTCTAGCTCAGGCGACCTGATCTAGAGCAGTCGTCGGCCCGTGACCAAACAGTTTGGAAGTCTGATAGCTTTCCCACGGCGAGCAGAATGCTCCCCACGACGTTGCCGCCATTTCTTCCGCAGATAATGCCCGCACAGTCCTCGATACCTCCGGCCCATTGTGATGGACGGTGACACCGAAGGCTTTCCCATTCAGGAAGCGAATTCGAGCTTCGTTGCCGACATAGGCGAAAGCATTTTTTGCATCGAATCCTTCCAACCATTCAGTCGGCATGGATACGGGAGCCAATCCCTTGAAACACGAAATCATTTGACGATCACTCATAGAACCTCCGTATTGTGAAAGAGCAAATCTCTACGAACCTGCAAAATAATTTACAAGCTCGATAAAGATGGCGAGGGCTAGCTCGCCATTCGTGAGTGCTACTGAGCCAAAGCCGTTTGTGCAACCTTGAGCACGGCGTTCTTGTCGATGTTGCCCCAGTCGGTGCGTTTCTCAGCACCTTGGATGTATCCATCGAGGCACGCCTTCCGGCCGAGTTTCGAACCCTGCTCGCTCCAATTGCCGAGTCTTTTGACGAACGACACTTCACTTTTTGTTGCAGAGTTACTTTGTTGCTTGCTCATAGCTATCTCCGATAAAGTTAAAGAACAAATCTCTACAAGTCGGCAAGTTAAACTTGCCGACTTGATAAAGATGGGAAGTTTTGACACTTCCCATATATCGAAACGGGAAACCTATTTTTTGAACTTATTGGCGAGCGTGGTGAGCGCATCAACCGAAGCGGGAGCATCCGTGCCTTGCGACTCGAGCTCAACCACTTCTTGTTGCTCAGGCGCACTTTCTTGCGAGAAATGGACCTCGGCAATGTATCCGCAAACTTCGAGCGGATCAGCACCGAGGAAGAAATCCTCGTCGCCAGAAACACGAATCACCTCCGCACTCTTGCGAGCACGCCCGCAAGAGAACTCGTGGTCATCGAGCTTTTGGGCATCCAGTTTTGCAACCTTCGCCATGAACTCTTTGACCCGCTCCACATTGCCGTTGAAGGCGTGGTAGAGGCTCTCCGGCAATCCGCTTTCCTTCGCCGCCTTTTCGCGGGTGGTTTGGAAAGGAGGAATCTCGGTCTCCGTTCCTGGAATCACGGCGACGGATATTGCGTAGTACCCGCCGTGCATACCGGAGCTGTGCTTTACCGACAGCACGGTGCCGGATATTCCGACGACCGCGATGTTGCCCTCGGTCCAACTATTACTCGGGTCAATCTTACGGATTTCTGCCGTATAACCCGGAATGGATTTTGGACTTTCCCAATAACCGCCGCGAATGGCAGCATTAGTAGGTGACCCGAACGAAACCGTGGTAATCACGGAATCAGTTTCCTGCTCGGAAACTTCCTCCAGCTTCGCCAACGACTGCTCGACTTCGTCGAGCTTCTCGGCAGCCTTCGGTCGCGAGCTCCGCAGGAACTCCATCGCACTCGGAACCGAAACGCCAAGAGCTTTGGCCGTGTCCGCCCACGTATCGGGCGTAGCACAGCCAACGGCAGATCCCAATCCCTCGACAAAGCGACCAGTCTCCCAACCGCTTCGTCCGGCAATGTGCCGCACTCCGTCCGCCACTTGCAGGCGGTAGGTGGTGTGCGACCATTTGCCTTGTTTGGTGTAATCGGTGCCGCGCACCACAACCACACCGGAGATGTCGCTTCCAGCAAAGGGAATAATCTCATCCCCTCTGATGAAAAGCAGGAACGGGCTACGCCCGCGTGAGCCGATGCCGTCCGACCATTCGATGTTCGTCATTTTCCTTCTCCTATTTTCGTGCTCGTGAGAGTTTCCTTTCACTAATTCCCGTGAGCGTGAATCTGCTGGCAGTTACAGGCCGCCAGCTTCGCCTTTCTTTCAAGCCAGCGACCAGTTCACCCGAACCCCTTCGGCGAAGTTGATGGTCCCACTTTTCCCGTGGAAGCCATTGCACTTGAGTTGTCCCTGAACCTTGGTGGCAGCGCGTTGCTCGATTCCCAAGGACTTCGCAGTCGTCTTGAAATTCTCGAGCACGCACTCGGCCGACTGACCCGTCTCTGTATTTTTCACTTGGAGTTTCATTTGGTTCCCCTTTCGATTGTCAAAGAACAAAGACCTACAGAGAAACGGTACCAATTTCGGCTAAAATATGTTGTAAAATAGTACTATTTTGTATAGTTTTATTGACTTTCGCTCATAAAACACTTGACTTATATACCTATCCAAGTGTATACTATTAGTACACTTATGAAATATATACATGGATTGAAGCGACTTGGCCTATCGGAGGACGAGGCTACTGTGTACGAAACCTTGCTGGAAAAGGGGCAGGCGAATGTACTCAATCTGTCCCATTTGGCTAATATTCATCGTCCGGCTCTATACAACCTTCTCCCTAAGATGGTAAATAAAGGACTCATTATTGAAGTTAAGAGGGGTCGACGCACAGAATACATCGCCGCATCACCAAACAAATTGGAGCCACTGGTGAAAAGTACGCAAAACAGTTTGGATACGATAGTTAATAACCTCAACACTGAATATTCCAAAAAACAGATTGTTCCTAAGATTGAGACCTATTACGGCAAGGATGGGATAGGACGAGTCTTTATGGACGTTGTCACTTCCCTCGATAAGGGAGAAACGTACTATCGCTACAGCGTGCGGAGGGATCTGTACAAAGATTTTCTACCGAGAGCATACCGACAAATCAGAGATGAGAAAAAATTGGAGCGTCTTGTTATCACGAATGAAGAGGGGTCACAAAGAAAAAAGCCAAAACTAGAGCGTTTTGTGAAAGTCCTCAAAGGAGACTATGACGTTTTCAATGTCGTCAAAATAATCTACAAAAATAAAATCGCTTTTATTGACTTTGAAAACGAAGTGGCCTTCATCGTCTATAACGAAAGAATGGCGAGGCTGGAGGCAGAGATATTCTTAAGTCTCTATAAAACGCTTCCCTAATTACGTTTTCAACAAATGTTTTGAGACTATCTCAACTATTTTTTCTTGGGGAATTGTTGACGAAACGCCTTGGGGGCTACCAATAATGGTCGGTGAGCCACCCCATCCTTTTTCTATTTCATTCAACTCTTTCAGCACGGCAACAAGGTCTACATATCCGAGTTTATATTGGCAAATGGTGTGCTTAACAATCGGTTCGGCACCTTGGAAACTAAACTGTGGGTTGGTGACGACGACGGTTGGGGCTAACGAGTAGCCAATAGCGGTACCGGCACCACTTCTTGATTCAACTACGGCAATCTCGCCGTTACCAACTACCGAGTGTTTGATGTCTCCCTTTTCCAGAGCATCGACGATACTCATTCTGTCTTTCTTTACTCTCTCGCGATACTCTACTGGCTCCTCTCCTGTCTCAAACCACTTTTCCAATACTTTTATTCTCTGATTAACTGGCACTTTAAAATCCATCACGAGCGCCGCTATAGCAGACAAGTCCTTATCGTTTACGCCTGCCCATATATTGTTGCGGTCTGGTAGCGCACTCGGTTTCCACTCACCATTTGCGAATGTGTCGGATATTGAAATCTTTTTAGCACGCTCCCGCACTGCATCGGTCACTTCTAGTCCCTTCTGGCGCAGAGAGAGTAACGCCATGGAGCCGAGCGAATCGAGATCAGGGCGAACAGTAACCATAGCCACTTCCTCTGTCGGCAAAGGCATATCCAGTACAACATCAATCGCCGCTTTGGTAATATCTCCGTCGGTGTGCTGTGGGTCTATGTTTCCCAGTGTGCATTGGTCAAGATATTGAGGAAGAGTCATTTCAATTCCAATCGCTCCATTTTTTGCATTAGCAAAAATTTGTTTATTTGCAGTCTTAGCCGCGTCTATGGGACGTGGATCTAATAAACCAAAAGTGTATTTTGACTCTTTTTCATACAGGTTGACTATTTTTTCAAAATTAACTACGAATCGCGCAAAATTTTGTATAGCTTCTCTATCGCCCAAGTTTTCTCCTCTCTCAAGGTGATGTACTGATGCTCGAAAAACACCGTCTTCTCCCGTACCCTCCACATAGTCATCTTTGCCGTAATAATCGGAATAAAGCTCTGCAATGACAGGAATATTCAACTGACTAAAGAATGTTTTCCATTCGGCTGGTAAACCAGCTTCCACAGAAGTTTCTCCACAGAGGAGCAACGCGGCATTTGCGTCTTTGCAGATTTGCGCGTTTTCAGGCGTGATAATTCCTCCAATGTCGATAAAGTTAAGTTCCAATTTCAGATTAGAGACACTGTCGGCCACTCTCTTTACAAATTCTGGCGTAAATTTTGACTTGTAGTCCGCCTTCAGTTTTGCCGCAAGTTCTGGGTCCTTATTCATCGTCTCTTGGAACCAAGCACCCTCCCCGTCGGGACAGGCAGTGATAAAGAGAGGGTACGGAGCGTTAGGCAGATTTTTTATTGCTTGTTTCGCTCCTTCCCTAAAGCAGGACTTGCCGGAACGTGGTGGTCCCGCGATAACTATTTTCTTTACTTTAAATTTCTCTTTTCCCTCTGGTGTATTTAATATATCTTTTATCTTCGGTCCCTCAACGGTACTCGTTGATTCCGATAATTTGGCGAGTCCATCCTTTCCAGATAATGGCGCGTTTGTAGTTTTCTCCGCTGGTGCGGGACGAGTGCCTTCAGGAAATTTTTGTTTAGGAGGCATAGGTTGGTCAAGCTGGAATAACCATACCGACGGGCATAGCAGGACTACTGCTTGCCGACACGACGTACCCCGACATCTTGGGATCAAATACTGCGACGACACCGTACCGTTGCAAGAGCGAGTTTGCAATAACCACTGCAACCGGCAACGATGCTGGCCCATTGACTAAAGCTAGGTCGTCGATTCCGCGAGTAACGGGACCAAGGTCATCTTCAATCTGATCGAAGATCGCTGCTAAGGCAAGCTCGGCATCACGAACGATTTGGTCGTTCTGCGCTGGAGCTCCGAAACCAACTTTGTACAAGTCGGCCTT
>MFMI01000005.1:6113-14352 GCA_001783465.1 Candidatus Kaiserbacteria bacterium RIFCSPLOWO2_02_FULL_54_13
ATTTCGATCTCCGAACGCTCTATTTTGTACGTTTTTGGAACCTCAAAATTTTGCTGCTGGTTTGGTATATTTTCCATCACCTTATTGTATCAAAATATGGTAATAATCAAAAATCGCCCTTCGCCCTGCCGCCATTCCTTATTCAAAAAATCCTCCCCCGCCAAAAAAGAAAGTATGAGAGCGGCAGGGCGAAGGGCGGCCCCGCGCCGCGCCCGCCGAAGTCAGACGAAGGCGGGAGACGCGAGCGGGCGAGCACCGAGGCTCTGCGAGGTGTGAGAGAGTTAGTTGGCTGGGTGTTGGGCAAAATAGGTTCTAGCGTGTTTTAATAGAGACACAAATGAGCGAAGCGAAATTTGTGCCCCCAGCTGGAATCGAACCAACATCAACGGCTTAGAAGTCCGCTACTTTATCCATTAAGCTATGGGGGCGGTATAGAACTTTGCAATCTTTTTCTTAAATATTGTCTGCCGAAGCCTGTTTTCAATTGTTTTTCTTGTAGTTGTGCATCCTTCTTAGACAGACAAGCCTCATAATACACGAGTCTCAGATTTTTTATTGTTCGGCCAGACAACGATGTACCGCTTGTGTGTTCCCTCATTCTTCTCTTCAAATCAGCTGAGTAGCCAATATAAAATTTGTCGGCCTCTCTGCTGTATAACACATACACGTAGAACATACTCGCCATTGTACAGCGAAGCCCGCCAGCAGCTACGCAGCTGGGCGGGCCAGCCAAACCCGCCAGCAACTCCGTAGCTAAGCGGGTCCGCCTAATTGCGAAGCTATTGGCGGATTGCGAAGCTATTGGCTGGGGTCGGGGTAGCGGTAAACGCCCGTCCTGTATTTCGCCTCCTCGGCGGCGCGACTCTCGAACACGGCGCGGACGGCGTTAAGCGAAGGGCTGTCAAGGACTGCCGGCGTGCTGGCCGTCGAAGAGCCGATGACGCCTCCCTGCGCAATCGTGTCAAACGCCCATATATTCCATACCACGATGCCCGTTAACGCTATCGCCGCGCACGCGAGCAACGCCAGCCAATCGCGCATCGGGTCAATGTGCGCGCCGGTATGCAGGCGTTTTAACAGCGAACCGGTTGAGTTGGATATGTTCATGGCGTAGTCTTCGGCACGCTTTTTTGATTTGTTGTGCTCGCCGTCGCGTTTGTCGGCGAAGAACCGACAGACAGTTTGACGCTTGCGTGCCACACATCCGCTTCGCCCTGCCCGAGAGAAAGCGAAGTCAGTGATACGGCATAGGGAGCATATTCTATGGCGCCGACGGTACGCATCACCGCGTCAAACGTCCCCGTAATGGAGATGCTGAACGTGAATGCCGAGCGCCCCTTCACCGCGGCATCCTTTGAAACTGAGAGGACGCTCACTGTTGCATTTCCCGAGCGCCCGCGCGCTTCAAGACTGTCAATGAACGCGACGACGCCGGTCTCTGGAACAAAATAGTCCTGTACAACAGCTTCATCGCCTGCAATCTCGGAGAGGGCCGCGCGGGCGGCTGATATGCGCATGGCTGATTCTCTCTTCGCATCAATCTGGCTCTGCAGGTCGGCGACGACAGCGCTCTTGGCTTTAACGACGGCATACCACATCCCGTACGCAACCACCGCAGAGACGCCGAGGGCTAACGCTATGACTGCGTGAATAATCGGGGTCCTCATAGCGCGAGCGTTATGGTGATGGTAAATGCGATATCAGAATCTTTTGCATATGCGGAAACGGGCAGGTCCGCCGAACGCGCGAAAGGAGCGTTTTGGAGCGTTGTCTGGTAGCTCCGGAGCGCGTCGCGCGTCTTTGCAGTGCCAGAGACAACGAGCGCGCCGGGCTTTTTGCCGGCGGCGGATGTATAAGAAAAATCGGAAAGGGCGATGCCAGGACGAGGGAGTGCGAGCATCGTGCGAACGATGGCGCTCGCGGACGGCGCTTTCCCGAGCGCAATCAACGCCGCAGTATTTGTAGAGAGCACCGAGAGCCGCGTTGAGAGGTCTTTTTCTTCGGCAGAAGATATCGCTGACTTGCTGTTCGCGAGATAATCTTTTTTCGTATGCTCGTTCTTCGCGAGAAGTACGTATGACGGCAGGAGCAGTGCCGCGGCGATGAGTATGAGTGCGATACCCATAAACACAATGACGGTGATGAAGCGAGCGAGATAGCCGCGAGAGAGCGCGCGCTGACGCTCGGGAGGCAGGAGGTTGGTAAGTTCGTTATGCATATCCGGTTACGACAGCGTCGTCGCGGAGCGCGAGGCCGATCGCGGTGGCATACGCGAGAGATTCGGTGTAATCGGGTGCCGGTACCCAGGCGTCGCGCGACGCAAAATTGGCGAACACGTCTCCGGTGCGTACCGGTATCTTGAGCGAACCTTCAAGGTATTCCGGGAGACCTCGTATTGACGCGTTTCCGCCGGAGAGAATCGCCTGCGAGACCGGCTCATGCGCGCTGGTCGGGCTCGCTCTGCTCTGCCAATATTCAAGCCGGCGGGAGATCTCATCGCGGATGGCCGACACGGTGGAGAGCATCGCGGCCAGATAATCTTCATTCCCCGGCGCAGGGACGATGCCGTTCTCATATTTCACCTTGCGCGCCTCGGCCTCCGTAACGCCAAAATGCTTCTGTATGGCGAGAGTGAACGCATGCCCCCCTATGCCGATGGTCGTCGCGAAACGCGGTATGCGCTCGGCAACTATGGCCAGCTTCGTCGTCGTCTTTCCGACATCTATGATAAGCGTTGTAGAAGTGTCTCCCTTGGGGAGAAGCGCTCGCGCCATTGAAAATATTTCTCCCTCAAAAGCGCACACCTCAATGCCCGCCTCATCAAATACCGAGAGCGTGTTGTCTACAATGCGTTTCGCGATGCCAATGCCAAGGATGGGAACATCTCCTCCGCTGGCTCCATGCCCGACGTTAATGATGTCAAACCCCGTCTCTGTGGGAGGCAAGGGGACGAGCTCGTCAAGACGCTGTTCAACAGAAACGCTCCAATCAACTTTTCTGGAGCCCTGCGCCGTAGTCTCAAAGAGATACGCTTTTGACTCTGGTAGCGCCACGTTGGCCGAAGTAATACCGGTCGCCTTTGCGGCGGTCTTAAGCGCCTCCACAACCGCCGGACGGTCAATAATCTCGCCGTCGGTAAAAGCGCCCGGCTGTAACCGCGTCTCGGTATAATTCGCGAGGGTGAGACCGCGGATGCCTTCGGACAGTCTCACCGCCTTGACGCCGCTCGCGGAGAGGTCAATGCCAGAAAATGGGAACGCGAGGTAGCGCGGCGGAGCGAAGGCGGCGTGGAGACGTTCACGGAGAGCGAGAGACATGCTCCAAGTATATCAGTGTGCGCTCGTGCCGGGAGGCACTTCTCTGTCCGGAGTGAGGAATGCGAATGATTCGTCCGAGCCGACGGCAAAGAGCATCCCGTCGCTCTCAAGGCCGCGGATGGTGCGCGGTTCAAGATTAGTTACGAAGGCGAGCTGTCGGCCCACGAGCGATGCGGGTTCGCTCACGTACGCGGCTATGCCAGAAATAATCTGTCGCGGGCTCTCTTCTTCTCCAAAATAAACCTCGAGCCGCAGAAGCTTGTCCGTCTCGGGCACGCGTTCGGCGCTTCGTACCGTGCCGACCTTTACTTCTATCTTGCTGAATTCACCAATTGAGATGCGTTCCTTTTGCATGGCTAGAGCCTAGCGCCTAGGCGCCTTTCTGCCTAGTTAGATAGCTTGTGAGAATAAGCGCGGCGGCGGAGGCGTCAACATTTTTGTACGTCTTCGGAATACGGGACTTCCTTCCTTTTCCGCCGAAGGCTGGCCCGCCTTCGGCGGGTGTCGGTGTACGACGCGCCTCGGCACTCGTGAATCCCTCCCATTCGTAGAAGACTGGCACGCCACATCGCTCTGCCACCTCTTCTCCGAGCCCTTTGGCCCCTTTCGCGATTGGATTCTCTTTTCCTTCATAATTGAGCGAGTTGCCGACTACGAGGGCGCGCACGTCCTCCTTCGCCATAATCGCACAAATGTGTTCAACCGCTTTTGATGTATTCGGGATGACCGTGTGCGGGAAGCCCATCGTGCCGCCCTCGTCCGAGAGGGCGAGGCCGATTTTTTTGCTCCCGTAATCCACGCCGAGATATCGCATATGATGATTGTATGGTACAATGCGGCGCATGTATACATACTTGCAAAATTTTCCGGCATTCAATTCCCCGTTTGCGCCTGGGTTTATGAACCTTTTCATTCCGGTGATACTCGTAGTAGCGCTCTGGACTATTGTTCTGAAGGGCTACGCTCTCTGGCACGCCGCTCGCGGTGGTCAGAAGTGGTGGTTTATCGCCCTCCTCGTTATCAACACGATTGGTATTCTTGAAATCGTGTACCTTATCTGGTTCCGTCCAGGTGCACGCAAGACTGCGCCGGTGCCTTCATCACCGGCGCAGTAATCAAAGGAAGGGTGGCAGAGTGGTCTCCCGCCAGAGGACGGGTTCGTCCTATGGCGAAAATGCACCAGGTTTGTTCAATGAAGTAAGGAGCGAAGCGACTATACTGAATTAATCCGCCTCCGGCGGAAAAACATGGCAATAACGTATATTCTCTATAGTCAGAAAACGAATAAGTTCTATACTGGCTCGAGTCGAACTGATGCTACAAGCCGCTTGTTGGCGCACAATGCTGGCCATACACATTCGACAAAATCTGGGAGACCGTGGAAACTCATACATGAAGAATGGTGTACGGATTATACTGAAGCGCGCCGATGAGAAAACTTCTTAAAATCAGGAGCCGGTAGAAAATGGATTATTGAGAATTTTGGACCTTTAAAAAATTCCATGCAGGGCGGAGGGGTCGGATAGAGGTTTATTCCAGTGGACTTGAAATCCACCGTACCGCAAGGTACCGCGAGTTCGAATCTCGCCCCCTCCGCCCTGGCGCAGAATTTTGGCCAGGTCTTGCCCGCCGGAGGCGGGTCCGCCTCCGGGGCCAGCCTGAGGCTGGTCCGTCCTTCGGCGGAAAAAGCTGGCGGGCCAAAAGCCCTTGTGGGTTCTCAACCATAGGACTGATCCGTCCTCTGGCGGAGAGTCCCACCCCTTCCGCCAGGGTTATCAACAGTTGTGTTCTAAACGCATAGGGCTACAATAGCCCCACGGCCATTTTGTGGAAGTGAGGTGTGATTCCTCCACTGTGCCGCAACGGTAATACCCGCGAGGGTTAGTCCGGTCGTCAGGTGGCTGTAATTTCCCGAGCAGGAACATGAAAAAACTATTTCTATTGATTGGTGCTCTCGCGGTCGGTATCGCGATTCTTTTCGTACTTAAGCCTCAACAGACAGCTCCCACATCTCCTCCTGCCGTAGCGACATCATCGTTGCCCGTTGCCGCTACTTCGCAATCGCCTACGCCAGCGCCCTCTGGTATAGAACCTGCGCCGGCTGGCGCGTTCGCGACAATACGAGTCGGTGAAAAGTCATACACCGTCAGCGTGTCCCCGGGCGGTACAGTCATTGATACGATGCGTGCGCTCGTGTCAACAGGCGACTTCACCTACACAAGCCGCGAGTATCCCGGTCTCGGCACGTTCGTTGACTCAATCAACGGGAAGAAGGGCGAAGGCGGCATGTATTGGATTCTCTATATAAACGGAGTATCGGCGACGAGCGGCGCGTCAGCGGCGATTGTCAGCGCCGGCGATATCGTGGAATGGAAATATGAAAAAGGCTATTAACATTTTCGGAGTCGCTCTTTTGTTAGTTTTTGTCATTCCGGCGGCAGTGCTCGCCCAAGAGGCGACTTCAACACCCGAAGTCGCGACTACGACGCCGGAAACGATCGATACAGCTACTTCTACACCTCATCTGGCGATCGAGGGTTCTGTTGATGTGCCGGCGAGCTGTGAAGTCATCGACACGGACGGCGTACCTCATACGTATCTCGAGGCCTATCTCGGCATCTGCGCACTGGAGGCCGCATTGAGTAACGGATTAATTACTGATGTTCAACTCTCAAATGCATACCCAAGCATCGGTCTTTTCGTTACGACAATCGATGGTGTCGCCGCCGATCCGAACAGCCAGTATTGGGCGGTATACCAAAACGGCCAGTTCGCTGAATATGGCCTCACTTTGCTGCAGATTTCAGCAGGGGACACTCTTATGCTCCGGCTCAGCGACTTTTCTGGCAATAATTTGGGGGACCAGGTCACGCTTGATATTCGCTCTCTCGTGAGTACGACGACCGTGGCGACGAGTACAGAAAGTTCAGGCGGCGACGCGGCGGCGATGCCGGAACAAAACAGCGGGAGTGGAGGGGGCGGGGGCGATTCAGATGAGACCTTCGATGTTTCTGCGGCGCTCGCGTATCTCGCGGGACAACAGCAGAGTGACGGCTCGTTTGGTTCGCTGTTTCTCTCTGACTGGGCGGCGCTCGCTCTTGCCTCTGCCGACGAGGGTCCCGCGCGAGCGGCTTTGCGGAATTATTTTCTGACTACGGCCCCCGCGCTCGAGAGCGTAACTGATTATGAGCGCCATGCGATGGCGCTTCTCGCCCTTGGCGTGAACCCGTATGACGGCGCGAATTATATTCAGCCGATTGTGGACGCATTTGACGGGGTGCAGGTTGGCGATGCTTCCCTTGATAATGACGATATCTTCGCTCTCTTTCCTCTCCTGCATGCCGGATACGATACGAGCGATTCTCTCATCCAAAAAACGGTTGCATCTATACTTTCGGCACAGACCGAAACCGGTTCATGGGACGGGAGCGTGGATATGACGGCGGCGGCGATTCAAGTGCTCGTGCTGGTGGATTCGCTACCAGAAGTGTCCTCCGCACTTGCGAGGGCAAAAGAATACCTCCACACGCAACAGAATTCCGACGGCGGTTTTGGCAACAGTTTCTCAACAAGCTGGGCATTGCAAGCCATCGCAACCTTTGATGAATCCGCCGACGACTGGACATCCGGCTCGCTCACGCCCCAAGATTATCTCGCGGGCCTCCAACAAAACGACGGTGGGATTGAGCCCGTATCCTCAAGTACACAGACTCGCGTGTGGGCGACCGAATACGCGATTCCCGCTTCTCTCGGGGAAACGTGGGATGCTATTTTACAATCGTTTCCGAGGCCAAAAGCGCCAGAAGCGAGCGGCGGGTCTGGCGGCTCGCGTGCGGGAGAAGTGCTCGGCGCCGCGACGAGCACAGTAGCCGTAGCGACGAGTACGTCCGCGACTGTTATAACTGCGACGAGTACGCCAACGCTCGCACCAGTCGCTATAAGCATCGCGCCCGCGATAGCCAAGTCGGCTATGCCAGAAAAATTCGTGGTGACACCATCGCTCCTGACGGCGATTGCGGCGCCGCCCGCGCGCCCTGCAGAAGTCCCGAGATTTTGGAACCGTGTGCGGGATATTCTTTCGTCGTTCTTCTCATTCTTCACCAACTTACTGTATTAAGCATACAAAAGCTCGTTCGGCGCATACGATAAAACAAAATGTCTCATCGTATGGCCTCACTCCGCTTCTGTAGTACACTACTATGACTTCTATGAAATTCTCGTCTTCTTCCGGCTGGCTTAAATTTATTATCGGATGGTCGGTTGTATTCCTCTTCCGTCTCATTCCACTGCGCCTGCCCAATGTTGAACCGATGCTGGCGACCATGATGCCCTTCTCCAAGCGCTACGGCCCATTAGGAAGCTTCGTGTTCGGATTTTTCGGTATCGTCCTCTACGATGCGGTGACGAGCGGCTGGGGCATCTGGACCCTCGTCACCGCTCTCGCGTATGGAGGACTCGGCCTCGCCGCATACTTCTACTTCAAGAATCGCTCCGCCTCTGTCAAGAATTTCCTGCGCTTCGGCATCGTCGGCACGATTGTGTATGACGCGCTCACTGGCCTCACTATCGGACCGCTCTTTATGGGACAGCCGTTTGTGCTCGCTCTCACGGGCCAGATACCTTTCACCCTGCTCCATCTCGCCGGGACCGCCGTTTTCTCTGTGTGTCTTAGCCCGGCTATATACAGGTGGGTACTGCGGCCGGAGGCGCTTGAAATTCCTGCTATTATTCACTCATGGCACAGGACGTCCTCTTAGAGTGGAAGGGGAGAGAATACGACCATAATCCGAAAAGCGCCGATTGGTATTGGGCGCTCGGCATTATCGCGGTCGCGGCCACCGTCGCGGCGATACTCTTCGGCAATTACCTGCTCGCCGTACTCATCGTCATTGCGGCGGGGGCTATCGCGCTCCACAGCGTAA
>MFMI01000005.1:14372-16180 GCA_001783465.1 Candidatus Kaiserbacteria bacterium RIFCSPLOWO2_02_FULL_54_13
TCTCTGTGCTTGAAGACGTGGAGGGAGAGTTGCCGCCGATGATCTCTATCAAGACCGAGAGCTGGCTCTCGCCGCATCTCATCATTCCGCTTGAGGGCGTTGACGTGGATAGGGTGTATGCCTACTTTCTCGGACACGTGGATGAGGGCGAGCACACGCACACGTTCCCGGACGTGGTAGCGGGGTGGCTCGGGTTCTGAATTATCCCCATATAATGAACGTAGAACACCGTAAATAGTGCTGTGGTGTTATATACTGAACTGATGGGAGCCACTCATTATACAAAAGAAGTACGACGCGAGGTGTTACGAATGGGTAAATTGGGGAAAACATACCCAGAAATACGTGAAAAATTCCCCATACCGAAAAGCACTCTCTCGACATGGTTCAAGAATGCTGGAAAAAAGCCAGACCGAACGCGCCAACTCGAACATCTGAAACGAATTAGACCTATCGCAGTAGCAACCATACACCGGAAAAAAGAAGCGCGTGTCGCATTAGCAACTGGGATTGCGACGAGAGAATTAAACCGATTACCGCTCAAAAATAAAAGCATACAAAAAGCACTCCTCGCTATGCTGTACTGGGCAGAAGGAGCGAAATCAGATATGACAGGATTGAGATTCGTAAATACGGACCCAGTGCTGGCGAAACTGTATATTTCGTTACTGCGATCAACATACGCGCTGGATGAAAGACGGATTCGTATTCGATTGCATCTTCATTACTATCACAAACACCGCGAGGCAATCACTTTCTGGTCAAAACTTCTCAAGGTGCCGAATTCGCAATTTGGCAAAATCTATGTTAAAAAACGAAGTGTGCAGAGACGTTTTCGGAAAAATTTCCAAGGTATCTGTTTCATCAATTATTTTGATGGGGCGATACGAAGAGAACTGCTCTCGCTTGGGCAACAGGTTGCTCAAAAATATGCAGAATAAGTAATGCTCCCATCGTTCAACGGATCAGGACGCGACCTTGCGGAGGTCGTAATCGAGGTTCGATTCCTCGTGGGAGCACATACGACACAAACACCTGCCCTGCGGCAGGTTTTGTGCTTATGTGCTTGGCGGAGCGATGTTTTGCAATTGCAAAACCGCGAGCCGGGGTCGCGACCAAAACTTGCGACGGAAAGTTTTGAGTTGTGACCACAAAACAAAACTGTAGTATCGTGAGCAACACGCTCTCATAGCTCAATGGATAGAGCGCAGGCCTCCGAAGCCTGAAATCGAGGTCCGACTCCTCGTGGGAGCACAACTTATAAAAGCGTGTTGGGGGCGAGCGCGAGGCCCGTCACATTCGTGCAATGTGTCGGGCGAGGCGGGATTTCTTGCGAGCGGCCGTGTTTTTCTTGATAACGCCGGTCTTGCAGGCCTTATCTATCGCCTTGTAGGCGGAAGGGAGGAGTTTTTCGGCGCCCTTCACATCTTTCGCGGCAAGCAACTTCAAGAGCTCCTTGGCCGTGTCGCGGAGCGCGTCCTTGCGGCGTAGGTTGAAGACGCGCTTCCTCGCCGAGGAACGTATCGCTTTCTTTGCCGAGCTGGTGATAGCCATATAAACAGATTGTAGGGAGTAGGTTATAGGTTGTAGAAGGAAAAAGCAAATCCTGTATGATGGAGGCATGATTCGGCAGATTCGCGGGAAGGTGCTCTCGGTGGGGCCCGTCAGCGCCATCATAGAGGTCGCGGGCTTCGGTATGTTGGTTGGGATGAGCGCTCCCCAGACGCTCACTGCCGGCAGTGACGCAACACTCGCGACCCATCTCGCGGTGAAACAAGACGGGCTGGAGCTCTACGGCTTTCCCGATG
>MFMI01000005.1:16198-25128 GCA_001783465.1 Candidatus Kaiserbacteria bacterium RIFCSPLOWO2_02_FULL_54_13
TTGAGCTCAGCCTCTCGGTCTCGGGCGTGGGACCGAAGACGGCCCTCTCGGTACTGCGTAAGGCGCCGCGAGAGGCGCTTGAAGGCGCTGTCGGCATGCGCGACCTCGCGTATCTCACCAAGGTCGTCGGGCTCGGCAAGAAAAGCGCAGAAAAGATGCTGGTTGAACTCGCCGACAAGGTCGGTCCCCGTTCACACTCGCACGAAGATGGCGAAGTATTTGATACGCTGGTCGCACTCGGCTATACCGAGCGCGAAGCGCGGAAGGCACTGCAGGCCATTCCGGAAAAGATAACGGGAAAGGATGCGCGGCTCAAGGCGGCTCTCTCGTCGGGTTAATTTGGTACCATACCCCTATGGAGATGCACGATGCGTGGTTTTTTATAGGAGTCTTCGTCTTCATATTCCTCATCTGGGTGGCGACTGGCGGGCCGCTCCATCCGCTCTCATTCACCGGTCCGTCGCTCGCACAGCCGGATGTGCTCGGCGGCGGGACGTATCTCCAGTTCCCGCGCGCATTCTTTAATGTCGGCGAATCTCATGTCGCTCTCCCCGGGTCGTCGAGCGGCGGGAGCAGTTATGGCGATTCAAGCATATCCATTTCTTCATCTCTCGATGGCATCGCATTCGGCTCTCCTTCTTCCTACCGCACCATCGTTTCTATGAGCAATTATGTCTCACATGCCAGCTCATCGGACCCCCGCAATGAGTACGTCCAGCTCTCTGTCTCGCCGAATGCCGGCGTCCCCATCGATATCTCGGGGTGGCAACTCGTGAGCGAAGCGACGGGCAAGGCCGCGGCCATACCGATGGGGACGCGGGTCCCGACCTCTGGCATCGTGAATCCCCAACAAGATATCGTGCTCGCGCCCGGCGAACACGCCATCCTTGTGTCCGGACGCTCGCCCACCGGTACATCCTTCCGCGAGAATAAGTGCATCGGGTATTTCGGCACGTTCCAACAATTTTCTCCTTCCTTGCCCCAGAACTGTCCGGCGCCATCGGATGAACTTGTGTCGTTTTATGGAGACTATTACGTCCGCGACGCAACCTGCATAGATTATGTGGACCGACTCTCGCGCTGTCAGACGGTTCTCTTCCCTCCCCGGACTCTCTCGGTCGCTTGCCGGAACTTCGTCGTACAACGCCTGAATTACAACGGTTGCGTCTCCGCGCACCGCAACGACCCCGACTTTGACGGCACTACGTGGCGTATCTATCTCGGCCGCGACAAACATCTGTGGCGCGCCCGGTACGAAATCGTAAAACTCTTTGACATAAACAAGAAGACGGTTGATGCATTCAGCTACTAGAAAGCGCAGGTGGTAGGTGGTAGGTTGTAGGAAGTAGAAATACCAATACGCGCCCATAGCTCAGTCGGTAGAGCAGCTCCCTTTTAAGGAGAAGGTCGTTGGTTCGATCCCAACTGGGCGCACAAACTTACTTATTCACACGGGGCCGGTATGTATACGTTCTTAATAGACTCTGGATTCGTCTCTTGACGAATCCTCCAACTTTCGATGGTTTCCTGACGTTGTCGCTCACATTCTATTTTTGCCTCTTTTCGTATATCAGATTGTGCCATAAAAAAACTTGGTAAGATTATAACCCCTGCAACAAGTAAAGAAATTACAAAAGAATAGGAAGCCTGTCTGAAACGTATTTCCTTAGAGAAGACAAACCCAAAAATACCAAAAATTATTGGAATGAGAATTACAGAGATTGGAATTCCAAACAGATACGGAAATGCAGCTGCAAGCGATATAGGGAAGCAACTAAATCTTGTGGGGTCCCAGGAACACAGGGGCAGTAGAGAAGACAGTGAGAATTTGGAAACAAGAAAAACCCAGACGATGCTGACAATTGCCGCAGAAATTGCTGTTAGTAGGTTTTTATTCATGTCTCCAGTATACATCTGATTCTAAATCGAGAGCGCGAAACATTCAAGAGACTCGGATAAATCCAGCCCTTTGCGGCGGGAGTCCTGTAAAAGCGATATCAAATCCAGAGAGAGCTTGCGCGATTCTTCTGGTTTCCAGCTTCTGCCTCCCCTCTCCATCAAGTCACGCGCCTTCCAGTGGAGAAGGCCGTGGAGCATCTCCGGCGCGTCGCCCGCGCGGAGCGCGCGGTTAATCTCCAACCAGAGCTTCTCGCGGGAGCGGACGGCGAGCGCGTTCACGAGCGCACTATTAAATCCCCGTGCTTCTTCGCGCATAGCGGCTCTGTCATACTTGTATTCAACCTTCGCCTTCGCAACAAACTTTTTCGCTTTTGCCGCGGGAAGTTTGGGTGCGAGGACGACGATAGCGTTGTCGGAGGCGGCGAGCGCATCAATATGCTCTTCAAGAATGCTTTCCGCTTCTTCATCTACTTCACTTCTCTGGAAAGGGTCGTCAACGAGTATGAGGAGCCGCTTCACGAAGAGCCCACCCGAGAGCGCCGCGTCTTCGAGCGCGGCGCTCGTGAGCTCCTCGCGCGCAAGGCGCACATACGCGAGGTTCGGCTCCTTTACACGCGCCTTTGCAACCCACTCAAACGCCTTTGTGCGCGTTTTTTCTACATCGCTCCCATAAAAGAGGTACAGCATGTTCTTATATTTTACTCATTTCTCCCCAGTTAGGACCGGCCTTTGGCACGACGGTGATGGGGACCTGCCTGCTGGCAGGTAGGCGCCCGTCCAGGACGGATTCCATAATTTCTTTTATTTTCGCAGAGAGTTCCGCGACGCGCTCCGCGCGTATCTCGTACACAAGTTCATCGTGCACCTGCAGGAGCAGATAGGCGTCCTCATCTGCTCTCTCCTTTTTGAGCATCTCGTCTATGCGCACCATTGCGAACTTGATGATGTCGGCCTGCGTGCCCTGCAGAGGCGCGTTAATGGCCATGCGTTCGGCCTGTGCGCGCACATACGGCAGAGACGATTTCATCTCCGGGAACTGCCGGCGGCGGCCGAACAAGGTCTCGGTGTAGCCGTGCTTGCGCGCGAATCCTTTTGTCCGTTCCAGATATTCGGAGAGCGTTTTGAATGTGCTGAAATAATCCTCCAGATATTTATGCGCCTCGGCAGTGGTGCTCCCGAGCTGGACTCGGAGCGCGTTGACGCCCATGCCGTAGAGGATGCCGAAGTTGATAATCTTGGCCCGCCGGCGCATCTCGTAGTCAACCTTATCGTGTGCAACACCGAAAACCATTCCCGCGACCTCTTGGTGCACGTCGCGGCCATTCTTGAAGATGTCGCACAATTTTTTATCGCCGGAGAGTATCGCCGCGAGCCGCAATTCTATCTGGGAATAATCCAGGGAGACGAGCGAGAATCCCTTTGAAGCGACGAAAGCGTGGCGTATCGCTCTCCCGCGCTCGCTCCGGAGCGGAATGTTCTGAAGACCGGGGTTCTGCGAGGCCATGCGGCCGGTGACGGCGCCGGTCTGAAGGAACTCGGCGTGGAGGCGGTTGCCAGAATCGAGCATCGTTGGGAGGTTTTCAATATACGTCCCGAGGAGCTTCTTCAATTCGCGGTATTCAAGGATGTCAGAGATAATCGGATGCATATCGCGCATCTTTTCCAGCTCGCTCTCGCGCGTGGAGCGCTGGCCACCGGCCGTCTTCTTCATCTTCTCCGGAACAATGTTGAGCTCGTCAAAGAGCACTTCGCCAAGCTGTTTGGGGGAGCTCACATTGAACTCGTGTCCCGCCGATTTGTAGATGCGCTTCTCAATCTTTTCAAGTTCTGTTCTGTACTCTTTCGCAAGAGATTTAAGAACAGCAGGGTCTATAAGGACGCCATGCTCGCCCATGCGGCGCACGATGGGGATAAGTGGCTTCTCTATATTTTCATATACCTCGCGTAACCTGCCGGTCTCATGAATTGACGTGGTGAGCACTGCATCAGCCTCATCGAGTGAATGCTTCTTTGTGTAAGCGAGAACATCGTCGAGCGTGGGGTTCGTAAAGTCCGATGCGAGAAGCCAGAGTTTTATCTTCGCTTTTGTAAGACGGGCCTGGTCCACCTTCTCTTCAGGTACAAGTTCAATCGTCCTTCCTTCTTGCCCGCTTGCGAACATCGTCTTGATTCTCTCTTTGAGGGTTCTGAAGCCGAATTCAGCGCACATCGCGAACATCTTTTGTATCTCAATATTTTCGCGCCACGGCTTCTCGGGGAGTGTGAAAGCGATGGGTGCGTCCAGTCGTATCGTCGCGAGCGATTTAGAGAACCGCGCGTCTTCTTCGTGCTCTTTCAATAGCCCGATGACGCGTGCCTTGATGCCCTTTTTCAGAAAAATTTCTTCGCCGTTTTTCTTCTTCAAGGCCGCATATATTTTTTCAATACCGCCGAAGCCGGTGATGAGGTCGGTCGCCGTCTTCTCGCCGATGCCCGGAACGCCCTTGATGTTGTCAGAGGGGTCGCCGCGAAGCCCCTTCCAGTCGGGAATGAGCGTTGGCGAAAAGCCGAATCGCTCCACGACCTTCTTTTCATCGTAGAGAATGGTGTCATTGATGCCCTTTTTGAGCGTGTAGACACGAACACGTTCGTCGTCAACGAGCTGGAGGGTATCCATATCGCCCGAGGCGATGATGACGTCAATGTGTTTCTCTACCGCGAGCTCGTGCGCAATGGTGCCGAGAAGATCGTCTGCTTCAAATCCTTCTCGCTCATACAGAGGGATGGAAAAAGCTTCAAAAACTTTTCGTGATTCTCCGAGCTGGAGCGTGAGCGCGTCGTCAAGCTTCGCGCGCGTGCCCTTGTAGCTCTCGTAGGCCTCGTGGCGGATGGTCGGCTTCGCTAAGTCATAACAGGCGGCGAGGTAGTCTGGCTTCAGGTCAGTAATAATCTTAAGCAGCATAGCGACGAGGCCGTACAAGGCGCCCGTGGGCGCGCCCGAGGGGCCGGTAAACTCGGGGAGCGCGTGGTACGCGCGATGGATAATCGCGTGCGTATCTAAGAGTACAATGCGTTTCTTGCTTGAAGCTTTTTTAATCATACGTAATCGTGCGAGAACCGTCTGTGTGTGCGACAAAAGAAATTCGCACAGCAGGAATGGGAAGTGCGTCACTCACTTTCTCCGGCCATTCAAGCAAAATGAGATTCCCTGCGTCTTGTACGAGCTCATCAAAGCCGAGCGGAGCGAGGTCGCCGGCTTTTTCTAAACGGTACGCGTCAATATGAATGAGCCGTTTGAATTGTCGCCCGTTTAACAAATAAATTTTTTCAAGCACAAACGTGGGGCTGGTCACTGTCTCTGTGACGTCGAGGGCTCGCGCGACCGCCTGGGTGAAGGCCGTCTTCCCTGCTCCGAGCTCTCCTTGAAGCGTGACGAAGGTCGCGCCTCGCTCGCGGGACGCGAGGCCGCGCGCGAAGCGCGCGGCCTCTGCCTCCAGCTCTACGAGCGTCCGGATCGCCTTCTCCATTGAGGGTAATTGTACCGCCGAAAATGAAAGTGCGCCTGCCTCCGAGGGAGTCAGACGCACGCGGTTTCACCAGCGCCACCATTTACCATCGCGACGCCACCCGCCGCGATAGCTGTAACCGTAGCCATAACTAGGGTAGTACACCGGCGGGCCGTATACCGGCCCAAAACAGCACCCCGAAGGCGTAGAAAACCAAATGGTAGTCGTGGTTATGGTCTGTCCAGACTGGGTCTGGACTTGCTCCCGGTACGTACCGGGAGGGCCAATCGGAACAACTATGCACCCGCCCAGTAGCATGGCGACGAAAAGAGCAAAAAGCACGTTTCTCATGACTCTCTCCCATTGATTGACGCTGTTAAGCATACGCCCAAATGGACGCTTTGTCAAGTGCCACAAGGGAGCCTGTATTCTGGTGTTATTATACCCGCATGGATTTACCGTTTGATACGACGAGCGAAACGAAGAAACTCGCCGAGATACGCGAGCGCGAAGAAGAGGACCTCGCGTACATTCTCGCCGACAAATACGGCATGACCTATGCGGACCTCTCTCAACACGATATAGACAGCGACGCGCTCCGCGTTATTCCCGAGAGAGATGCGCGGGAGGCCGAGACAGCGGCCTTCGCGAAGACGGCGAGAATGCTCTCTATCGCGGTCCATAATCCGAATAATCCTGCGTACGCGAAGCTCGCCGAGGAGCTCGCCGGCCGTGGATTCACCATAAAAGGGTTCCTCGTGTCTAAAAAAAGCATTGAGAAGGCTCTCTCCCGATACAGCGATTTATCGCTCGCGACGAAGTCGCGGGCGGGAGTCTTCGCTCTCGCTCCAGAAACGCTCGCGAGACTTGCGAAGGAGAGCATGACACGCGATGCTCTGAAGCAGTCGCTCGACGCCGCGACGGCGGGAAAAGAGCTTGACCGCGTCTCGCGCATCCTTGAAGTCGTCGTCGCGGGAGCGTTTGCACTGCGCGCGTCTGACATCCACCTTGAGCCGCGAGAAGAGGGGGCTCTCCTGCGCCTCCGCATTGACGGCGTCTTGGCCGACGCGTATCTCTTCGACCCCGCCACCTACCACCAGCTCAACTCGCGCATCAAGCTCCTCTCGGGGGTGAAGCTCAACATCGCGAATCGGGCGCAGGATGGCCGCTTCAGCATTACAAAAGGTGAGAGTCAGATTGAGATACGCGCCTCCTTCATCCCGGGTAATAATGGCGAATCTATCGTGCTCCGTCTTCTTGACCCCGAGACGATACGCGTCTCGTATAAGGAACTCGGTATCCATCCGAAACTCCTGAAACGCCTTGAAACAGAGATACGGCGTTCTAACGGCATGTTACTCACCACCGGGCCGACCGGGAGCGGTAAGACGACGACGCTCTATTCGTTTCTCCGCGAGATTCACGCGCCGGAAATAAAAATAATTACCATTGAGGACCCTGTTGAATACCATCTGGATGGCATCGTACAGACGCAGGTGGAAGGGAATAAATATACCTTCGCCGAGGGACTTAAGTCCATCGTGCGCCAGGACCCGGACATCATCATGGTCGGCGAGATTCGCGACGGCGAGACGGCCGACATCGCCATCCAGGCCGCGCTCACCGGCCATTTTGTCTTCTCCACACTCCACACCAACGACGCGGCCGGCACCTATCCTCGCCTCGCCGACCTCGGTGCCAACCCGAAGTCCTTCGGTTCGGCCATCACGGTCTCTATGGCGCAACGGTTGGTGCGCAAATTGAATCCGGATACGAAAAAGGAGAGGCCGCTCACCGACGAAGAGAAGAAAATGGTTGCAAAAGTATTTGAAACACTCGCCGATAAATCGTTGGTTCCTGAAAAAATAGAAACGGTGTGGGAACCGGACACCACGAATCCTGACGACACCGGTTACAAAGGGCGCGTCGGCCTCTTTGAAGCCATCTTCATGGATGACGAGCTCGCGACCTTCCTCCGCGACAACCCGCCCGACCACGAGATCGCGAAGTTCGCGAGCAAGCAGGGATACCTCACGATGGCCCAAGATGGTGTCCTCAAAGCTCTCTCTGGTATTACCTCCCTCTCCGAAGTCGCCTCCACCGTCGACCTCCCGCGCATTTAATTTCTGCATAGGGCATTCCTTATATTTCTTATCAAAACTTATATACGACCGTAGTATTGTTTTGATACGTCGCAACTGTTGTTCCATGTCTCACGCGGTCGTTAGTGTTATGGAACACTAGAGTTGCGTGGGGACAAAAAGAAATCGCCCGACAGAATCATTGGGTGATTCCTGTCGGGCAATCATTTTCATTTCTCGAAAACTGCCAAAAATTTCTGTGCGTTTTCGATCAGTTCATCGACCTCCTTGCGCTGCGGCACAGACCCAACCGAAGACCCTGGATAAATCTGTCCCCCCAGCGCCTCCAGGATATACATGCCGATATTTGTGAGTTCGTGTGGATGACCTTTTTCGCGATATAGTCCCTCTTTCTCTTTGAGAGCAACTGCCTCATCGAGAAGGAGTCGAGCGTACGGGTAACAGAACCCGTCGATAACGCCGGCTTCTTGTACTTGAAGCTGGAGCTTTAGTTTCAATTTCGGTTCCATTGTTTATCTCCTCGATTTATTCTGGAAGGAACAATTCCCGTCCATAGTCCTCAAGGCAATCTCCCACAATAAATTGCAGGGTGGACGAGACACCTGAGGAGATTCGCAGCAACATTACCGAAGTAACGGAACCATAAAGTCCTTGGGGAAACGCCCGAAGCCGTCAAGCCTTGCCTAGAGGAGTATGAACAGGACAAAAAACTATGATAGAATGTTAGCATCATCTAATTTTTATGTCAAGGTCTCCAAATCCCGTTAGAGGCAAGACACCAAGGGTGTCTGGCTCTCCATTGGAGAGCGCCTCTAACGGGACGAGCTTAGATGCGGCGCTCCGCCCGTCTCGCTGGGACGAATATGTGGGGCAGAAACAGGTGAAGGCGAACGTCCGCGTCTCTATTGATGCCGCCAAGAAGCGTGGGAGTATGCCCGAGCATATCCTCTTCTACGGCCCGCCGGGAGTCGGTAAGACGACCTTGGCCCATCTCGTCGCCGCGACGCTTGAGTCGCCCTTGAAGAGCACATCGGGAGTGGCAATAGAGCGTGCCGGAGACCTCGCTGCCATTCTTACTAATCTTGAGCCAAATACAGTTTTATTTATTGATGAAATTCACCGGCTCTCGCGTAAGATAGAGGAGCTCCTCTATCCAGCCCTTGAATCGGGACATCTTGACCTCGTCCTCGGGAAGGGTCCGTCGGCGCGCACGGTAGAGCTCGCGCTCCCGCCTTTCACGCTCGTCGGCGCGACCACGCGCGTGGCGGAGCTCTCCGGCCCCTTGCGCTCGCGCTTCGGCGGCGGCGTCTTCCAGCTGGACTTCTATAATGAGGACGACCTGCGCGACATCATTCGCCGTTCGGCACTCCTGCTTAATCTGAAAGCGCCAAAGGAGGTTATTGAACACATTGCGGCGAGAAGCCGCGCGACTCCGCGTGTCGCG
>MFMI01000005.1:25168-32761 GCA_001783465.1 Candidatus Kaiserbacteria bacterium RIFCSPLOWO2_02_FULL_54_13
CGCCCACGGTCTCACCAAGGATGACCGCCGATATTTGGAAACACTCTTGAATGGCTTCCGTGGGGGGCCGGCAGGCGTCAACGCTATCGCCTCGTCGCTCCACGAAGACTCCGATACGGTGGAGCACGTCTACGAACCGTACCTGCTCCGCCTCGGCTTTGTGGAGCGCTCTCCCCGCGGACGCATCCTCACCCAGAAGGGGGGCGCGTACTTTCGCGGTGAACCGGAATTGTTTTAATATGTCGGGACACAGTAAATGGTCGCAGATAAAACGCCAGAAGTCAGTCACCGACGCCGCGAGGAGCCGCGTCTTCTCGCGCTACGCGCGCCTTATTGCTCTTGAGTCCAAGAAGGCGAACGGCATGCTTTCAGCGCCGTCTCTCTCGGTCGTCATCGCGCGCGCCAAGGCGGCGAACATGCCGAAGGAGAATATTGAGCGCGCAATTGCCAAAGGTACTTCAAAAGATTCGGGGAATCTGGAACAGGTGGTCTATGAAGCATACGGCCCGGGCGGCGTCGCAATAATGGTTGACGCGCTCACCGATAATAAAAACCGCACGACACAGGAGATAAAACATCTTTTTGTGCTCCAAGGAATTGATCTTTCTGCCCCGGGCGCCGCGAGCTGGGCATTTACCAAGACCGGAACCGTTTTCATACCGAATGAACCTCTGATAGATGCCTCCGAATCTGGTGGCGAAAAGCTTGGAACGATATTGGAAGCGCTTGACGAACACGAAGATGTCCAGCGGGTATTCACCAATGCGCGCGGCTATGAGGATACTGGCGATTGACCCGGGTTACGACCGGCTCGGCATGGCAGTGGTGGAGGGCGACGCATCGCGGCCGACGCTTATCTGGAGTGATTGCGTGATGCCGGGAAAAGGTGCACGTGAGGAGCGTCTCTCGTGTGTGTCACGAGCCGTTCTATCGGCGATTAAGAAATATGCTCCAGACATCCTCGCCATTGAGACTCTTTTTTTTAACAAAAACATAAAGACTGCTGTTGGGGTAGCGGAGGCGCGCGGCGCGATTCTCGTCGCCGCCGGCAACACGTCTCTCTCCGTCGTAGAATATTCGCCTCAGCAGATAAAGAGCGCGGTTACCGGCTACGGCGGCGCGGACAAGACGGCGGTCGCTCGCATGCTCCCTCTGCTCCTGTCTCTGCCGGAGAAGAAGCGTCTTGATGATGAGTTAGACGCCATTGCTATCGGCATCACTGCCCTTTCTATCGGCTCCTCCCGGCACTAATCCACAGGGGGCGCGAGCCCCTCTTGCATGAATAAGATTTTTTGTTACATATACCACTATGATGGAAGAGGAAGAAATCCTCGACGAGGGGGACCCCCAAGATGAACTGGGGGAATTTGGAGTCGAGGAAGACGAAAAATACTAAATAGGTTAGCATAACAATATGGCTTCTCACCGCCCTGCGTCGCGGCATACATTGTGGACGTCCATTCTCGTGCTGTGCGGACTTGGATTCCTCGTTATGGGAGGAGTATTTATCACCGTGGCCCTTACCCCGGTACCGGATATCACCTCGTTCTCCTCCCGGCAAATTGACCAGTCAACCAAGATATACGATCGTACCGGCCAAATTCTCCTTTTTGACCACAATCGTGATGCCCGTCGCGATATCGTTTCGCTGGGTGATATATCGCCTAACGCAATCAATGCGGTCATCGCGACTGAAGATTCAAGCTTCTATCAACATGGTGGTATCCGTTTTACCTCCATCGTGCGCGCGATGTTCGTTGACATTTTTGGGGGTTCCTTTTCCCAGGGCGGCTCTACCATCACGCAACAAGTAGTGAAGAACACATTGCTCACCAATCGAAAGAGCGTCATCCGCAAAATTCATGAGTGGGTGCTCGCTACAAAGCTTGAGGGGATGTATTCCAAGGACCGTATCCTTGAAACGTATCTCAATGACATCCCGTTCGGCGGTACGCTCTATGGCATTGAGGCCGCCTCGGAATCTTATTTCGGCGTTCCCGCAAAGGACCTCACGGTCGCAGAAGCCGCGTATCTCTCCGCAATGATACCGGCGCCCACGTACTATTCGCCCTACGGCACCCACCGCGACGAACTTATCGCGCGCAAGAATCTCGTTCTCGAGAGAATGCATACGCTCGGCTTCATAGACGACGCTGTCTATGCGTCGGCAAAATCTGAATCGGTTTCTTTTTCCCCGACGGGGCACACTGCCATTATCGCTCCGCACTTCGTTTTCTATATCCTCAACCAGCTTGAAGAACTGTACGGCCCGAGCGTTCTTATGTCGGGACTGAAAGTGACGACGACGCTCGACGCCGAACTGAATGCAAAAACCGAATCAATCGTGCACCAGTATGCGCTTGAGAATGAAAAGAAGTTCATGGCATCCAATGCGTCGCTTGTCGCACTTGACCCTTCGAGCGGGCAAATCCTCGCGATGGTCGGCTCACGGGATTTCTTTGACACCGCCATAGACGGTCAGTACAACGCGACGCTGTCTTCTCGGCAGCCGGGGTCTACGATGAAGCCTTTTATTTACTCGCTCGCCCTTATGCGAGGGTACACGCGCAACACGGTCATATTTGACACCCCGACGCAATTCTCAACCGCGTGTCGCCCGTCTGACATCAATAATGGTACTCCCCCTTGTTACGCGCCGACTGACTACGACAACACCTTCCGCGGTCCTATGACCTTTGAGACTGCGCTTGCCCAATCCATCAATATTCCTGCCATTAAAGTGCTGTACCTTGTCGGGATACAAAATGCCATTGACCTCGCAAAGTCGTTCGGCCTTACGACACTCGGCGACTCAAATCAATACGGCCTTACTCTCGTGCTCGGCGGCGGCGAGGTGCGCCTCCTTGACCTCACAGGCGCATATACTGTCTTCGCAAATGACGGGGTGAGGAATCCGCCGACCGGCATACTTGAGGTGGAGGACGCGAAGGGAAACGTGCTTCTGCAATTCACTCCGCATCCTTCAATTGTGTTGCCGACGAATATCGCTCGGGACATATCCGCGATGCTCTCTGATGCGCCGGCGCGCCTGCCGGAATATCCTCTGAATTCTCCGCTTTCTTTCCCCAATTACGACGTGGCGGTGAAGACCGGTACGACCAATGACACGCGCGACGCGTGGGTCATTGGCTACACTCCCTCCATCGCGGTCGGTGTTTGGGTCGGCAATAACGACAACAGTCCCATGGTGAAGCTCGTCGCGGGCTTCATCGCGGTACCGATGTGGCACGAGGCTATGGCCTATGCCCTTTCAAAATACCCCCAGGCCTATTTCGGGGAGCCAAGTCCCATCTCCGCTTCCGTCCCTCCCTTGTTGCGGGGGAATTGGCAGATTCCTGATGGGAATGGAAATATCGTGCCACACGATTTGCTGTACTGGACTGACAAAAGGAACCCGCAAGGTCCTCCGCCCGCAAATCCCGCGCAGGACCCCCAATTCGCTCATTGGGAGTATGGTGTCTCTTCGTGGTATGCTTCCCACCCGAGCTTGTTTGTGAATCCTCCTATCTTTGTTCCGCTTTCGTACCCGGCGTCTGCAATATTGTAATATCGGTCATTGATTCATTGGGGAGACAAGATACATGAGGGAGGTGTCGCCGACGCCTTTTATGATAAGCGGTCTGCCGATACCGGCCGCTGTGAGGGAGAGGCTCTCTGCCGGCGTGAGCGACAGTATGGTCGCGAGATATCGGTGGTTGAATGAGAGGTCAAGGGGGCTTCCTGATATGCGCGCCATTATCGCTTCTGATGATTCTCCGATATCTATGTTCCGTGCGAAGAGGGAAAAAAGATTTTTCTTCGGGTCAAAGCTCATTTTAACCTTTTGAAAGGTGTCGGAAAAAATCGTCGTTCGTTTCAGCGCGCTTTCAAAATCTTTCCGTAACATGACCGCTTCAACGACGGATTCTTTCGGTATGATCTGGCGATAATCGGGATACGTTGCATTCGTCAGCCGCGAGACGAACATTCCCCCGTCGCCGACAAAGGCACATTGGTGCTCGTCAAACGACATAATAATATCGTCATCCGGTAGTGCTTGGGCTATATCGAGAGCATTTTTTGCCGGGATAAGAAACTTCCCTTGTGACCCTTTGTTGCTAAGGGGCACCTTTTTCTCGGCCAGTCTGAATGAGTCGGTTGCCGCCGCCGTCAACACTCCCCCTTCAATAGAGAGATATATGCTCGAGAGCTCTGGACGGACCGCGGAAGAAGACGCACATGGCGCGATGAAGGTAAAAAGAGTGCGGAGGAGGACTCCGGGGAGTACAACCCTGTTTTTTGGATTTTCTGGGAATGGGATGGAGGGAAAATCGTCGTAGGGGACCGTTTTTATTACACTTTTGCTATTGCCGCTCGTGATGGAAATGGTATCCCCGGCGTGTTCTATGGTTATCTTACCCTCTGGGGCGAGTGAACTGGCAATTTGTTGGAGTATTGTTGCTGGAATCGCTACTGCTCCTTTTGTTGTACAATCACCTTCAAGCTTTAAATCAACGCCTGTCTCGAGGTTTGTGGCGCGCATTTTTATCCCCTCATCTCCGGCAATAATAAGAATTGAAGAAAGAGCAGGGAGTGTCGTGCTTCTCCTTTCGGCAAATCGCGAGACGGTGTGCACAGCCTCAGAGAATTTCTTTTTTTCAATTGAAATAATCATACGATTCTTATTAGTGCTGTTGATAAGTGGATAACGGCGGAATACAGTGTCTGTATTGGGTCATATACGTTTCTACTCTCCCCATAACGTGTTGACAAACAATAAGCGAAGTTCATACAAGAAGGGTTCGGATATTTTGAATTTCCTTTGCAAGCTCGTTATTCACAACCACCTCCCGCTTTATCTTCTCACATGAGTGGATAACGGTCGTGTGGTCCCGACCACCGAGTTTCGTACCAATTGTCGGATATGAAATACTGAAGTCTTCCCGAAGGATGTACATAATGACCTGCCGTGGGCGCACCACCTCCCTCCGCCGCGTCTTTTCGTAGATGCTCTCCTCATCAATACCATAATACTCAGCGACCTTATCTACTACGTTTTTTACGGAGATATTCTTCTGTGGCCGAGTAAAGGAGCGGAGGGATTGGCGCACTTCTGCAATATCGGGAGAGAGCCCCTTTACCTGGGCGTGGCAGATAATACTGTTCACCATTCCCTCCAACTCGCGTATAGAGCCGTTCATTGACGTTGCGACATACTCAACAACCTCGTCTGACAAGAGAACCCCGTGCGAGGAGGCCTTTCTCCGGACGATAGCCATACGGGACTCGGAATCCGGCTCCCCGATGTCTACGGTCATACCGCTCGCGAGACGTCCCTTCAGGCGTTCGGCGATGTCGGGGATAGCTACCGGCGGTCGGTCGGAAGAAAATACAATCTGCTTATTTGTATCGTGGAGGGCGTTGAAGAGATGGAAAAGTTCTTCCTCACTACGCTCTTTCTTTGATAAGAATTGCACGTCATCCATAATGAGAAGGTCATAGTGGCGGTACTTATCTTTGAACCGGTTCGCCGTGCCCGCCTGCACGGAATCGGTATAGTCAATGACGAATTTTTCTGATGTGAGGTAAAATACTTTTCGCCCCGGGTATTGTTTTTTAAACTGGTTGCCGACCGCCTGCACAAGGTGTGTCTTACCCCGTCCCGTATCGCCATAGACGAAAAGAGGGTTGTACGTGATACCGGGACGCTCAAGTGTGGCCTGCGCCGCCGCGTACGCGAGTTCATTGAACGAACCAATGACGAATGTATCAAAGGTGTAACGCGGATTCAAATTGTCGCTCTTATTAATATAGAATTCATCCAAGGGGAGCTCGAGTGCGCCACGGATGTTTCTATTCTCCCTCGGTATTTTGCGGTGCTCGTCTTTCACAATGAGATATTCAATATTGCGGAACTCGTACGACACGTCGCGGACAATCTTCAAGAGGAGCGCATGGAATTTTTTGAGATACCAATCCTTGAAAAACTGGCTCGGCACGCCGAGATACACAACCCCATCTTCTCCTATCCTCACAATGAAGCTGTTCCGGAACCATGTATTGAAATTAGCGGGGGAGATGGAGAGTTCAACCTGTGTGAGCATGTATTCCCAGAGTTCTCGCGGATTCCCTTTGTCCATAGTGTTAGGAGTATACGCCTATTCGGAAAGTGCAACACCCTAGCGTTTCGTGGAGAACCTGTTAGTATCATGTGTATAACGTAACCTTCATTTTATTGCATGACCAAACGAACGTACCAGCCGAAAAAACGCAAACGCGCAAAGACACATGGCTTCCTCTCCCGGTCCGCTACGAGCGCCGGCCGCAAGATTGTCCGAAGAAGGCGGCGCGCCGGCCGTTCTCGCCTCACCGCTTAACCCTCTCTGTGTTCTCACGCAGACAACGACTCTCGCGCACGGCATTTCCGTCTGCCCTTAAGGGCAGACGCCTCTCGTCGGCCAATTTCTCCGCCGTGATACCGACGAATACGAACGGATACGCGGTGGTTGTGTCAAAGAAGGTGTCCCACCTCTCGGTCACGCGGCATCGCATCAAACGCCGCACGCTCTCTGCCCTCCGGTCGCTTCCCTCCCCCCCCTCCCTCATACTCTATCCCCGAGCGTCCGCGCTCAATACGGGGTATGATGAACTTCGGCGAGAACTAACGGAATTACTCTCGTGATATCAACTTTTTTCCACACGGTCTTCTATGACCCCATTTATAACGCGCTCGTCGCGCTCGTCGCGCTCGTTCCCGGCTCTGACGTCGGCGTTGCCGTCATTATCATCACCATCATAATCAGAATCGTACTCCTCCCTTCTTCTCTCTCGGCCGCGAGGACCCAGCGGGCGATGAAGATACTGGAACCGAGGATAAAAGAGGTAAAAGAAAGACATAAAGGCGATAAAGAAAAAGAAGCGCTGGAAACACTCGCTCTCTATAAAGAAGCGCAGGTGAATCCCTTTGCGAGCATTCTTACTGTATTCATTCAAATTCCAGTCCTGCTCGCCCTCTACTGGGTTTTCTATTACGAACCGTTCTCAACCGTGAGCGCTATCAACGCGGCGCGGCTCTACTCGTTCACGCCGATGCCGCAGACCGTGTCGCTTGAATTCCTCGGCATCATCTCGGTAGCGAGCAAGAGCCTCTTCCTCGCCGCGCTCGCGGGGCTCACCCAATTTATACAAGCGCACATGGCGCTCTCGGGGACCATGAAGCCCTCAAACGACGGCAGTATGCAGGGTAACTTCCAAAAGATGATGGGCATGCAGTTGAAATATGTGTTTCCCTTTCTTATTGCGATTATTTCGTACACAACTTCCGGCGCCATCGCGCTCTACTTCATCACGACGAATATCGCCGGCTCCCTGCAGGAGCTATACGTGCGCCGTACACTCCACGCCGAATCTCGCTCAACAGGCGAATCTGCCGGATCAAAGTGAGTAACTCCAGAGAGAACCGTCATTCTTATTCATAAAAACGAGTACCGTGCCCGCGGGATTAATCGCGAGCGCCTCGGCGTCAAGAGGAGCCTCTGTCTCCTGGGAGAAGTCCAACACGAGCTGTGCGTAGCGGCCCGCGACATCTATCTT
>MFMI01000005.1:32825-34866 GCA_001783465.1 Candidatus Kaiserbacteria bacterium RIFCSPLOWO2_02_FULL_54_13
GTGTTGATGAGCTCCATGTACATCGCCCCGCCGTTCGCGTAGCTTACGAGCACCCATTTCCCGAGCGGGCTCGCGAGAGCGACGAGGCCGTTGCGAGGCCCTGCGATTCTGGAAAAATTTCCCGCGCTGTCAACGAGAAATGCGAGGCCGGCGAGCGTCATCGTCGGCTTGGTAAACGCGAGGTACTGATTTTCCCCCGCGAAAGAGACGCGCAAAGCAGAGAGCGGGGACGTGAAAAGAGTGGACGTATGAGTCCCATCGGTGTTGGAAAGCGAGGCGACGGAGCCGCTCACGCCCGAGGCAAGCGTGAGAATTCTTGTTGAAGAGACGGCGATGTCAGCAAGATTCTGGGGGAGGAAGAATCCACCGGTACCGCTTGCAGGGAGCGCGTACGTATTGATGGTAGAGAAACGTTCGTCCGAGAGATAGCGCACAAACGTCGTTGACGCATTTGGGAGCCACACGGCGGACTGGATGCCCGGGAGCGTGCGGTTGCTTGTCCGCGTGAGCACTCTCGTCTTTGTCAGATATGAGAACACGTTCCCGCTCTCGCGCGCGATGTAGCTCACCGCGGCGTCCGGCGAAGAGCTCGCCCCGTTGGAAATCTGATTTCCAACGGGGCTCGCGTTCGCGGCCTTTATGTCCACGACCGACTCTCCCGGCACGACCGGTCCGGTGGTTATCTGCACAAGCCGCGGAGATACGACGACAGGCGTGCCAGTCGGGCTGTATGACGTGGTTGTCTGCTCTGCACCCGGCAATGCTCCCCGCTCTGCTACCGGCAGACCAGAGCTCTCTGTGGGCGCGACCGTGACGCTCGGAGCATTACCGAAGAAATAGAAGTACACTCCCGCCCCGACTCCGGCGAGAACTATCACAACTGCAATAATAATAAATGTACGTCGCATAGTTAATATTGAGTACAGACGGTGACGCCTGCTTTCCGAGCCGTTGCTCCTGTGTCGCTGTTGCTACTAAGAATTTGATTACAACTCATTGCGCCCGACAATCTACGGAAACACATATAGTTATTCCCACTACTATCTGTTGTTGCCAGTTCATAACAAGCTGCACCTGACGGTGGGGTCGGGTAGGAACCTTCGTCAAAGGCAGCGGCCGCGACTGGTGTGCAGTTTGTCCTAAGTGTGGAAGTACATAATGGTAATGGGGTACAGTTTGGAGGTATTCCTGTTTGATACTGTGGGCAAGAAGTAATTGTAACTGGTGCTGTTGTGAGGTCAATCGGCGGGAGATTGAGGGAGAGGTTGAGGATCTTGGGGTTGATGATAGAGAAGATGAGCACGGGGGAGAGGACGAGCACGAGGCCGAAGATGGCGTTGTAAATGCGCTGTTTGCCGTCGCTCTTCTTGCTCACGCTGTCTTGGGTGGAGATTTCAAGCCCGCCCCAGATAATCATAATGACGGCGAGCACCGCGGCCATGCCGATGGTGAATCGGTAAAGGTTATTGAAAAATTTTGCGAGCCCCGCCGTGTCCGCCGTAACTCCAGAAGTAAGTCCGGGAATCTCCGCGAGCGGGACGAACCCTTGGGCAAATATAGTCAGAGGAGTGGCAAAGACTAATAAGCACGAAGCACAAAGCACGAAATTCGAAATAAATCTCAAATTAGAAGTTTCAAACTTTGAATTTGTTTCGGATTTCGGATTTCGGATTTCGGATTTTAGTTTCATAAGCCAAAGAAATTAGTGCTCGGCCGCGCGCCGAAGATAAGCGAGAGATTCGCCGTCGCAGTGACGAAGTCGCCGACCGAGGCGACGAACGAGAGCGAGGCATTCCCCCGCCCGCCCCCCGTCGGCCGAAGCGTTATAGAAGGGCCGGTCTGGACCACGGACCCGTCTAAGAACCACCGAATGAGAGGTGCGCCGCCGGTCGTCGGCAGAGAGAACGGAGCGGCATAGAGAGAAGACTCTGCAGAGGAGATGTCAAACTCGCCGACGATTGCTCTTTCATACCGCAGGCCGAGCAGGGGGTCATTTTCATACATGCGCACCGTCGGCTCAAGGGGGATAAGCGTGAGCTTC
>MFMI01000005.1:34972-35077 GCA_001783465.1 Candidatus Kaiserbacteria bacterium RIFCSPLOWO2_02_FULL_54_13
AGGCGTTTGCGATTGACGCACCGTCAACCGTCCAAGAATATGCATATGTAGAAGGAGCAATCGCCTTCCCGCTTGCGCCTCGCAGACTCGCCATGGCGACCACGC
>MFMI01000006.1 GCA_001783465.1 Candidatus Kaiserbacteria bacterium RIFCSPLOWO2_02_FULL_54_13
GGTCGTGTCCGAGCCGTTGTCTACGAGAAGCACCTCGTTAAAGACAACTGTGTCACCCTTCTTCAAATCCGCGGGCAATTTCTCGATAGAAATCGTGTCGCCCTTAGCAACGACATACTGCTTCCCGCCGGTCTTGATTACGGCCACTTCCATAGTCCCTCTAATGTAACATTATCCTATATAAAAAACAAGGCGGACCGAAGTCCGCCTCTAAAATTGCCCATTATTTCATCGGCACGAGATTCTCGGGTCGCCCGACCTTCCAGCCCTTCCGGTGCCGGAGTGCTACGCCGGGCTCTTTGCCCTCCGCGCGGAGCTTGGCGCGATACTGCGCGCGCCGCTTGCGAGGGAGGCGGAGGAAGTCCAATGCCGCTTGTGGAAGTCCGTAGTCCCACGGAAGCGATACCGCCCTTTTGTGCTCCCATGGTATATCGCACTTCCAATACCGCGCCTTGAGCCCTTTCCCGCGCACAATGTCCATTCGTGCGTAGCACTCCGGACAATTCGGCCGGTTGACGACTCGTAGCTGTGCGAGGCGCGCATATCCGAGCAGATTGTGGAGAAAATCTTTCGTGCGATGCAGAGGATGCGAGAAATACTTCACCTCGTCGCCTTCTTTAATGAGGACCCATCCCGCATCCTTGTCCCTCGCTCTGCTTTCTTGAGCCAGAAAGGTCGTCCACACGAATACGGCAAGGCCATTCGCATGAAAGACGAAGCCAACTTCCCTCCCCTCGCGCGACGATGGAGCGATGAGCTCCAGCCGCTCGAAGTCTTTGTTGAATTCCGTGCGGGAGAGTTTCCTGAATCCGCGCCGTTTAAGTCGCTCGCTGAAAACGGCGAATGCCTGTGCGTCCGGCAACACTTTGCTGGGCATCTCTGCCTCCTTTCCAAATCAAAAAGAACAAGCCGCTATTGTATCAAAAAGACCTAGTAGCGCTACTCCTCGGTCGTGGGTTTGTCTAATAACTCGGGTTCGATACCGATTTTGGACTCGGCGATGCGGTACACATCTTTGTCTATCTTGCCGAGCTCTTTGTAGCCCGCATTGTAATGCGAAATACTTGTGCCGAGCGAGACTCCGAGCTTGCGGTAGAACTCTTGCCACGTCCCAATATGCTTCCCGAGCTCCCCTACCCTCTGCTGTATCTCTACTGCCTTCTTCTCTATCTGGAGCGCTTTGAGCCCCTGCATCACTGTTTGTAAGTAAGCCAAGAAAGAAGTCGGTGAGACAATAATGACTTTATGTTTGCTTGATGCGCGCTGAATGAGGTTCTCCTCTTCCCCGCCGCCGACTTGGTTCGTGAGCAGGTCATAGTAGATGCCCTCGGAGGGGATGAACATAAACGCGAAGTCCATCGTGTCCTCTTCGGGGCGAATGTACTTCGCCGTCTCGGTGATGCGCATCTTGAGGTCATTCACAAATGCCTTCTCGGCAGTCGCGCGCTCGGCACTCCCCACCTGCGTACTCACGAAACGATTGTAGTTATCAAGCGAGAATTTGGAGTCAATCGGGACGATTTTATCGTTCACGAAGACGGCGGCATCTACTATCTCGCCGTTCTTGAACGGGTACTGGATCTGGTACATACCGGGCGGGAGTACGTTCTTGAGCACGGTCTCCAAGTAATACTCGCCCAAGATGCCGCGTTGCTTTGGGTTCTTCAGCAGGTCTTGGAGCGACTGAAGTTGTTCGGCAAAGCTCTGGGTTTGCCGGCCGATTTCCTTCACCGAGGTCACTTCCTGCGTAATCTCTTTAATGAGCCGAGAGGACTCCGTGAACTGCCGGTGAGCATGCTCCTGCATCTGCTTTGACGACTCTGAAACGCGCGCGTCCAGCGTGCGCGCGAGCTCCTGCATCTGCTGTTGGAGCAATACCATGCCGCTTCCCTCCTCTACCGGGGCCTCACGGCGGCGGAATATGAAATACAGCCCGATGCCCTGTACGAAGAGTAGGCCAAGCACAATGAGAGCAATAGTGAAGAGACTCATATCTGATATAATACCGCGCATATGGCTATCCACGAAACGCTGAAGAAATCTATTCCCGAAGCACTCCGCGCGCACGACGAGGTCCGGCTCCGGACACTCCGGTCGCTTGTGACTGCGATGACGAACGAAGTTGTGGCGAAAAAGAGAAAACCGGACGAATACCTCAACGACGATGAGGCAATCACGGTGTTGAAGCGCGCGAGCAACCAGCGCAAGGACTCCATAGGGCAATTTGAAAAGGCGTCCCGCAACGACCTTGCCGAGCCCGAGAAGCTTGAGCTCGCTATTATAGAGTCGTACCTCCCTTCAATGATGAACCGTGAAGATATTATGGCTATCGCCAAGGCAAAGATGGCCGAACTCGGCGTATCAACCAAGGCAGACGCCGGTAAATTTACCGGCGCACTGATGAAAGAGCTTCGTGGTCGCGCAGACGGTTCCGATGTCAAGGCCGTGGTTAATGAGTTGCTGACCTAGGCGGCGATGCCTGCCCCGTTAGACACGAGTCCGCGAGTCCGTCTAACTGGGGTGAAAGCGGTCGTGGATTCGCTACTCTCATAATTTTGTGCTATAGTATTAATAGCTGTGTTCCTGTGCGTGTGTTCTTTACATGTCTGTCGGCATCGGCCAAGCATCTCCACCTATAACATCGGACAAGGAGTTGGAAATGAAAAAATATTTTGAGGGCATAGCGGTTTATCCTGCACGCGTTGAAACAAACAGAGCGACTGCGGTCGGCGTGTGGATACGGCAAGACATTTCGCCGCGCCAACGCGAAGAAATCATGGTGCTGAACAAGATGTGCGTATCCGGGCACATCAGTGTTCGGTCCGGTGTGGGGGGAACTGCGGTAATGTTCATCGGGCGAATCGGTAGTCCGACGAGCGCCCGAAAACTTGCCCTCTATCTGATCAAATTGGTTGCGGAGACAACAAGGGTACGTTCGGTAGTCCGCGAACTACCAAACTACCGTGCAGTCAGCCGCGCACTCGCCGTCTGAATCAAGTCTTCCTCCGAATCGGCGCCACGGCGCCGATTTTGCTTTATGCAGTAGTGTCTATTGACGTTCAAACTGCCTTTGTCATACTTCAGCTATGTCCAATCCTACGGAGAGAGTACCTATGGACAAGAACATGCAGCCGGATTTACAGGCGGCCTTGGAAAAGGCTGCGGTGTCGCGAAAGGCATTCGTGGAGAAACATCCCAAGTTTCTCAAAGAAAATAAGCCGCCTGCATCAAAGCCGACGGAGTTGGAGAAGATGTTCGGTAAGGAAGGAGCGGCACGAATGCGAAGCGATGCTGAAAGAAATGCTCGGCAGGACGGCGACCTCAATAAATAAATCGGTCTTTGCGCACCGCGCGGGTAGTTACGGCTACCCGTCTTTTTATACTTCCCTCCCCTCTCTTTTTTTGTTATAAAACAGTCACGGCCTCATCGTCTAGCGGCTAGGACACATCCTTCTCAAGGATGGAACCGGGGTCCGATTCCCCGTGAGGTCACCACACTAGTAGACATGGTCGGGGTCTTCCTGAGTGATGAGCTCGTACGGAATAACCTCGTCCGGAGCACAAAGCTTGTAAGGGAGTTGTTCGTGCGTGAAGTTCATGATCTCCTGTGTACGCTTGCCTTTCCACTTTTCCGAGATTTTCTTTATGAGCACTTTTTCTTCGGCATCAAGACAATCAAGTTTTTGTTTCATCGTACCTGCACCAAGACGAACGAGAAGAGCATCATCCTTACGATCGATTGTGATTTTTCCATCCTCTTCTAATTCTGCAAGCGCGCGGAAGTACGGGTCAGGAACAGGCCCGTACGCACGACGGAGATATTGCATACCGCTCATACTCTCCATTTTTTGGTAGTACCAGGCAAAGTCGGCAAGATACAAGAGTTTTGCAAGTTTCGTCTTAGGCACTCGCCCGTCTCGTTCGGATACCGATGCTTGGAGGAAGGCGAGGACCATCTGTTTATATTTCACATACTGCGGAATCGCGGCGCTCAATAGTTCTTCTATAGAAATCCCATATAAATCACAAACTCTCTCTGCTTCCGGTAGGCTTAATTCTCGGGTGCCTCGCTCAATTGCCATATAGGATTGACGGGACAAAATCAGTTTTTCAGCGACAATTGCCTGGGAGAACCCCCTTTGAATTCGCAAACTCTTTATAAGCGATGCGTATTTTGTGCTCATACAGACACTATATCACAATATGTCTTAAATGTGGACATCATGTGTATAACTTTCTGACATAGGTATGCTATAATTCTTTCAATTCGGAGTGCCGAGGATTATCAGCTAAGTTCATAATGTATGGCCCATTCAAAAACAACGAGCAAGGCGTGGGTTTAATCTCTACTGTGGTGACTCTATACTACCAAGCTCGAACCTATTTTACCCACAACCACGCCCGATGACCTCTCGCGCCTCGCTGACTCGGCGCTCGCCCCGAGCCCTGTCCGCGCATTTCTCTTTTGCCTTCCGGCGGATTCGCGGGGGGGGTGAATGCATGGAGCGGCAGGGCTCGGGTGTTTAGGGTATACTTTGAACATGAGAAAGAAGCTGAATCCGTGGACAGAAATGAGCATTGAGTACGCGAGCCAACGTAGTTACTTGGACGATCTATTCCACGTTTACCCGACCATTCCCGAAGGGATACGCGACATTAACAACGGTCTTTGGAAAGAGGTTGAAAAGGCATTCAAAAACCGCGACAACGTCGCGCTTCTTGAAAATCTGATCAAGCTTGACCTGTTTCCGATAAAAGATTCTTATGTCGCGTACCTAAAGCGAGACAAAAGCGCATTGCAGCGCAATCCAGCGACCGCCGATCGTCTCGCTGGCCGCTTGTACGAGATGGGGCTTGATGAGATTTTTGCACGCTCCTCCGAACCGAAAGAAACAAACCGACAGATTGGTCCTCTGTTCAAGCGTTGGTTAAGAAATAAATCTCTGGGCGTCGATCCATTGAAGCTCGAAGCGTTTTTGCAGGCAAAAGGAAACGCCGTATTGGATGGGAGTGATGCAGAAATGATGGCGTTCGCGCGGGAGCATCTCAACTATAAGCACAACAAAGGACTCGACTTCATCGGTCGGTTCAACGGAAAGTACATCATCGGAGAAGCGAAGTTCTTGACCGACTTTGGAGGTCATCAAAACGCACAATTCAACGATGCTATCGCGACCGTCAAAGCACGAGGAGTCAAGGCAATTACCGTCGCGATTCTTGACGGTGTTCTGTATATCGAGGGCAAAAATAAAATGTTCAAGGATATTACCGGCCGGCTCAAAGACGAGAACATTATGAGCGCGCTTGTATTACGCGAGTTCCTCTATCAAGTCTAGCGCTATGAAGATTATTTACGACAATAAAAAATCTGAGTGGGACATCCTCGAAAACACGGCGAGCGCGGACTTGCACGTTGTATTCGGCGAGGGAGCAAGAAACAAACTCATTCATGCCGATAACCTGTCTGCACTAAAAGCATTACTCGATGATTATGTGGGCAAAATTGATCTGGTCTACATCGACCCGCCATTTGCGACAAACGGGCACTTTAAAATAAGCGACGACCGAGCAAATACTATAAGTAGCAACAATGGCGATGCTATCGCATATAGCGATACGCTCATCGGCACCGACTTTTTGGAGTTTTTGCGTGAGCGGCTTATTTTCCTCCGCGAGCTTCTTTCTGAACGCGGCTCGATTTATCTTCATATCGACTACAAAATCGGCCATTATGTAAAACTCATCATGGATGAAGTGTTCGGGCGGGACATGTTCCGAAACGATATCACACGAATCAAGTGCAATCCTAAGAATTTCAGCCGGAAGGCATATGGCAACGTAAAGGATTTGATACTTTTTTACTCGAAGTCCGCGACGCCGACTTGGAATAATCCAAGTATGCCCTTTACTGCAGAGGACAAGGAACGACTATTCAAGAAAACCGACGGTGACGGGCGACGCTATACGACAATTCCCCTCCACGCGCCGGGCGAAACCTCCAATGGAAACACGAGCAAAGAATGGAAGGGTATGAAGCCGCCAAAGGGCCGCCACTGGCGGACTGATCCGGCGATTTTGGAGGCATGGGACAAGCAAGGCCTAATTGAATGGTCATCGAACGGCGTACCGCGCAAGAAAATTTTTCTCGATGAGAGGGATGGTAAAAAGATGCAAGACATTTGGGAGTTCAAAGACCCGCAATATCCGCAATATCCAACCGAAAAAAACATAGACCTCCTAAAGTTTATAGTCGAGGCGTCCTCAAACGAAGGTGATTTAGTATTGGATTGTTTCGCTGGTTCCGGCACTACGCTTGTCGCGGCGCAATCGCTCAATCGAAACTGGATTGGTATTGACCAGTCCGAGCCGGCAATCAAAGTTGTTCAAAAGCGACTCAAAAACATACCGAGCAGTTTGTTCTCTAAAGTTGAATACGAGTTTTTGAAAGGAGAATCGGCTCCGATTGCAATTTCATCTACTCGTAAATCCGTACTTCTTCAAAAGTCGATATGAAAGACACAGTAGGAAAACTAAAAGATGTCCACGTGCGGGAAATCTGGAAACATGAAGCGAGGAGTTTTACGGTTTGGATGGAGGGAAACATCGATGCACTTAACGAGCAACTTGGTCTGGAAATACAAATAACTGAACGAGAGCGCGCCGCAGGTGACTTTCATGTTGATTTGGTTGGTGAGGACGAAAATGGAATTGTAGTAATCGAGAATCAGCTCGAAAAAACTGATCACGATCACTTAGGGAAAATGCTCACATATTTGAGCGTCGTTGGAGCTAAAACGGCAATCTGGATTAGTGCAAATCCACGTGACGAACATGCCAAAACATTCCAATGGCTCAACGAAAACACGCCACCAGACGTGTCCTTTTATTTAATCAAAGTTCGAGGTGTCAAAGTCGATAATTCTCCGCCAGCCCCCTTATTTTCCATTGAAGTTCGTCCGCGAGAGACAGAAAAGTTAGGAGAGTCGGAGAAGCGAAAACTTGCGGAGCGGCACTATCTCAGAAAGGAGTTTTGGGAGCAATTACTCGAAGGGGCGAAAGGAAAAACAGGACTGTTTGACAACATTCATCCTCGGTATGATCATTGGATTGGTATAGGTGGAGGGAAATCGGGTCTGGCACTCAACTTTACAATTTTTAAAGACCACGGTGCTTGCGAACTATATCTAGACAAGGGAGCGGATTCTGACGAACTCAATAAGGCAAGATTCGACACATTAGAATCACGGAAAAAGGAAATCGAGACGGCATTTGGCGGTCCACTAGTTTGGCAGCGATTGGATCACCGTCGTGCCAGCCGTATCAAGACTCCTGACTATCCGGGCGGAATCAAAGACAAAACAAGTTGGCCAGAGGTACAGGAGAAAATGATTGATGCAATGATTCGCCTCAAAAAAGCACTCGACCCTTACATACGAAAACTACAGTGATTGGGATTTCAACCACTTGAGTGGTTAGGGAGCCGCTTTAGCGGGCATGCGCGCACGGGTGGGAGGAGTGCCGTGTACTCACGGCACTTGGGGCAAGCATTTGCATTTGCCTCGGGCTGTTTCCGCTAGGAGCGTCCATGCGCTTGGACGAACTCCTCCCCAGTCGAAGGCACGGAATCAAAAAGCGGAAGCGATACCACCAACTCCCTAATGAAAACGAGGAAGGGGGTTGTGCGAAAGGCGGACTCCGAAGGAACGAGGGTGAACCCCGCAGGGTTGTTTTTATCCCAAAAAGGCGCTACCGTGCTGTTAGAAAGGCAGGAGGAAAATCCTTTCCCCCTGGAAACTAAAGGAGCACAGCAATGTTAAAGCTGAGTTAAAGAAACTTTTAAGAGGCTGATTTTGTGATACGGTGGCGTAC
>MFMI01000007.1:0-5721 GCA_001783465.1 Candidatus Kaiserbacteria bacterium RIFCSPLOWO2_02_FULL_54_13
ATTAAATATTTCATGTTTTAGCTTGTATGTACGCCACCGTATCACAAAATCAGCCTCTTAAAAGTTTCTTTAACTCCCATTTCATGTGTTTTGACTGCGGAAGGCTGACGAAAGAACGCCCGAGGTTATCGGGCGTTCTTTTTGTATTACTACCGTTTAGACCATTGGGGTGCCTTCCTTGCCTTCTTGAGGCCCGGTTTCTTGCGCTCTTTGGCGCGAGGGTCGCGCATCAGGAACTTGGCGGCCTTGAGGACTGCACGGGTCTTGGGCTCTGTCTTGATGAGCGCGCGGGCGAGCGCGTGGCGCACTGCGTCTGCCTGCGCGGCAATACCACCACCCTGCACGTGTGCGGTCGCGGCGTAGTGCTCGGTGCTCTCGCTCTTGGCAAATGCCTCTACGGCAATGAGCGCGCGCAGGTCGGTCTTGAAATATTCTTTTGCCGTCTTGCCGTTCACCGTGACGTTATTTTTATCGGCCTTGACCATCAGCACGCTCGCGACGGCGGTCTTCCGGCGCCCGACTGCAGTAATAAATCGTTTAGACGGCATATTATTCGGTGATGACGAGATTCTTCATCCGCGGAGCGCGAAGCTTGTTACGCGGAATCATCCCGTCTACGGTCTTCTTCACGACCGCAGAAATGCCCTTCTTCGCAATCATATCCGTCATCGTCATCTCGCGAAGACCTCCCGGATAGCCGGTGTAGCGGGTGTAGACCTTCCCTTCCGTCCGGCGTTTGGGGAGATTGAGACGGCCCGCGTTCTCGATAACGACCTTCATAGGGAGCGCCTTGTTTTTAGCGAAGTGCACCGAGCGCTTGCCGAGGAGCGCGTGCGCCGCCTCGCTCGCTACGCGCCCGAGCGTGCGGTCCGTCGCGTCTATAACGTGCGTCGTTAGTGCTGGTTTTGTGTTGAGTGTCATATTAGACGAATGATATATACGCAAGCTTGCGGGCGTCGTTTAGTCCTCGCCTGGTGCGCTTCACCACGCGCGTGTAGCCGCCCTTGCGCGAGGCATAGCGCGGACCGATGGTGCCGAAGAGCTTCTTCACAGCGTCCTTGTCGCCGAGGCGCGTCTGGGTGAGCCGGCGGGAGGCGAGCGTATTCTTCTTGGCGTAGGTCACGAGGCGCTCCACAAAGGGGCGGAGCGCCTTGGCCTTTGCCTCCGTGGTAGAGATGCGCTCGTGGAGCACGAGCGAGCGAGCGAGCGACTTCAGGAGCGCGCGGCGCTGGCCGGTCTCGCGATGGAATGTCTGACCTTTTTTAGTAAACGCCATGATTATTATTCGGGCCTCAACGTGAGGCCGTGCCCGGCGAGCGCGACCGAAATTTCCTCTATTGCCTTGTCGCCGATGCCGTCAAGCTCTTTGAGCGCACTCGCGGTCTTCCTCGCGAGACCGGCCGCGCTCTTGATGCCCGCATCCTCCAAGGCGGAGGCGACGCGCGGAGAGAGTTCAAGGTCGGCGACCTTAATCTTTGAAGCGCTCGTCACGAGAGCTTCACCCTCCGTAGCCTTGGTAGAGGAGGATGCTTCATTTTCTTGGAAGCCGATGACCGCCTTCAGCTGGTGAATCATCGTCTCAATGGACTTCTCCAGCGCTTCGCGCGGCGCGATGGTGCCGTTAGTCTCTATGAGAATGCGGAGCCGATTGAAGTCGGTGCGGTCGCCGACGCGCATATTTTCCACATCATAATTCACACGGCGGATAGGGGTAAAGGTAGCGTCCAGTGCGATGGTGCCGATGTCCACCTTGTCCTTGGTGAGCACTTCGCGCGGCACGTAGCCGAGGCCGCGCTCAATAGTCGCCTCCAGCTCCAGCACCGCCTTGCCCGAGAGGTCGGCAATGTGCTGTTCGGTATTTTTAATTTCAACTTGGGACGGGAGTTTAAAATCTTTTGCCGTGACTTCGCCCGCGCCCTTCGCCATAAGCGAGATGGTTTGCGGTTCATCGCCGTGGAGGATGAAGTGGACGCGCTTGAGGTTCAGGAGCACTTCCATCACCGTCTCGCGCACGCCGTCTACCGTGGCGAATTCATGCGGGACGCCCTCTATCTTGACTTGGGTGACAGAGGCGCCGGGTAGCGAGGAGAGAATAATGCGGCGCAGAGAATTGCCGAGCGTGTGGCCATAGCCCGGATACAGCGAGTCAATCTCGTAGACGCCCTGCAGTCCTTCTTCTGAAACGATACGGGGCTTACTCGGAAGTGTGATGTGGTATTCCATAACGCAATCGTAATTACCAATAAAAATTTAAATATCTTGTTATCTCGTGTAGAACGAGAGCACGGCGACTAGGTCGCCCGCTCTGTCCGCCGACACAGCCGTCGGGCGCTCTTTAACGGAGCCCTCCATAGACTTCGCGTCCCAGGAGAGCCACGACGGGAGCGGCCGTTCCAGGAATCGCTCCGAGAAGCCGACCAGCACGCCGTGCCCCCTGGAGCCCTCGCGCATGCTGATGCGGTCGCCGACCGAGAGCATATGCGAAGGGACTCGCATCTTTTTGCCGGCGACGAGTACGTGGCCGTGCGCGACCATCTGGCGCGCGCCGCGCCGCGTGGAAGCGAGGCCGAGCCGCCAGACGACATTGTCCAGACGCATTTCAAGGAGTTCGTGCAGGCGGTCGCTCGGCTGGGCGTTGTGCACGGCGGCGAGCGCCTTATGCACATAATTGCGGAACTGCCGTTCGGGCAGTCCGTAGGTCATACGCACCTTCTGCTTCTCCAGCATCTGCTTGCCGTACTCGCTAGTCCGCCCGCGGCCACGCTTCTTATTTTTGGCGGAGCGGTCGGCAGAGAGCGCAAACTTCTGCGTCTGCGCTTTTTCAAAGACTGATGCGCCGAGGCGCTTGGCTATTTTGTATCGTGGTCCGGTAATCATACTCTTCGTGGTTTAGGCGGTCTCGGGCCGTTGTGCGGCACGGGCGTAACGTCCTTGATGGAACGTATCTGGACGCCCTTGCCCGAGAAGGCACGCAATACCGACTCGCGACCAGCGCCCACCCCGCAGATGACGACCGATGCTTCCTTCAGCCCTATCATCATGCCCTTCTCGCCGAGGAATTCGCCGACCTTGGCCGCGGCATAGGGAGTGGACTTGCGCGCGCCAGAGAAGCCGAGCGCGCCCGCGCTTGAAGAGATGACCGCATTTCCCTTCTCGTCGGTGAGGATAGCCTTGGTGTTGTTGAAAGTCGCCTCAATGTGGAGAATGCCCTTCTCCAGGTGATGCTTGGTCGCCTTGTTCATGGCGCGTTCCTTCCTGCCCGCGTCCATGCCTCGCCCGCTCTTCTTAATGATACGTTTCTTACCCATGGTATTTAAAATTCGAAATCCGAATATCGAAATTCGAAACAGACCCAGAATTCAATCTGGAATTTCGTGCTTCGAATTTCGTGCTTCGTATTTTCATACTAGGTTTTCTCAAGAGTGCGGCGGCCCGAGGTCATCGTCTTGCGGACGTTGCCGCGACGCGTGCGCGAATTGGTCTTCGTGCGTTGGCCACGCACGGGGAGTCCGCGCGCGTGGCGGTCGCCGCGGAGCGCGTGGATGTCCTTCAAGCGCTTGATATTCTGTCCAATCTCGCGGCGCAACTCGCCCTCAATAGTGAACTCTTCTGCAAGCGAACGAACCTTCTGCTCTTCGTCGCTTGTGAGCTCGCTCCCCTTCTTCGCCGCAGAGACGCCAGCGGCCATCAGAATCTCTCGCGCGCGCGATGGGCCAATGCCGAAGATGAGCGGCAGCGAATACGCGAGCTGTTTCGTATCGGGAATGGTGACACCGGCTATTCTCATATTATCCTTGTCGTGCTTTACGTCTGGGATTCTTCTTATTAATACGATACAAACGCCCGCCACGGCGGACGAGCTGATCTCCCGGCTGTTGCATTTTGATAGACGCTTTGACCTTCATTTATTATTTAAGTTAATCGGCGCACGATTCGCGCACGGCCCCCGTAGGGGTCAAGCACCATGTCTACTTGGTCGCCGACCAGCACGCGGATGCGATGCAGGCGCATCTTGCCCGCGAGATAGGCGAGAACCAGTGGACGCTCTCCTGCATGGTCGCCCTCCTTAACCCCTCCTTCGCCCGAGGCTACGGAGGACGTGTCCGGCTGTTCAGACAGCCGGACACGAAAGAGTGAGTTCGGCAACACCTCCTCAACGACGCCGACCGTCGTCGTCTTAGTCTCTTCGCCTTCGTTCATTTATGACTTATGTTCCCCATGCAAGTACTATATCAATCTAGCAGGAGTCTCTTAAACCGTCAATCCGTCTGTCAACCGACTGACAGACTACGGAGTGGCCACCATGACCGTTATAGAAGCCGGGTCTTGAGGAAATGTCTTCCGCCAGAACGGACGCAATGTGATGACGGCGCGCTTGACTTCGGGATAGTTCGTGAGAGCGACCTCGGCGGCCGCACGGGTCTTCCCCGCCACGACGGCGGCGATGCGCGCCGGGTCTACCGTGTACACGAACGAAGCCGTACCAGCGAGGGTAAACGTGAATGACTGCGCTTCTGGGTCGGGCATGTCCGTTGCGGAGAGCAGGAGGATGTCCGTTCCGGCGAGCGTGACCGGCTCGCCCTGATATCCGAGACCGGAGACGGAGTTTGCAACCGCCTTGGCGAGCGCCCCGTTCGGGAAAATAACCGCCGTAATGGTGCCCCGTTCCTTCAGCTCAACCATGCCGGTCGTTGAAGAGGGGGTCGGCGTAAGCGCTTCGTAGGTTGTGGTCGCGGCGCCGGGCAGGAGCACATATCCGGACGGAATCTTCTCCTGAATGCCCTCAAGGAGGTCTGGCGCGAGCGCGGCGATGAGCGCGCTTTGTGTCTGCTTCTCAACAAAGGTGTCAACGACGGGGACATTCCCCGAGGCGCCACCCGTCATACTGCTCGTGGAACGCGCGTAGACCGCGCTGGCCTGCGGCATCCCGGCGAACCCAGGGATGGTGAACGAAGTGGGACCGACGTTGTAAGAGGCCCCCGCCTGGTCGGCGTAGACCTTCGCCGTTATGCTCCCGGGCTTTGAGGAGGTACCGCCCGGTATTGTCACAGCCGAACGGATGCGGAAGATGAGTCCGGCGGTAGTCGCGAAGCGGGTCTTCGCGATGAGTGTCTGCGCCTTCGCTTGGGTGTTGTAGATGGTGATGGTGCCCGAAGCAAAGGAGTTGACCGCCTTGGTACCGCTCCCCTTCACGCTTTGAGTAGCGATCTTTTGCGCAGTGATAACCTCAAACGGCAGAGCGCCGCCGCTTACGTTCGCGGTGAGTGAGGTCTGTACCGCCGCGGAAACGGTGTGTGGCACCACGTCAACCTTGGCGGCAGAGAAATACATCAATGCGCCTATGGAGAGGATAATGACAAGCGCCACGGCACCAAGCGTGGCATAGGGGAATCTCGCCGGCCGGTCTGGCGGCCGATGAAGTGGCGTCTGGCCGGTAAACTTGCTTAGCGGCTCGGCCTCTCGGCGGCGGGACGGCGGTATGATGTCATCAAGTGTGCGCATATGGGTTCTAGTATAGCATCTTGTAAAACAAAGGGGATGTCAGAATCCCCACCTCTTTCCTCTCGCCTGGTAATAAAGCGCCATGAGGAGAAGCGGAAGGTCGGGAGCGGCGGTGGTGATTTGCCGTATGAAACTAACAATGTGGCTTGCGAGGACCGACACGATTGTCGGGGGATTGTCTGAGAGCCAGAGCGAGCCGAGGTTCGCCGAGGAGAGTCT
>MFMI01000007.1:5745-12746 GCA_001783465.1 Candidatus Kaiserbacteria bacterium RIFCSPLOWO2_02_FULL_54_13
CGCTCTCGGCGGGCACTTCGGTCATGTCAACGAAGAGTCCTCGGCGAATAAGGGCGATGGACGTCGTGGGCTCCATCGCATCAAGAATGAGCATGTCGTGCTCATGGGGGAACGCGTAGCAGAGCGCCTGATAACGCAGAGAACTGTCGGTGATAGGAAAGATGCGCTTCGTATGGTAGGCGCTCTGAACAATTGAGGTGACACTGCTCGCGATGCGCTGGTCTATGAGCGAAGTGAGAATGACGATTGACGCACGGTGCGCCTTCTTCCCGTACGGGTCGGATGTTTCGTAGCCGTTAAGAATGGTGCCGATGATGCTCTCATCCACGACAATCTTCTTCTGCCTGACGTCCTTCGTTTGTTCAAGCACTTTGGCGACCATGCTCTTCGTGAAAATGAAATCATCCTTCTTCTCAAAGGATTCGGTGCGAACGCTCGTCTCCTGCCACGGAGCATCAATGGAGACCAGGATGTTATCCACGCTCCCATTGCCGACCGTGCGTACGAGAATCGGCGACCCCTCATTTATAAGATTCTCGCAGAGTATTGAAAGGGCGCGCAACATGGCGGCCTCGTGGGGCTCCTCCTTCCTAATCTCAATGGGGAGGCGCCGTGTGTACAAGAGAGCGGGAGTTTCTCCTTCTTTATAGTGCACATACGCGCCCGCGACCGAAGCCGCGCCGATATCTATGAGTACGACCGACTCCGACTGTTTCTTCTTAAATAATCCCGCCAAGAAACTCATCCCGTTAGAAATTAACTCTAATAACGAACCCCGCTATGTAACGATATCGACCTCCATAACTGCGATTTCTAACGGGACTCATCGGGTTATTCTAGCACCGCTTTGATGCGGCGGACGCCGGCAGAGGAGGCCTCTTCTTTCACTATTTTAAACGTGCCAGTAAGCTCGCCTGTGTTAGAGACGTGCGGGCCGCCGCAGAATTCTATAGAGAATGCACTATCAAGAGGCCCGACCGAATAGACCGAGACCATATCGGGATAGGTCGCGCCGAACTCGTGCTCGGCGCCGAGCTTCTCTGCCTCTTCCCTCTTCATATCGGTGCGGATGACGGGAATGCCCTCAGCGATTTTCTCATTCACTATTTTCTCCACTTCTTTTTTTTGTTCATCAGTCATTTTCTGCCCATACGAGAAGTCAATGCGCAGTCGCTCGCTCGTGATGTTAGAGCCGCGCTGGTGCACGTCGGGACCGAGCACCATCTGCAACGCTTTGAGGAGCAGGTGGTGCGCCGTGTGATATTTAACCGTCTGCTCCGCGTGGTCGGCGAGCCCGCCCGCAAACTTAGTCGCCGCGCCTTCCCTTGATTTGATTCGATGAGCTTCCATCCGGTTTGCGAATTGCTGTTTATCAATCGTCATGCCACGAGCACGTGACTCCTCTTCAACAAGCTCGAAAGGAAAACCATCAGTAGTCACTAGCTCAAAAGCAATTGATGGTGGAAGCTCACTGGATTCGAAACGTCTCTCTCCCTTGGTGCCCCGAATATACGAATCCAGCCGCCAATTAAATTTCTTCAGACCGCGCTCCAGCGTCTTTCTGAACTGTGCCTCTTCTTGTGCAAATTCGGCTGTGTGTCCTCCAGCAATCTCGGCGAGAATCGGGGCTTTGACACCAAGCCTATCTACTTCGCGTATCGCCCGGCGGATAAGGCGGCGGAGCACATATCCTCGCTCGGTATTTGAAGGCCGCACATGAGCGTCAAACATCACCTTCGCCGCCCGCACATGGTCCAAAATAATCCTGAATGAACGTGTTGCATTAGGGTCTGCATATTTCTTGCCGGAGTGTGCTTCGAGCACCTCGCGTGGAGCGTCAAAGACATCAATCATAAAGATGTCAGGGCTATCAAGTGTCGCGGCGGCGAGGCGTTCCAGCCCGCCGCCGAAGTCTACGTTCTGCTTCGGGAGCTTGTCGAACGCCACTTGCCCTGAGCCTGCCTGCGGTGAGCCTGTCGAACCCGTCGAGGGGTCGAGCTTAATGTACTCCATAAAGACCGAATTCCCGATTTCCATAAAGCGCCCGCACTCGCAGTTGGGATGACATTTTTCTCCATACGCCACATCGTGCTGAACGCTTGTAAATTCGTAAAAGATTTCAGAATCGGGGCCGCCGGGCTCCCCCGCCGGCATCTTATCGGGCGTGCCAGAGCGACTCCACCAATTCTTCTTCGCATCGTAAAAATGTACCCGCTCCTCGGGTATACCGAGCTCTTTCCAAATTTCTGCCGACTGCAAGTCCCGAGGTAGCCCGAGGGATTCGTCGCCCGCAAAACACGTGACCCAAAGCCGCTCCTTCGGCAGATTGAGTTCTTCGGTCAAAAATTCATACACCCACGGCAACTGCTCTTTTTTGAAATAATCTCCGAGCGACCAGTTGCCGAGCATCTCAAAGAATGTCGTGTGGCGATTATCCCCCACTTCTTCAATATCTCCGGCACGGAACGAGAGTTGTGAATTCGCGAGCCGCGTCCCCTCCGGATGTTCCTGGCCGAGAAGGTACGGCACGAGGGGCTGCATCCCGCTACTGGTAAACAGCGTAGTCGGGTCGTTCTCGGGCACAATAGGCGCGGAAGGAATTATCGCGTGCCCCCTTGTGGCAAAGAATTCTAAATATCGCTTCCGTACTTCCTCCACAGTCATACGAGAAAAGATAGCACGAGATAATACATTCCTGTACTATGCGGTGATGGCGAAAAAGGATTGGGGATTTGATGTGAGAGATATGGACAAACGGGTGCGGCCGCAGGACGACTTCTATCACTACGCAAACGGCGGGTGGCTGAAGCGTAATTCAATACCGCCCTACGAGTCGTGCTGGGGCTCGTTCCTTATCCTCCGTTACGACACAGAGAAGAAACTTCGCGCTATTGTCACAAAACTGCAAAGACTGAAGGTTGCAAAGACTGGTGCGCCCGAACAAATGGTCCGCGACTTCTATCGCTCCGGCTTGGATATGAAGCGAAGGAACGTGCTCGGTATGAAGCCGCTCCAACCATGGCTAAAGCGTATTGAAAATATCAAAGACATACCATCGCTTGTTTCTACCATCGCTCATCTGGAAAAAATAGGCGGTGGGGGTCCGTGGGGCGCGATGGTTGACCAGGATATAAAGGATAGCGAGAAGTACATCATCTACCTCCACCAGAGCGGCCTCGGGATGCCCGACCGCGATTACTACCTGAAGGACGATACGGAGTCCCTACGCGTACGGAGCGCATACGAGAAGCATCTTGAAGCAATGTTCGCGCTTATGGGCGAAACAAAAGCGGTATCAAGGAAGAGTCGCGAGACGGTGATGCGCATTGAAACGGCACTCGCGGAGATATCAATGACAAAGGAGACTCTGCGGGATGTGGACAAAACGTATCACAAGAAATCGCTTCGGCAACTGCAGGCGCTTGCAAAAAGTATTGATTGGAAGACGTACTTCACCATACTCGGCGCGAAGCCGAGAAGCGTTGTCGTGATGCAGCCGGCATTTCTCACGGCAGTGAGCGCCCTGCTCGTGAAAGAGCCGATAGAAGATTGGAAGACGTATCTCACCTGGCACCTTGTCGGCGGAGGGGCGAGTTACCTCTCGGCACAATTTGAGAAGCAGAACTTCGCCTTCTACGGGACGGCGCTTTCTGGCGTTAAGGAAATGAAACCGGCGTGGCGGCGCACATTGAACGCGGTCAACGGCAGTCTCGGCGAACTTCTCGGCAAGCTTTATGTACAGGCATACTTCAGCCCGGAGGCGAAGAAAAAAATCAAAACGGTCGTCGCCGGCCTCTTTGAAGCATATGAGGCGCGCATTAAGAACCTTGACTGGATGAGTAGCACGACGAAGAAAAAGGCGGTACAGAAGCTCCACCAGATGACGCGCGAGCTCGGCTACCCGGACAAGTGGCGCAGTTACAAAGGGCTCGTGGTCAAGCCCGACGACTACTTCGGCAATGCGGTACGCGCAACGCTCCGAGAGCATGCCCGGGTGGTGCGCCGTCTCAAGAAGCCGGTAGACCGCACAGAGTGGTTCACTACCCCGCAAACGGTCAATGCCTACTGTAGTTATGGATTAAATACCATCGTCTTTCCTGCCGCCATTCTCCAGCCACCTGTTTTCTCAATTGGTGCTGATGATGCCCTTAACTACGGAGCAATCGGGGCAGTTATTGGTCACGAGATTACACACGGCTTTGACGACCAGGGTTCCAAGTTTGACGGCAAAGGCAATAGAAAAACATGGTGGACAAAACAAGACCGTATGCGTTTTGAAAAGAAAGCGAAGGCGCTCATCAATGAGTTCAATGGCTACACTGTCGCAGGCGGACTCAAAGTGAACGGGCAGTTAACACTCGGCGAGAATATCGCCGACCTCGGCGGAGCGTCAATCGCGTACGATGCATACAAATTGCATCTTATGAAAACCGGGAAGAAAAACGTCGGCGGTTTTACTCCCGAACAACGATTCTTTTTCGGTCTTGCGCTTTTTGAACGAGAGAAGAACCGGCCCGAAATTGAAAAAACATTGGTGCTCACCGACCCGCATTCGCCCGGCAAATATAGAATTAATGGACCGGCTTCAAATCTCCCCGAATTCTATGAAGCGTTCGGCGTTCAAAAAGGCGATAGGCTCTATCGTGCACCCAAAGAGCGCGCTAAAATTTGGTGATATCCTGAACAAATATGGACACTTCGCATCCCCGCGTTATCGCCATTGACTTTGACGGCGTCCTCGCAACGTATAATGGGTTCGTCGCCAAGGACGATATTCAAGAACCCAATCCCGAAGTAATAAAAGCGATTACGTTGTTGAGAGAAAAGAACTTCAAGATTCTCCTGCATTCCACCCGCGGCGACGAATTCCTCAAAATGTATTGCGAGAAGTTCTCCATACCGGTTGATTACATCAATCGCCGACCAGATGTAGAGGGCGACAACCCCGGCAAGCCCATCGCCTTCGCCTATGTAGACGACAAAGCCATTTGTTACCGAGGCGAGACCGCCGAAGCACTCGTTTCAGAAATCCTCAATTTTGAGCCGTATTGGCAAAAATAAAAACATTCTAATCTGCATCCGGTCGGTCAACAATAAGAATGTCGGTTTACCTTAGCGTAGCCTATAGGACGCAGTAAGGTAAAGTGATTTTGGAAATAAAAACACCCGCGGAGTTCCCCCCCGCGGGTTTTGAACTGGTTCAGACCGCTGTTACGATTCAAACAGGCGGTCAAGTGTTGCCCTTAGATTAAAGGCGGACCTTGCGTTCAGCGCTATGGAAAGAACGCTTTGGCTACCCCTGATAAAACTCGGGGAGAAGCGGGTCGGCTTCGGCACCCGACTTCTTCTGCGGCCCTTTGCCTTTCGCATTTCACGAAGTACGGACGGGAGCGCTGGCCGCACAATTTCTAAGAAAACAGCCCCGTCTTCTCTACGAATTCCCTTTACATACCATTGAGGGTCATCGGGCGAATGAAATCCGACTACCTTGACCATAAAACCTCCTTATAAACGAACACGGTGGAATATTACGCTATGAAGAGATTGTGTCAATTTTCAAGTCATAGCCAATCAATCGGTGTTTCGTTGTGGGAGACCAGATACTCGTTTGTCTTGCTGAAATGCTTGCAACCGAAGAATCCGGAGGCGGCGGAGAAAGGCGAAGGATGCGGGGCTTCCAGTACCAAGTGCTTACTGCGGTCAATGTGCGCGCCTTTCGCCTTCGCATAGTTGCCCCAAAGCATAAATACCAAGCCCGCGCGTTCTTCCGAGAGTGCTTTGATGGCGGCATCGGTGAATTGTTCCCATCCTTTTCCCTGATGCGAGCCGGCGCTGTGCGCACGGACGGTCAGCGTCGCATTCAGTAACAAGACGCCCTGTTCCGCCCAACGTGTTAAATCTCCCTTCTTCGCCAAGGCTTCGAAGGGCAGGCCACAATCGTCTGCAATCTCTTTGTAGATATTTTGGAGCGAGGGCGGCACCGCCTCCTTCTCGTCCACGGCAAAGGCGAGGCCGTTCGCCTGGCGCGCTCCGTGGTAGGGGTCCTGCCCGAGTATGACGACCTTCACATTCTCAAATGGGCAGAGGTCAAACGCGCGAAAAATGTTTTTCGGTGCCGGGTACACGGCGCCGTCTTCGTATTCTTTTTTTACAAATGAAGCGAGTTCGGCGAAGTACTCCTTCTCAAACTCACCAGCGAGATGCTTCGCCCACGATGGGTCAATTTTTACCTGCATACGCCTCGGTGATGAGCGGCACGAATACGAAGCCCTCGTGGCGAGCGACTTTAAACTGGTCGCCGGTACGGTCTACGACGCAGATGGCGTTTCGCACCGAGATGACCATCCGTCCGTTGTCTGCGAGCTGTTGTGCAAGTGTCTCCGGAACCTCATCGGTAGAGGCCGAAACGAGAATGCGGTCAAAGGGCGCGGCTCCGGACTTCCCTAATTCATTTCCCGCTTGTTCAATATGCGCATGCGTAAACGCATATGCGGAGAGATTTTTAGAACCGAACGCGACAAGCGCGGGGACGCGCTCAATACCGATGACTAAGCCTGTGGGGCCGACAAGATACGCGAGGAGCGCCGTCGTCCAGCCAGAGCCACTCCCGACGTCAAGCACGCGGTCGCCTGTGCGAGCTTGTAGCCATTCAAGACAAAAGGCGACGACAGTCGGCTGGGATATCGTCTGCTCCTCGCCTATCGGCAGAACCGTATCCGCGTACGCGAGCGGTTGCAATTCCTCTGTTACGAATCGCGCACGGTCAATGGCGCGGAACGCGACTTCAACCGTCGCCGACCGTATGGCTCCAGAATCTTTCAGGGAAGCGATGAGTGTCTCGTTCGTCATTATTTTTTCTTATTCTTGGCATGGAGCTCCTGGAGTGTCTTACCGGCGGATTCGCGGTAGATGCAGTATTCGCACGGGCCGCCGCCGAAGGATGTCCCTGTTGGCGGGATGTCGTCGCTCATCAACATTTTCTTCAAGTCATAAATGGCGGG
>MFMI01000008.1:0-640 GCA_001783465.1 Candidatus Kaiserbacteria bacterium RIFCSPLOWO2_02_FULL_54_13
ACCGACGGCGACCCGTTTATCGGCAGGGCAGATGCGCCGGTGACCATCGCCTTCTGGAGCGACTTCCAGTGCCCCTTCTGCAAGCAGTTTGAACTCAACACCTTGCCGCAGATGGTGAAGGATTACGTGGACACGGGGAAGGTGAAGCTCGTCTTCATGGACTTCGCGTTTCTCGGCAGTGATTCAACGACGGCCGCTCTCTACAACCGTGCGGTCTGGAAGCTCTATCCGGACGCATACTTCACGTGGCGCGTCGCGATGTACGAGGCGCAGGACGCAGAAAACGGAGGGTTCGGCGATGCGGCATCCATAGACAAACTGAATGCGAAAGTTAAGGGCATTGACGCGGCGAAGGTCGCCGCTGATGTGAAGGCAAACACGAGTACGTATCAGGCGCTCATAAACGCCGATAGGGCCGAAGCGCAAAAGGCCGGCGTCAACGCAACGCCGTCGTTTGTCATCGGCACGCAGGTCGTCCAAGGCGCGTACCCGTACCCGACATTCCAAGCCGCGATAGACCTCTTGCTGAAGTAGTTTCGCTTGGCGCGATATGAACGTACTTCTTATCGCACTGGCCGCGTCGGTCGCCACCTTTATCGGCGGGTTCTTCGCGCTTAAGTTCCGCGACAAACTACATCTC
>MFMI01000008.1:701-26973 GCA_001783465.1 Candidatus Kaiserbacteria bacterium RIFCSPLOWO2_02_FULL_54_13
CCATTGAGCTCGGTACGCAATACCACAGTGCTTCAACCATCGCGCTCTTCGTCGCGCTCGGACTCTTCGGCTATCTCATCCTGGACCGAGTCATCTTCCTCCACACGCACACGGAAGATGACGCATCTGTAACAATACCAATGCCAAGGGGCGCCCTTGGCAATCTGGGCGCGCTCACGCTCTCGGCGCACAGTTTCTTTGACGGCATGGCAATCGGTGTGGGCTTCCAGGTTTCTTCTGTCGTCGGTATCGTCGTCGCCGTCGCCGTGCTGACCCACGACTTCTCCGACGGCATCAATACCGTCAATCTTGTGCTGAAGAATGGCGGGAGCTGGAGACAGGCATCCCGCTGGCTCCTCGTTGATGCGGCGGCGCCGCTTTTCGGCGCCGCCGCAACGCTCTTCTTCACCATTCCCGCATCGGCCATCGGGCTCGTACTCGCCGTTTTCGTCGGCACCTTTCTCTACCTCTCGGCCGCTGACCTTATCCCCGAGAGCCACCACCGCCATCCTCGCGCGCTGACGACCGTTATGACGCTCCTCGGCGCGTTAGTGATGTACGCAGTTATTAGTCTGGTATAATTACCGCATATGAAAATATTTTTCCATTGGCTTATCGCCGCGCTCGCCATCGGCATCGCCGCATACATCGTTCCGGGCGTCACGATAACCTTCGTCGGCGCGCTCATCGCCGCCATCGTGCTCGGCGCGCTGAATCTCTTTATCCGCCCGATTCTCATGGTTCTCACTCTCCCGATAAATGTCATCACACTCGGACTCTTCTCGCTCGTCATCAATGCGTTCCTCGTTTTGCTTGCAACCAAGCTCGTCCCCGGATTCGACATCGTCGACTTCTGGACCGCGCTCCTCTTCGCTCTCGTGCTCGCTATCGTGAACTGGGTCTTCCACTTCTGGAATCGCAGTTAGACCGCGCGCTTGTCCCATTAGAAATCAGATTTCTAACGGGGCTTGCCGCGGAGGAGATTGATGAAGATGGGGAGGAAGGAGAGCACGATGATGACGAGCGAGATTGGGAGGATATACCGCTCACTGTCGGGGATGAGAGAGCCGAGGAAGTAGCCCAGCGTTGTCATCCCAATACCCCAGAGCGCTCCGCCAATCACGTTATAGCGGAGGAAGGTGCCGTATGTCATAGAACCGATGCCGGCCAAGACCGGCGCGAGTGTGCGCACGATGGGCACGAAGCGAGCGAGTATAACCGCTCTCCCGCCGTACTTCTGATAGAACAGCTCCGTGCGTTTCAGATATTCCTGTTTGAAAAAGAGAGAATCCTTGCGCTTGAAGAGCGGCGTGCCGACGTTCGCGCCGAACCAGTAACCGACCGAGTCGCCGACTATCGCCGCGATGACCACAATCAAGATGAGCGGACCTATAGAAAGGAACCCGCCTGCGGAGAGAAGTCCGGCGGCGAAGAGGAGCGAGTCGCCCGGGAAGAAGATGCCGATGAGGAGCCCGCTCTCGGCGAAGATGATGAGCGCGATGCCGAGATAGCTCCCCGTCTTGATAATCGCAATCGGGTCAAGATTTATACACGCATAAATAAAATCAAGCATTCCAGTGCAGTATACTGTATAAAATGGAATCAACGCCGAAGTTGTCCACGCCCGAAGAGGAGCTTGCGTACTTGCGCGAGGCTGTGATGCGTAAGGAGGCGGAACTTGCTGGGAACGCGCCGGAGCGCGCGCAGATTATTTCAGAGACGATTTACGAGCATCACGCCGCTCCCGCCGCAATACTCGCGAAGGGGTATCGCATAAGCGAGGCGACGAAGAAGAGCGAAGCAGAGGCGATACTCGCCGAGCTGAATCTTGGCGGGGGCGAGACTGCGATACGGAGCCTGGAGCAGGCGATGGAGGAGAAGGGGATTAAGAACACGCTCGCGGTCTTGGAGAAGCTCCATGACCCGCACGTCGCCGACGACTTCCACCGCTACCTCGTGCGCCACGTTGCGGCGGGGCTCCCCGCGCCCGGCATTGATGAGAAGGCACCGCGTTTCCAGGCGCTTCATATGACGCTTTACGAGGTCGCGCTCCCGGAGCCCAAGCCCGAGGAGCCGCAGGGGCGTACCAAGACGCTCAAAGAGCTCATTTCCGGTATGGAGCAATTCTATGCGGGACTCCTGTCGGTTGAAGATGCTGAGAGCGGCGAGCCAAGCTACTTCGCGCTTGAGCTCGCGGTGCCTGAGGACAGTCCCGAGCTCCAATTCTACGCGGCGGTGCCGAACGCGAAGAAAAATCTTTTTGAAAAACAGCTCCTCGCGATATTTCCCGATGCGCATCTGGTACCCCAGCCCTACGACTACAACGTATTCGTCTCGGGCGGCGCGACGCTCGCCTCGGTCGCCCACCTCGCAGAAAATCCGGCGCTCCCGCTGAAAGATTACACCGATTTTGATTACGACCCGCTGAACACCATCACCAATGCCTTCGCGAAGATAGAGCGCGCGGGCGAGGGTGCGGCGCTCCAGATTATCATTGAACCGCGCGCCGAGCGGCACGTAAAGCATTATCGGAAGATTCTGCAGGCTCTGCGCAAGGGGGAGAAGCGCGCACCGGCCTTCTCAACGCCAGAGACCATGCTCGGCGAGTTCGCGCGCGACGTCGGCAAGACGCTTTTCTCCAATAAGACCAAGGACGAGAAGAAGGCGAAGGAGGCCGAGACGCGCCAGATAGAGGCGAATAAGGCGCACATTGAACAGGTGGAGAAAAAAATCGCGGCGCCTATCGTCGGTGCGACGATACGACTCGTCGTGTCCTCTAAAGATGAACGTACGGCGGGGCTCGTGCTCGGAGAGCTTGAGTCCGCATTCAATCAGTTCGCGAATACGCAGGGGAATCGGCTTGAATTCGCACGGGCCAATGACCGACAGCTCGCGCATATCTTTGACGACTTCTCCTTCCGCCTGCCCGCCTCCTCGGCGCTCCCACTCTCGCTTCGCGAACTCACCACTATGTACCACTTCCCGCCCTCGGGCATTGAATCCTCGCCGCACTTGAAGCAGGCGCGCTTCACGCACGCGGCCGCGCCGCTCTCGCTCCCGCAGGAAGGCGCGCTCCTCGGCATAAATACCTATCGCGGGCAAGAAGCGCACATTTATATAAGTCCCGAAGACCGCCTGCGCCATCTCTATGTTATCGGCCAGACCGGTACCGGCAAGACGTGGCTGTTGAAGTCAATGATTATGCAGGATATCAAGAACGGCGACGGGTGCTGTTTCATTGACCCGCACGGCTCCGATATCTTAGACGTTCTCGCGGCAGTGCCGCCCGAACGCTACAAGGACGTCATCTACTTTGACCCGGCCGACCTCTCGCGCCCCTTCAGTCTCAACTTTCTTGAGTACGACCTCTCGCGCCCCGAGCAGAAAACCTTCATCGTCAACGAGCTCTTAATGATATTCCGTAGGCTCTACGGCGACGTGCCGGAGAGCATGGGTCCCGCCTTTGAACAATATTTCCGCAATGCGACCCAGCTCGTGATGGAGGACCCGAGTAGCGGCTCCACCATCCTGGATATCGCGCGCGTCCTCGCCAACAGCGAGTTCCGTCGCGAGAAGCTAGCTTCGAGCATGAATCCCATCGTGAATCAGTTCTGGAATGAGATAGCGACGAAGGCGGGCGGGGAAGCATCGCTTGAAAATATCGTCCCATACATCACGAACAAGTTTGACGACTTCACCGCCAACGACTTCATTCGTCCGATTGTCGGCCAGCAGGAATCATCATTTAAGTTCCGCGAGGTGATGGACACGAAAAAGATTTTGCTCATCAATCTCTCCAAGGGCCGCCTCGGCGAGAAGAATGCGAACCTGCTCGGGCTCATCATCGTCGGGAAGCTCTTCATGGCGGCGCTCTCACGCGCCGATAATCCGCGCGCGCCGTATCCGCCGTTTTATCTCTACATTGACGAGTTCCAGAACGTCACAACCGATTCCATCCCCGGCATTCTCTCGGAAGCGCGTAAGTATAAGCTTGCGCTCACGGTGGCGCATCAATTCCTCAACCAAATAGAAGAGAAGACGCGCGACGCGGTCTTCGGCAACGTGGGCAATATGGCCGTCTTCCGCGTAGGCGAAGAGGACGCCGAATTCTTCGCCAAGCAATTCGCGCCAACCTTTGAGGTATTAGATTTCGTAAGTATAGAAAATTACAATGCATACGTGAAGATTCTCGCGAAGGGCGTGCCGCAGAAGCCCTTTGACATGAAAACGCCTGACCTATCGCCTCTGAATCATGCGCAGATAGACGACCTCATCCACCTCTCGTCGCTCACCTACGGGCGCGACCGTGCTACTGTAGAGAATATGATTCGCGAGCGCTACCTCTCGCAATAAGGTATGGCCGAAAAATTCCCGCAACCCCAAAAAGAGGGAACCCCCGATGAGGCAATAACGGAGAATGAATCTACGCCACAAGAATTGCGCAGGAAACTGCGGAAGCTCATTGAGAGCTTGCCGGAATGACCGTGGTATAATACCTGCCGTACTTCAATTATAATTTATAGCCTATGCAACCAACACAAACCGGTATCGCCACGGCGCTCGCGCTCGCTGTCGTTATTATGTTTTTCATTGTCCCGGGCCTCTGGCCGTTCGGAGCGACTGCGCCAGTAAATGAAACCGCTTCTATAAATCCCGCAAATCCGGCAGTTGCGGGAGCCTCTACCCAAATAACATCAAACACAACCACTATGCCCACTATTGCCGAACCTGTAACAGAATTGATGATGAAGGACGAGGTTGTCGGTACGGGCGCCACTGCGGAGGCGGGCGACACCGTGACCGTGCATTACGTCGGCACTCTCACCGACGGCACCGTCTTTGACGCCTCGCGTCCTCGCGGAGATGAGGGCTTTACCTTCACGCTCGGGGCAGGACAAGTGATTAAGGGCTGGGATCAGGGTGTCGCCGGTATGAAAGAGGGAGGGAAGCGCGTACTCGTCATCCCCGCATCGCTTGCCTATGGCGACCAGGCGATTGGGAACGTTATCCCGGCCAATTCTACGCTCGTCTTTGAAGTAGAGCTTTTGAAGGCACAAAAGATCAGGCAGTGAGGTCTGACTTCAGTTTCAAGATAGAGACCCGTTCAACTTCGCTTAAGGCAAGGGCGGGCACGTTGACCACGTCGCACGGCGTTATCCACACGCCCGCTTTTGCGCCGGTGGGGACGAAGGCGGGTGTGAAGGGTATTTTGCCAGAACAATTGAAGACGCTCGGCGCAGAAGTTGTCCTCGCAAATACCTACCATCTCTATCTCCAACCGGGCGAGAAGATAGTGAAGAATGCCGGCGGACTGGGCAAGTTTATGGGATGGGAGGGGCCGACCATGACCGATTCGGGCGGCTTTCAGGTGTTCTCGCTCGGCGCGGCATTCGGCAAAACCGTCTCAAAATTTACAAGGTTCAACCTTGTAGAAAATGAACCAGTAAGTACGGCGTCAATTTATGACGAAGAAATAGCGAGCCAGCACGGTCAGCTTGCCGTCATCGACGAGGAGGGTGTCTCATTCACTTCGCACCTGGACGGCTCGCTCCACCGCTTCACGCCCGAGCGCTCGGTGGAGCTCCAGCACGCCCTCGGCGCGGATATCTTCTTCGCCTTCGACGAATGCACTGCGCCAACCGAATCGTATGCATATCAGAAAGAGGCGATGGAACGCACGCATCGGTGGGCCGAGCGTTCGCTTAAGGCGCACCGGCAAAATATGAATGCCGCGGGCAAGCAGGCCATCTTCGGCATCGCCCAAGGAGGGCAGTTCGACGACTTGCGTAGGCAGAGCGCGAAAACGATAGCGGATATGGGCTTTGACGGTTTCGGGCTCGGCGGGTCATTTAGCAAAAAATACGGGGATGATTCTCTTGAATCAGCGCTTGCGATGCTGAAGAAATTGCCGGAGGAAATGCCCGTGCACGGCCTCGGCATCGGCGAGCCGAACGACCTGCTCGCGGCCATTTCTGCCGGAGTGGACCTCTTCGACTGCGTCGCGCCGACTCGGCTGGGCCGCCACGGTTCCATTTATACCAAGCACGGCCTCATCCACCTCAAGAACGAAAAATATCGCTCCGACTTCACCCCGTTACCAGATGTAAGACTTCCGATGTCTTACATGGGAACAGAAGGATTTACGAAAGCGTATGTGTCGCATCTCTTACGAAGTGGCGAGATGCTCGGTGCCATCATCGCCTCGCTCCACAATGTCAGCTTCATCCTTAATCTCGTGAAAGGTGCGCGCCAAGCCATCCTTGATGGACGCTTTGACCAATATCGTGCAGACTTCACACGCGATTATTACCGAAAATAGAAAACGGCCAGCTCTGGGCTGGCCGTTTTAGTCGCGAACTGGAATCGATACTACGTAGTCGGGAGCGAGAGTCCGCAGTTCTCGCCGATACTGAAATTCGTGACCTCATTGAGACCATGAAGATCAGTGCGTTCCCGATAAACGAAGACATGGGCAATTTTCCCCTTTCCGTTCCAGTGACTCAAATCGATGAGCACCAGATCATTCAGCAACAGATTTTCGCGCCCCATTGCTACGTGGGGAAGAGTGAAGGACGTGCCGTCACGAAGTTCAATGTACAAACCGTCGCGAGGAGATAGAGCTGTCGCTTCTACTCGCGAGTAAACATGCGGGATTTGCGGTTTCATATGGCGTATCTCCCGAAAAAGTGAATCGGATGCACGATTTGTGTACAATCTCCGAATTCACTATACACTTGCACTATGTCCAGTCAATTCAAACTCCATCTACCATTCCAGCCGGCGGGGGACCAGCCGCAGGCTATAGAGAAGCTTGGAGAAGGGCTCAAGCGCGGTTTACGGCATCAGACCCTTTTCGGCGTGACCGGGAGCGGGAAGACCTTCACCGTGGCGAATGTTATTGCAAAGAATGATAAGCCGACTCTCGTGCTCGCGCACAATAAGACGCTCGCGGCGCAGCTCGCACAGGAGTATCGGGAATTCTTCCCCACAAACGCCGTCCACTACTTCGTCTCCTACTACGACTACTATCAGCCGGAGGCGTATATCGCGCACTCGGACACCTACATTGAGAAAGAGGCGATGATAAACGCCGAGATAGACCGCCTGCGTCACGCGGCGACGCAGGCACTGCTCACGCGCAAAGATGTCATCATCGTCGCATCTGTTTCTGCGATTTATGGTCTCGGTTCCCCAGAGGAATATGAAAAGGTGCACGTTAAACTGGAAGCTGGACAGCTAGAAACTAGAGGCTCGTTAATACGCAAATTAGTGGGAATATATTTTGAGCGCACGAACGTCGACCTCAATCCGGGGCAGTTGCGTGCTATCGGCAACTCGCTTGAATTTATGCCAGTGAACGAGCGCGTTATCTATCGCGTTATCTTCACTGGCGACGAAATCGCGAATGTAGAAAAACTTGACCCAGTATCGCGTGCAAAGTTATCAGAACCAAAAAATGTTTTTGTATTTCCTGCCAAGCACTTCATCACGAGTGAAGAGAAGCGCAATCGCGCAATTGAAGATATTAAATTGGAATTGGAAGAACAGCTCGCCAAGTTTAAGCGTGAAGAGAAGCCGCTTGAAGCCGAGCGCCTGAAGCGCCGTACCCTTCATGACCTTGCGCTCATCCGTGAGCTCGGCTACACAAGCGGTATTGAGAATTATTCGCGCCACTTCGACGGGAGGAAGCCGGGTGAGCCGCCCTTCACCCTCCTCAGCTACTTCAAGCGCTGTGACAAAAAGTTTCTCACCGTCATAGACGAGTCGCATGTCACCGTCCCGCAGATTGGCGGCATGTACGCGGGAGACAAATCGCGCAAGGATGTGCTTGTTGAATACGGCTTCCGCCTCCCCTCGGCGCGCGACAATCGCCCGCTTACGTTTGAAGAATTTGAAGAGCGCGTGGGTCAGGTGCTCTACACGAGCGCGACGCCGGGGCCGTATGAGAAGAAGCATTCAGAACAAACGGTTGAACAAGTCATTCGCCCGACCGGTCTCGTAGACCCCGAGCTCGTCGTGCGCCCTGTTTCCGAAGGCACGGCAAATAGTATGATATATCATACAATTCAGCCGTACAGTGCATACGTCGGTCAGATCCAGGATTTTATTGAAGAAGCAGAAAAGACTATTAAAAATGGCGGGCGCGCGCTCGCGACCACACTCACCAAACAGATGGCCGAAGACCTCTCTGCATTTTTGAGAGAAAAAGGAATAAAGGCCGAATATCTACATTCAGACGTGAAGACGATTGACCGCATTGATATCCTCACCAACTTCCGCAAAGGCGAATTTGATATTCTTGTCGGTGTGAACTTACTCCGCGAGGGGCTGGACCTGCCCGAGGTGGAGCTCATCGGCATCTTGGATGCAGATAAAGAGGGCTTCTTGCGCTCCGAGACATCGCTTATACAGACCATCGGGCGCGCCGCGCGTAATATCCTCGGTCGCGTGATTCTCTACGCTGATGTGATGACCGACTCTTTGGAGCGCGCTATCGGCGAGACGAACCGCCGTCGGGCGCTACAGGTCGCGTACAACGAGAAGCACGGCATCACGCCGAAGACGATTAAAAAAGAAATTCACGATATCGCCGCGTCTATACGTACGGAGCATCAGCGTACGATTGATGAACTACTCGTGTTGGATACGCTTGCGTATAAAGACGACCCGAAGGAGTTTATTAAGAGAAAGAGGGAAGAGATGAGTGAGGCTGTAGAGCAGTTAGACTTTGAAACCGCCGCGCTTATCAGGGACGAAATCTATAAGCTGGAGGGCATCGGTCCTCGCGCTCGCAAACCCCGCACGCGCAAACCCCGTTAGAAATCTGATTTCTAACGGGGCAAACCGTTTTCAGGCAGTTGAAAATAAAAGCCGCCGAGATCCATCTGTTGGATGAGCCCAACAATCTCGACGACTTTCTCGGGGTTCCTCACGGTAACCCATTCCTCCTCGCGGAGGTATCCATTTAACTAGCCCCTGCCGTTCTCAAGCCCGTAAGCTTGCGGGAGGGATTTCGGGTAGGAACCACCCTGCTCACCAACGGAGAGTATAGGTCTAAAGATTAAAATACGCAATAATTGTGATATAGTCATACTGTACCTGCCCCGCCACGGGCAGGAGTTTCCAATGAAAAAGACAACCCAGACACCCAACAAGAAGAGCGACCCCGACGCGCGACAAGCGGTCGGGGCAGGTTGGCTCACCGTGAAGGGTGCGCGTACGCATAATTTGAAGAATATTACGGTAGAGATGCCGCGAGGCGCGATGACGGTTATCACCGGCCTGTCGGGGAGCGGTAAGTCCTCGCTCGCTTTTGATACTATCTTCGCCGAAGGCCAGCGGCGTTATGTGGAGTCGCTCTCTGCGTATGCAAGGCAATTCCTCAACCAGATGGCGAAGCCGGATGTGGACGAGATATCAGGCCTCTCACCGGCCATCTCCATAGATCAGAAGAGCCGTTCTAATAATCCGCGCTCAACGGTTGCGACGGTGACTGAAATTTATGATTATCTACGCGTGCTCTACGCACGCGCAGGTCAGCCCTATTGCATCCACCACGATGTGCCCATAACTAGACTGTCCAAGGAGGAAATCATAAAAATAATCTTCTCGAAGTTGGAAGCTAGGGGCTGGAATAATCCAAACTCCAGCACCCAGATTCCAGCATCCAGAGTGATGGGCGTCCCTGTTGATAGGCGCTCCATCACGATTTATGCACCGGTCGTGGTCGGCAGGAAGGGAGAGTACTATCAGCTCCTTTATGACCTTCTCGGCAAGGGGTACGAGCGAGTCGTGGTAGACGGTAAGGTACATTCGCTCCGCGAGAAGATAGTGATGGAGCGTAACAAAGTACACAGCATTGATGCAGTTGTGGATTCTATTTATGTTACGGAGTTCGCGCGGTCTACACAGAGCGCCCGCGAGCGTCTCTCTGAAGCGCTTGAACTCGCACTCAAGCAGGCCAACGGCCTCGTGAAGATACAGCACGCCGACGGTACGATAGAAACGCTCTCATCAAAATTTATCTGTCCGGAGGACGGCGCGTCGTTCCCCGAGGTGGAGCCGCGTCTCTTCTCATTCAATTCGCCCTACGGCGCGTGCCCCGAATGCCACGGGCTCGGGACTGAATCGCTCTTTTCGGACACATCGTGTCCTACATGCGAGGGGAAGCGTTTGCGTCCCGAAGCACTTCGTGTTTATTTAAAGAGTAAGAAGGATAAGACACTTGGCAAATCAATAGTGGACTTCACGAATATGTCTATCCGCGAAGCAAAGGACTTTGTGGATTCTATTGAACTTTCTGAAATGAAGTTTGATATTGCGATGCCGATTTTGAAAGAGATTGAGAGCCGTCTCACCTTTATGTTGAATGTCGGTCTGGATTATCTCACGCTCAACCGTTCTGCCGCCACTCTCTCTGGCGGCGAGGCACAGAGAATACGTCTCGCTTCACAGCTCGGGAGCGGGCTCACCGGCGCTCTCTACGTGCTTGATGAACCGACCATCGGGCTCCACCAGCGCGACAACGCTCGGCTCATTAAGACATTGCTTATTTTGAAAGAGCTCGGGAACACCATTCTCGTCGTAGAGCACGACGAAGATACCATTTATTCTTCCGACTATATCGTAGACATCGGCCCGGGTGCGGGCATTCACGGCGGTGAGGTCGTCGCCTCGGGCTGGCTGGACGATTTATTGACTGCGAAGAAAAACGAGTCTGATTCGGTCACGCTCTCATATCTGCGACAAGAAAAAGAGATTCCCGTGCCCGAGACGCGCCGCACGAGCGAGAAGGGGTGGCTGAAGGTGCGTGGGGCGACCCTGCACAATCTCGTGAATCAGAATATTGACGTACCGCTCGGCAAGCTCGTCTGCGTCACCGGCGTCTCGGGGAGCGGGAAGTCTACGTTTCTGTATGATATTTTGCACCGCAACATTGCTGGGCGATTCGCACGTCGTGAAGCAAAGTTAGAGCATATCGCGTCCTTGACTGGCACCGAATACGTCGGACGCGCTATCCTCATAGACCAGTCGCCCATCGGTCGCACCCCGCGTTCTAACCCGGCGACCTACACCGGCGCGTTCACGCACATCCGCGACCTCTTCGCCGCCACGCCGGAGGCGCGCGCGAGAGGGTGGAAGCCCGGTCGCTTCTCCTTCAACGTCCCCGGCGGTCGCTGTGAGGCCTGCCAAGGCAACGGCTCTATCGCGGTAGAGATGCATTTCTTGCCCACGGTGTATGTGACCTGCGATATCTGCATGGGGAAGCGTTTTATGAAAGAAACATTGGAGGTGACGTTCCGTGGAAAAAATATCTACGACGTGCTCCAGATGACGATTGAAGAAGCGGAGAAGTTTTTCGGCGACATTCCCGCTATCAACGAGCGCTTGATGAGTTTGAATGCAACGGGGCTTGAATACCTCACGCTGGGGCAGAACGCGACGACGCTCTCGGGCGGTGAGGCACAGCGGGTCAAGATAGCGAGCGAGCTCTATCGCTCGCAGACGATGAAGACGATTTATCTGCTTGACGAGCCGACTGTCGGCCTTCATTACGAAGATGTGAAAAAGCTTATTGAGATACTGCAGGAGCTCGTGCGGCGCGGCAACACGGTCGTGGTGATTGAGCACAATCTTGATGTCATAAAGAATTCCGACTACGTGATTGACTTCGGTCCCGACGGCGGCGCAAAGGGCGGTAAAATAGTGGCGAAAGGCACGCCTGAAGAGGTCGCTGGCACAGAAGGCTCGCACACGGGCGAGTATCTTGATAAAATTTTGAAGCGTCACAAAAAGAAATAGTATGGTATGAAAAGCAAAACAAAAAACACCTATTCGTATCCCGTGGAGATTTCGAATGAAGTCAGAATCACATACGACGAGTCGCCAGCACATGTAGGTAATCTGGCGTACTCAGTTGATTTTATTTGTAAGGAGGGAACGGAAGTAAAAGCTACAGAGGACGGTATCGTTGTAGATCTCAAATCTGATTCGGACACAGGCGGAGAGGATCAATCAATGGAACCTCTCGGAAATTTTATTGAAATCCAGCACGAAAATGATGAATATTCCGAATACGAACACCTAAAAAAGAATGGAATGATGGTTAAAATCGGTGATCGCGTTAAGAAAGGTCAGATTATCGGTCACAGCGGTGCAACCGGTTGGCTAGCACATCTAGGTCCACACCTGCACTTTATGGTCGGGGAATATGGGAATCTTGATGAGTACAAAACCTTGTCTATTGTATGGAAAGAAGCGAACTAAGTAAATTCGACCTGCCGGATGTGCCGGGGGTGTATCTCTTTAAGCAGGGAAGGAAGGTGCTGTATGTCGGCAAAGCGACATCGCTGCGCGACCGCGTGCGTTCTTATTTTGACGATGATTTGATTACGACGCGCGGGCCGCGCGTGGTAGATATGGTGACAATGGCCGACAAGGTCGCGTTTGAGCCGACGCCGACGGTGCTGGAGGCGCTCGTGCACGAGGCCGCGCTTATTAAGAAATATATGCCGCACGCAAATGTGGACGGCAAAGACGACAAGACCTTTCTCTACGCAGTCATCACACAGGAAGATATTCCGCGCGTGCTCGTCGTGCGAGGCAAGAGTATCAATTTCAAGAATCGCACAGCACTACTCCCTACAACCTACAACCTACAATCTATTTTCGGTCCATTCCCGTCAGGAACGCAACTGCGCGAGGGCCTGCGCCTCATCCGCCGCATTTTTCCTTTCTTTGATACCTCCAAACCTGTAGGAGCAAAGGGGAAACACCAAGCAGCACACATAGAATTCAATACGCAAATCGGACAGTACCCGCGTGGCATGAGGTTTACCTTAACATCGCCTATAGGACAAAATAAGGTAAACCTCAAAATGTATCGGAAGTCAATACGGAAAGTAATGTTGTTCCTCTCTGGGCGCGGAAAAGAATTGCGGCGTAAGCTTGAACGCGAGATGCGCGAGGCCGCGCGCGAAGAACGTTTTGAGGACGCCGCCGAGGCGCGTCGCGAACTCTTCGCGCTCGACCACATCCAAGACGTCTCGCTCATCAAAGACGATGCTCGATGTTCTTATGAACAGCCGACCGTCAAAGATAAGAATATGCGGATTGAGGCGTATGATACGGCGCATTTGAGCGGGACCAATGCGATTGGAGTGATGACTGTTGTGGTAGATGGTATGCCGGTTAAGAAAGAGTATCGGACCTTCCGCATCCGCGGAGTGAAAAAGAACGATGACATCGCGTCGCTGAAAGAAATTCTCTCGCGCCGATTGAGACACCCGGAATGGCAATTTCCAAAAGTAATCGTGGTGGACGGAGGGAAGACGCAGAAAAAAGAGGCCGAAAAAGTTATTAAAGAGGCCGGGTTCAGTATCCTAGTAGCCGCAGTCGTGAAAGACGAGCGGCACCGTCCGCGCGAAGTCATAGGAGCGCGGGCGGCCGGCATCTCCGAGGCCGATGCCGTCCTCGCCAACGCCGAGGCGCACCGCTTCTCGCTCTCTTGCCACCGCCGCGCCCGCTCACGGGCTATGCGTTCATAAGTGTTTGGTATACTTACCCGCATGCAAACCATCGTCGGGGTGTTGCGGGGCGGGCCAAGTCGCGAGCATGAGATCTCGCTCCGGAGCGGAGCGGCGATGCTCGCGAACCTGCCAGAGGAGCGATACGATGCTCGCGATATTTATATTGACAGAAGCGGACAATGGCACGACCGCGGCCGCCCGACGGCGCCCGAGCGCGTCTTGCGCCAAATAGATGTCGCGCTCCTCCCGCTCCACGGAGAATATGGCGAGGGCGGGGAAGTACAGAGACTCCTTGAACGTTTCGGAGTGCCCTACAGCGGTGCCGACGCCTTCGGCTCGCATCTCGCGCGACACAAGGTTATCGCGAAGGCGCGTGCGCGCGACGCCGGATTCCTCACGCCAGACTTCCGTTACGTAGAACGCGCCGAAGATATTGAAGCGGGAGCAAAAGATGTCATCCGCAGTTTCCATCAGCCAGTTGTCGTGAAGCCAATTGCGTGGGGCTCGTCGGTCGGCATCTCTATTGTCGGCGGCTACGCGCCAGTGCTCGCCGCCATTCGGAAACTTTTTGCCGAGAGAGCCGAGAGCGTCGTCGTTGAAGAATATATCCGCGGCAGGGAGGCGACGGCCGGCGTCGTAGAGGGACTGCGCGGTGAGACGCTCTACGCGCTCCCGACAGTTGAAATCATTCCTCCCGCCGGCGACTTCTTCTCCTACGAATCCAAATATTCTGATGAGACAAAAGAAATCACTCCCGGCCGCTTCACGCGCGTGGAGAACGAAGAGATGCAGAGAATCGCGAAGATGATGCATCGCGCGCTGGAGCAGAAGCATTACTCTCGGACGGACTTCATCGTGTCGCCGAGGGGCATCTACTTCTTGGAGACCAACAGCGCCGCCGCGGTGGGGCTCACCGCCGGGTCGCTCCTGCCAAAGTCGCTCGCCGCCGTCGGCGTCACGTTCCGCGACTTCCTCGCACATCTGGTCAACCTCGCGTTGGGGAGATAGAACATGAAGAAACCAGATATAGAGCGCGTTGCGGAATTCATGCGTCTTCTCCACGCCTTCCAATCAGTGGAACGCGTGATTCCCGCACCCAATCTAACTCGCAAGGAGAATGATGTTGAACATTCGTATACGCTGACGATGTTTTGTTGGTATCTCAATGATGCGCTTGAACTCGGGCTCAATAAGAACAAGCTACTCGAATACGGTCTTGTACACGATTTTGTAGAAGTATACGCTGGCGATACCTATGTGTTTGATCAGGAACGTAAAGAAACAAAACACCAGCGCGAGGAAGAGGCGCGCATACGCATTGCGGCGGAATTCCCAGAATTCAAGAGTTTGCACAAGGCCATTGAGCGGTACGAGAGCCAAGGAGATCCTGAAGCAATGTTTGTTTACGTCGTAGACAAATTGGTTCCTATGGTCACCAACTATCTCCAAAATGGTCACAGCTGGAAGGAAATGAATGTACAGCACGAGGAACTTTTTGCGCTTAAGCGACGAACTATCAAAAATCATGAGCAGGTACGTGAACTACTGGAGCAACTCATCCAAGAAATCGAACCGCGTTGGAACGATTTTTTCAATACTTGAATTAGCTTCAGATTATCGGCCAGAAATGATAGGGTAGAGAAGTCGGGCCCCTATCTTCGCGGACTCGATACATACCCTTCGTTCGGCGAAAGCGAATAATTGCGGACACTCATTCGCTTTACCTCACTCAGGGCCTGTAGCTCAATTGGTAGAGCGCCTCATTTGCAATGAGGAGGTAACCGGTTCGAAACCGGTCAGGTCCACCATGAAACCACAGCATTTTGATATTCTTGGTTCGTTAGCATTCGCGTACGTGACTGTGTTCGCAGTTTATTCGTTAACGCACGGAGGAGACGTACCGACATGGAGCATCATCCTCCTCGCTATAATCGGGATTGCTGGACTTACGGTAGATGTACTGATTGTCTATCGTTATTTTATTCGGAAGCAATAAATGTTGGTCGGGCCGCCGGGAATTGAACCCGGTCTACACGCACCCGAAGCGTGCGTACTACCGGCATACTCCGGCCCGTTTACCCCGAACTCTGTCGAGGGGGTGCGCTCTATAGGATTCGAACCTATGACCTTCCGCGTGTGAGGCGGACGCTCTAACCAACTGAGCTAAGAGCGCGCACAAGCACAATATCACATCGGGCTATCGGGAATCGAACCCGATCTATTCAGCACCATTTTCACATGTCGGGATACCCGGAATCGAACCGGGACTACAGCCACCCCATGGCCGCGTACTACCACTATACGATATCCCGTTCAAAATGGTGCTGGACGTACTACCGGTATACTATAGCCCGTTCGCCTTTTGGAGTGTAGCAAACGTCTCTCGTTTCTGGTATTTTTATTCCACGGGCCTATAGCCCCTCACACGAAACAACCTCGCTATGTTCTACGTTTATGTACTTCGCAGTCGTAAAGATGAAAAGTTATATATTGGATACACAGATGACCTACGCCGCCGATTATCCGAACATAACAAAGGGTTAAGTCGTGCCACAAAGTCGCGAATCCCGCTAGATTTGGTATATTACGAGGCGTACGCATCGCAGGCTGATGCTAAAGTGCGCGAGAAGCGACTCAAGTCTTCGGCCGGTGCGAACACAGCACTCAAACGTCGATTGCGGGACAGCCTGCGATAAGGATGTTTCGTGTGAAGGGGCCTATAGTAAAGTGGTATTACGCGTCATTCGCATTGACGAGGCGGGAGTCCGATTCTCCCTAGGTCCACCACTTCGCTCGTAGAGTACTACGAGCTTCGCGGTGCAAGCACCATGTCAGAAAATTACGTAGACAAACCGTGTTCACTACTTGGCGAAGTGGTGCCCCGCGAAGCTATACTAGCGGAGTGGGGCCTATGTATTACGTTTATATTTTAAAAAGTGGGAAAGATGGTAGCCGATACATCGGGGTTACTGAAGATTTGAAACGTAGATTATCAGAGCATAACAATGGTGGCTCTCGCTACTCCAGCAATAAACGACCGTATAAAATAATCTGGTATTCAGCATTTGTCGTTAAAGCCAGAGCACATGAATTTGAGAAATATCTTAAGTCGAGCTCGGGGTATGCTTTTTCTAAGAAACATTTGTTATAGTGCGACACACGGGCCTGTAGTTCAGCGGTAAGCAGAGCTTTCTGCTTCGGCGCTCGGCAGAAGTAAATACGCAGACGCATTCACTTCGCCTTACTTCTTGCAGTAGAACGCATCCATAGCATCATGTTATTCTTCCTCACGCAGGGCCCGTAGCTCACTTGGTAGAGCGCCGCCATGGCATGGCGGAGGCAAGGGGATCGTAACCCCTCGGGTCCACAATCGCTTGACAGCGCATGCTATACTCTGGGACGGTCGAGATTATCAGCCATTATCTCTTACGACCACCATGGAACCTGAAACAACGAATACGTGCGATAAGTGTGGCCACGAGCACGTTACAGGCGAGAAGTGCTCCGAGTGCGACTGCATGGGTTAAGGGCTGATTTCTCACAACGTAAAGCCCCGTCCTCCGAAGTGAGGACGGGGCTTTGCGCATACAGCTTTGCCTTTATTTCATGTGCGCCGAGACGAGCTTGGTCATCTCAAACATCGTGACCTCGCCCTTGCCGCCGAAAACAGCCTTCAGCTTGTCATCGGCGAGGATATTGCGCTTATTCGCCGGATTCTGAAGATTGTTCTTCTTGATATATACCCACAGCTGTTTGACCACTTCCGTTCTCGGGAGCGGACCTTTGCCCACAACCGCTTCTAGTTCGGCTGAAAGGGTAAGGGGCTTGGATAGAGCTGGATTTAGTGCCATAGTGAATGAATTGTGTTACGTTTAATAGACTGGGTTATAGTATATAGCATACAAGAGGGGGTATCTGCTACTATGTGTGTACATGCATTCAGGCATTGAAGTCGTTCTCAAGGCGGAGCAACTGGGCTCCGTTTTCGGTTTCCCCATTACAAATTCGCTCATTATGGCGTGGATTGTGATGGCGCTCCTCATTGGCTTCGCTTATTTTTTCGGCCGGTCGCTCTCGCTTGTCCCCGGTCGGCTCCAAGCGGGTGTGGAGTGGGCATTTGAGGGCTCGCTTGTGTATATGACCGAGGTACTGGAGAGCAAGGCGCTCGCACAGCGCTTCTTCCCGCTCGTCGCGTCCATCTTCCTCTTTATCGCGGTTATCAACGAGGTTGAGTTCTTCCCGGGTGTCGGTTCGCTCGGCCTCGTGCATTCGTCAGAATTCTTGCCGTTTCTGCGCGCGTCAACCACCGACCTCAATTTCACCCTCGCGCTCGCACTCATCGCCTTCTTCACCATTGAGGTTACAGGCATCACGATGCTTGGTATTTCCACATATGCGAGGAAGTATGTTAATCTTAAATCGCCGATCGGGTTTGCCGTCGGGCTTATCGAGCTCGTCAGCAATCTTGGTCGGCTCATTTCGTTCTCGTTCCGTCTCTTTGGAAACATTTTCGCAGGCGAAGTGTTGATAATGGTCGCCAGCTACTTCGTACCGTATATCCTCCCGGCGCCACTGATGGGATTTGAGATGTTTATCGGCCTCGTGCAGGCGCTCGTCTTCGCGATGCTGACGCTGTTCTTCATCAAGCTCGCGATCGCGGAGCCCGAAGGGGCACATTAATAACGTAATACACAACATATGGATGTAGAATCAGCACGCATGCTCGGGATGGCGCTCGCGGCCGGTCTCGGCGTCATCGGCCCTGGCATCGGCATCGGACTTATCGGCGGCGGTGCAATGGAGGCTATCGGGAGGAATCCTGAAGCGTCCGGCAAGATTATCTCAAACATGATTCTCGCAATTGTGTTCACCGAAGCATTGGGCATCCTCGCTCTCGTCGTCGCGTTCATCATTAAGTTCGTCTAGCGTCCGTACGTTTGTAGCATGCAACAGCTCCTCGCGGCATTTGGTGTAGATTGGCAACTTCTCGTCGCGCAGGCGGTGAACTTCGGCATTGTGCTCGTCGCGCTCTGGCACTTCCTCTACAAGCCGGTGCTCGCAATGCTCACGAAGCGGCAGAGAGTCGTCGCGAAGGGTGTTGAAGATGCAGAAGAAGCGGGGAGGATGCTCGCCGGAGCAGACACGGAGGTGTCAAAGCGCGTGGCCGCGGCCGACGAGCAGGCAGACGCCATCGTTTCTGCGGCACGCGAGTCTGCCAACATGGAGAAAGTGCGGCTCTTGAAGGAGGCTGAAGCGCGCGCGGCGGCAGTGACGAAGGATGCCGAGGTGCGCGCGAGCGAGATAGCGGCTCGTACGCGGCGCGAGAGCGAGCAAGAAGTTGCGCGGCTCGCCATCCTTGCCGCCGAGAAGATAATACGAACAAAAGTATGATTAAGAATTATGACCTTTTCATCGCACACTTGAAGCGCACCGGACGTCTGAAGCTTCTCCCGCTGGTCCTTCACGAACTGCGAAGCGAGGAGGCGCGCGCGAAGAGACTCTCCTCAAAGACGGAGACTGCGGCGGAGAACCCCTCGCTTATTTCAGGATGGCGCACGCTTGAAAACGGTATGCTCACCGACCGTTCCGGCAAGAGTGCGCTCATAGATATCTATAAAAAAATCACCGCCTGACATGGAATCAATTATTAAAAAAATAGAGGCAGAAATCTCCGCATGGAGCCCGCAGGGCGGCTCCGAAGAGGTCGGCATCGTACGCGCGACCGGCGACGGCATCGCGGAGGTAGACGGCCTCTCAAATGCCGTTATGTCCGAAATGGTGCTCTTTGACCCTACGTTTGACCGTACGCTCGCCGAAGCGCTCAAGGACCCAAGTCCGGTCTACGGTCTCGTGTTGAATCTGGAGGAGGACGGCGTGCGCGCGGTTATTCTCGGCGACGCCTCAAAGATTTATGAAGGGATGCTCGTGCGCCGGCTGAATCGCCTGCTCTCAATCCCGGTCGGCGAGCCGCTTGTCGGCCGCGTCGTGAATCCGCTCGGCGAACCGGTTGACGGCAAGGGGTCTTCAGGAGCGACAGAAATGCGACCCATTGAGCGCGAAGCATACGGAGTCATAGACCGCGCTCCGGTAAATGTTCCTTTGCATACGGGAGTGAAGGCGATTGATGCGATGATACCGATCGGCCGCGGCCAGCGAGAACTCATCATCGGCGACCGCGGGACCGGCAAGACCAGTATCGCGATTGATACCATCATCAACCAGAAGAACGAGCCGGCTAGCACTCGCCCCGTCTGCATCTATGTCGCTATCGGTCAGAAAGAGTCAAAGACGGCAAAGCTCGTCGCCGAGCTTGAAGAACGCGGCGCTATGGAATACACCATTATCGTTACGGCGCCCGCCTCCGCTCCAGCCGCACTCCAGTTCCTCGCGCCTTTCGCGGGCGCGACTATCGGCGAGTACTTTATGGAGCAGGGAAGAGATGCTCTCGTCATTTATGACGACCTTAGTAAGCAGGCGGTCGCGTATCGTCAGATGTCACTTCTCCTGCGCCGTCCGCCGGGCCGCGAAGCGTATCCGGGCGATATTTTCTACCTGCATTCGCGTCTTCTGGAGCGCGCCGCGAAACTCTCCAAAGAGAGGGGAGGAGGGTCGCTGACCGCGCTCCCCATTATTGAGACACAGGAAGGAGATGTCTCGGCGTATATCCCAACGAATGTCATTTCCATCACCGACGGCCAAATCTATCTAGAAGCGAACCTTTTCAATAAAGGCCAGCGTCCGGCTATAAATGTCGGCATCTCGGTCTCGCGTGTCGGCTCTTCGGCGCAGACGAAGGCGATGAAAAAGGTCGCAGGCAAGATTAAGCTGGAGCTCGCACAGTTCCGCGAGCTGGAGGCATTCATGCAATTCTCATCCGACCTGGACGCCGAGACGAAGAAGCGCATTGATGCCGGCCGCCGTATGACCGAAGTTCTGAATCAGGGGCGCGGCGTGCCGCTCCCGTTCCATATGGAAGCCGCAGTCATCTTTGCGGCGACGAACGGCTATCTGGACGCTTTTTCTCCCGAAGAAGTGGGCGCTGTTGAAGCAACACTGCAGGAATATTTCTCGCGAGAAGCGCCGGATGTTCTCGCCGCTATCGGCGAGTCAAAGGAGATTAGTGGACAATTGGAGAAAACGCTTCGTGAGAAATTGGATACATTTGTTGCCCGTCACGGTTCCGAGACATCGAGTGCTCGTACGTAAATATGGCTTTACGAGATATTAAAACGAAGATACAAGCCACAGAGCGTACGCACAAGGTAACGCGCGCGATGGAAGCCGTCTCGGCGGTGAAGATGCGCACAACGCAGAGCACCGCGCTCGCCGGTCGGCCCTATGCGCGCGCGGCTCTCTCTATACTCGCGCGGCTCTCTGGAAGCGCCGATATCATGCGGCATCCGCTCGCGCATGTGCGACGGGCGGAGCGCTGTGCGCTTGTCATCCTCACAAGCGACAAGGGACTCGCGGGCGCGCTCAACAGCGGCGTCATCAAGGCGGCGGCCGAAGCGGTGGCCGCGTACCCGGTCGCGGCCGTCACGGTGTATGCCTACGGCAAGAAAGGCGAAGAATACTTCGCACGCCGCGGCTACCGCATCGCGCGTGCATTTGAGAACAAGCAAGATGTCGTTGAGTTCTCTGTTATGGAGGAGCTTGCGGCGGAGCTCTCACAAGAGTTCATGAAAGAAACCTATGATGAGGTGCTGGTCGCGTACAGCAACTTCAAATCAACGTTTGAACAAGTACCCGCCGTGCGCCGTTTGCTCCCGCTCACGCTCGCGAATATTGAACAACTCGTCAGAGACATCGTGCCGGTGAAAGGGAAGTGGAGCGAGCTCGGACCCATAGAGTCTCCCGCGGCATATTCTATTGAACCGGACGGAAAAGAAGTATTGAATTATCTCATCCCGCGCCTCGTCTCCGTCTCGCTGTACCACTTCTTGCTTGAAGCGAAAGCGTCAGAACATTCCGCGCGCATGGTGGCGATGAAAAACGCTTCGGATAAATCGCGCGAGGTCGCACACGACCTCACGCGCCTTTTCAACAAAATCCGCCAGGCGGGCATCACCCGCGAGGTCTCCGAGATCGTCGGCGGCCGCGAAGCCCTCACCACTTGAATATGTGGAAAGATTTTACAAAATGGTTCAAGGGAAAGACGGAAGTACATAATGAAAAAGCGCGACCATTCTTTCGAGAAGGCGAAGTGTGGTTTGCGGCACTTGGTGCAAATATCGGATTCGAACAAGATGGACGCGGTGAGCAATATTTGCGACCAGTCGTGGTCATCAGAAAATTCAATAAGGAGATTTGCTGGGGTATTCCGCTAACGAAGAATCAGAAGAAAAGTGTCTATTATTTTTCATTCACCTTAAACGATACAACAAGCACCGCTATACTTTCTCAGATTCGCCTTGTAGATGCAAAGCGCCTGTATTACCGTATTGGAACGGTTTCTGAAATTGAGTTTGTTGAAATGAAAAAACGGCTCAAAGCATTACTGCCATGAACCGTCTTTCATTTTTACCCCTTGCGGGGAGGGCCGAAGCCGTTTGTACCGGTATCATAGGGCATACAGAATGGGAAGTCAATGAACTCTGTGGACAAATCGTTTTAACTAAATAAATATGGAATCAATTACTTTTATCACTGGAAATGCGGCAAAAGCCCAATTCTTGAGCGATTATTTCAAGCGCCCATTTGAACACGTAAAGTTAGACCTTCCGGAAATCCAGAGTTTAGATTTACAAGAGGTGGTTGAAGATAAAGCGAAACGAGCTTATGAACACGCCCAGAAGCCCGTACTAGTCGAAGATGTCTCGCTGGTCTTACTCGCGTTGAAAAAAATGCCTGGTCCGTTTATCAAATGGTTCGTCGAGGCTTTAGGGGATCAGGGCATCTGTGATTTAGCAACCCAAATTGGCGATAGGCGCGCGCACGTTGAGATTATATTTGCACTCTATGACGGTACGAATATGCGGACTTTTACCGGCGAGATGGACGGTACGATTGCTGTGGAGCCCGATGGAGCAAGCGGTTTCGGCTGGGATACCGTTTTCATCAATGATGGATATGAGATAACTCGGGCAAAAATGGCGGAAAAAGATAAGGAGGAATGGCGCGTGACAGGAATGAGAGACAAAGCGCTTGTGAAGATGCATGAATATTTTAACAATCAAGAAAAATAATATGAACCCCGTTAGAAATGAAAATATAAATAAAAATGAACACAAAAATCCCGCTATTTCTAACGGGGTGAACGGAGTCATTATAGAAATCATCGGGCCGGTCGTGGACGTGCATTTTCCAACGGAGGATTCAAACAGCCGCAGGCCAGCTATCGGCGACGCGCTCATTATTGAGAAGAGCGGCACGCACGGCCGCATCACGCTTGAAGTCGCCTCGCACCAAGGCATGGACCGCGTGCGCGCCATTTCGCTCAACGAGACAGCGGGGCTCGCTCGCGGCGAGGAGGTGCGGAATACGGGTGCGCCAATCTCCGTCCCTGTGGGCGAAGTCACGCTCGGACGGCTCTTTAACGTGCTCGGCGACCCGGTTGATGGGAAAGGGCCGATGGAGAAGGATGTGAAGCGTCTCCCTATCCATCGCGCTCCGCCCACCTTTGACGAGCAGACGACGAAGGCCGAAGTGTTTGAAACGGGAATCAAAGCGATTGACCTTATCATTCCATTTTTGAAGGGAGGGAAAGTCGGTTTATTCGGCGGCGCAGGCGTCGGTAAGACGGTGCTCATCCAGGAGCTCATCCGAAACGTCGCGACCGAGCACGGCGGCTACTCCGTCTTCGCCGGTGTCGGCGAGCGCGTGCGCGAAGGCAACGATCTCTATCACGAGATGGAAGAGTCCGGAGTGCTCGCGAAGACGGCGCTCGTGTTCGGCCAGATGAACGAAGTCCCGGGCGCTCGCGCCCGTGTCGCGCTCTCGGGGCTTACGCAGGCAGAATACTTCCGCGACGAGGGTGGCAAGGACGTCCTCTTCTTTATGGACAACGTCTTCCGCTTCATCCAGGCGGGCTCCGAAGTTTCCTCTCTGCTTGGTCGCGTGCCGAGCGCGGTGGGTTACCAACCGACTCTCGCTGAAGAGATGGGGAAGCTCCAAGAGCGCATCACTTCAACCAAGAAGGGCTCCATCACCAGCGTGCAGGCGGTGTATGTCCCCGCAGACGACCTCACCGATCCGGCGCCCGCGACGACCTTCGCCCACCTGGACGGCACCGTCGTACTCTCCCGCGCACTCGCCTCGCTTGGCATCTATCCGGCGATTGACCCTCTGGAGTCGTCTTCTGCGGCGCTCACTCCCGATATCGTTGGGACCGAGCACTATCGCGTTGCCAACACCGTGAAGCAGGTGCTCCAGCGCTACAAGGACCTGCAGGACATCATCGCCATTCTCGGCATTGAAGAACTCTCTGACGACGACCGCCAAACGGTCTATCGCGCGCGCAAGCTCCAGAAATTCCTTTCACAGCCGTTCTACGTCGGCGAACCATTTACGGGTACCCCTGGCCAATATGTCTCGCGCGAAGAAACCGTGCGCGGTTTTAAAGAGATTGTAGAAGGGAAGCACGACGATAAGCCGGAGCAGGCGTTCTATATGAAAGGAGGGATAGATCAAGTCTCCGCGTAGCGGAGGTCCTGAACGGAGTGAAGGATATGAAAACGTTCCACCTTACGGTCGCAAAAGTCGGAGAAAATCTCTTTGACGGAAAGGTGATCTCTGTCTCTCTTCCCGGGAGCGAGGGAGTGTTCCAGGTTCTCGCCGAGCACGAGGCATTCGTTTCTGAACTGAAAGAAGGCGAGATGCATATCAGGACTTCAGATGGTCAGATATCTGATTTCCGGCTTCCAGATGGCGGGGTGGCCGAAGTCTCTCGCAACCAAGCGACTGTTCTTCTCTAGCACTTGCGCATATTCCATAAAGCGTATACTGGGGGCATGGACTCCGACGGGGATTCCGAGGGGGGCGGGGATACGAAAGCAAGTATCATAAGTGTTCCCCCGCGCCGCGAAATACCGCATTATCACGGCGATGAAACGCGGGTCATTTTCGTTGTGAGTGCGATTGTGCTTATCGTCGCGCAATCCACCGGCGCGGACCTCCCGCTCTCTACGGCCGGCTCGGTCATGTCCGCCGTCCTGTTGGTCATTGCGGCTGGAGTGACGAATCCGGCACAGCACGGGATACATTGGACGAACGCGTGTATCGCCACCGCTGGCACCATCCTCTTCGGCATCACCGCCATTGACCGTTATCGTGCGGGAGTGAGCATCTTTGAACCCTCTTTCATTTACGTTGAAGCGCTTGCACTCCTCTCGCTCATCGCGCTCTACTTCACCACGCGGACTATCCGCGGTATCCGCATGCGTCCGAAGTTCTGACGTTGTCCCCCGCACCGCTAATGCATTGAGGATTCATAATACTTACGAATAAATTCATGAAGACGTTTTGCCGCTTCCTTTTTGTCCGTATCTGTTCTCTGGAGCATGTAAAGATATGACACCATGATCGCAGAAGCATAGATGACAAAGAAAGAATCCAAATCATGATCAACTTTAAGCCCTCCTTCATTTTCGTAGCCAGCGACAAAAGAGTCAAAAAGTCCCTTGTCACCGCTAAGGCCCCAAATATCTGCACCGATACGGTATAGAGGCATTAACTGATGCTCAATAAGCCACTCTTCTTTCGGAGGGAAGGTATCTATCAAATAGAGTGTCCCATTCGAAAAAATAGCATTTTGACTATGGGAGTCACCGCTGTGCGCAAGTTCATTGCTCAAACGGCCTTCAAACAGCTTACGATTCTTGTTGCGAAAGGCCTCCAAAAAATCACAATATTCCGATGATTCTTCTTTGCTGATGTGTTCAGTTACCGACTGCATCCACTCTCGCAGATCTTTGATCCTATCGGCAAATAGCTGATGATAATTATGACCCTCCACCTTGACCGTCCTTGCCTGTTTTAGGGTTTGTGCAAGTTGCTTGCCCATGGTGAACGCCTCGTCTTTTGTTATTTCGCCGCGCATCAACTTCTCGAACAACACATCGTTCGCATCAACACGGTTCATGACGATAAGGAGCTCCTCCGCCGCATCGATAAGTTTTGTGAACTGTAATTGGTCGTCGTGCACCCTCACCCCTTTCAGTTCAAGGTAGATAGACGGACTGAGAGAATGATTCCATTCAAAGTCACGTTTTGTGAAGTTGAAACGTGCGTCTCTGTCTGATAGGTCGCGGAACCCTTTATTGAAAAAATCGTTGTCGTTTTTGTAAAGCTTATACACGGTGTCATCAAAAACGAACACATTGGAAATGACTGTCTCAATGTGGAGTGGCGACTTATTTTCTCCCGGTACCTTGCCGCTTTCGAGCAAGGTCAGGATATTTTTTTGAGAATACGACACGAACATAGCTTAACAACTCGGTCCTAAAATAGAAAGCGCGGGCGACAAGGGATTCCCTCTGTCGTCCGCGCTTGGACTCGCGTCAATTGCAGGCCTTCACCGCTTCGACCAGGAGGTCGTGGATGTGCCCGTTGGACATCAAATGCCCGGCAATTTTGTTGTCGCTGTAGTGTAGCGGTTCGCCGAAGATGTCCGTCACCTTGCCGCCTGCCTCCGTCACGATGATGTGGCCGGGGGCAGTGTCATGATGCTTGGTGCCCGGGAAGACCGTCCCCGCGAATTCGCCCGTCGCGACCGCGACCTCGATGTAACCGATGCTGCAGATGTT
>MFMI01000008.1:26989-46953 GCA_001783465.1 Candidatus Kaiserbacteria bacterium RIFCSPLOWO2_02_FULL_54_13
CTCGAGGTACTGACAGACCTTAAGGACGTTGTACGGGCAGGCGCCTGGAGGGTCATTAGGCCAAGACACGTACCCGACGATTGGTCGGTCTTTGCGCGTTGCCACGCGCGAAACCTTGAGCCGCGTCATGTTCAGCCACGCGCCCTTGCCTTTTTGGGCGGAGTACATGCGGTCGGTGAAGGGGTCGTAGATGACACCCATCACTGGCTCGCGTCGGTACATGAGACCGAGCATGAACGTCGCCACCGGCATACCCCACGTGTAGGGAAACGTGCCGTCGACGGGGTCGCACATGATCTGCCACGGACTGTCAGTCCGGTCGCTTTCTTCTTCACCGACGATGTCGACTTCGGTTGAAAGCTTGCGGATGTGGCTGATCACGAGGGCATTGATCTCGGTATCGGCCGCCGTGAGCGGGGTCGTGTCGGTCTTCACCACGCGCTCCATACCGAAATGCGTAAAGTAGGTCTTCATAACACCACCTGCGAGGTACGCAATCTCACAAAGTTGGTCGAGCCGCACTGGAATGCGCATGATGCTTTTTCCTTTTCATCAGGTTAATCGGGGAGGAAGGACTCATTTCCAAGGAGACAATAGCATAGCATTGTATTTTCGTCAAGGTCGCCGTAATTGCCCTAAAATCGCTAGTGGTGCATAAGTGGTTGTGTTTTCATACGGGTTTTGTATTATTGAAAGTGGCGTGCGACGGTTCTTTCTCACGATTCTCCGGCACACGCTGTTTCAACGTGCTGTTCCTTTAACTCCTGATGGAGGCGGTTATGGCTACGAAGAAGGCGCTGTCAGTGTGGGCCAATACGGCCTAACGTCGACCCGCGCCAAGAAAGAAAACTGCGAAAAAGAAAGCGGTAAAGTAGGCCAAAAACAAGAAGACCCGCAAACAAAGCGGGCAAAAGGGGGTACCTGTTGGATTGGACGGGGACCCCCTTTAAAAATTCCAATGTTATAATTCCCCTATGTCATTCCAGAGCTTTCTTCTCAACCAATACGCGAAGTGGAAGATGAAGGGCGTGCCCAAGGAGCAAAGGGAGCAGATGACCGCGCTTGTGACGAAGGACCCACAGCTCTTTAAGAAAATCGGCGAAGAAATTGAGCGGCGTAAAAAGGGCGGCGAGAGCGAGATGAAGGCGTCAATGGAGGTGATGAAGAAGTATCGCGCCGAGCTCTCGGTGCTGATGCAAAAGAAATAATACTATGTCGACACTCATTACATTTCTCGTATTCTGCCAAACGCTCGGCGCGGGCATCGGTGTCGCGGCGGCAATCTGGAGCGAGTTCACCTATATACGGGCGATGCGGGACGGGACGGTAGACAGCGCCGAGCGCGCGCATCTTAACATCATCGCCCACGGTCTGCGCTACGGCATGGCGCTCCTCCTACTCGCGTCTCTTGGTCTCGTCGTCGCCTCGTATACCCAGCACGCGGCGCTTCAACCGGCTCTCTCTCCAACCTACTGGACGTTTATCGCGTTCGCGTTTGTGGTCATCGGCGTTTCGTGGGCGCTCTCGCGCCGACGTCTGTCCTTCCCACTCGGCTCCGCATCTCTCTTTACGGCATGGTGGTTTCTTCTCTACCTCTCGTTTGGGTGGCTGCCCTCGCTCTCCTTCGGCGCCGCCATCATGTCCTATATCGTGATGACCGCGATTTTCTATGCGGTGCTCTACTACGCGCGCCGCCTCGCGAAACCCTAGACACTCGCTCAATTTTTTAGTACATTCACATTCTATGCAGGAGCCAAAGGTTGCCGAAATATTGTCGCATCCGGCTGTCTCCATCATTTCCCTAGTGGATGCTGTTATAGAGCAGGCCTACGCACGCGGCGCATCCGATATCCATATTGACCCAAGCCGGAGTGAGCTACGGATGCGCCTGCGCATTGATGGGGTGCTCCAGGAGGCGCAACTCTTGCCCAAGAACATCCATTCCGAGATAATTTCGCGTATCAAGGTCCTCTCGGGCATGCGCACTGACGAGCATCAGATGACGCAGGACGGCCGCTTCCGCCACCAATTCCCAAACGGAGAGACACTTGATATCCGCGTTTCTATCGCCCCGACCTACCACGGAGAGAACGTCGTCCTCCGCCTCCTCTCGGACAAGGCGGCGAACTACACGCTCGAGATACTCGGCTTCAGCGCTGTTGACCGCACGAAGATGCTCGCCGCCATTAGGCGACCCAATGGAATGATTCTCTCCACCGGTCCGACCGGTTCGGGCAAGACGACAACCCTGTACACGCTCATTAAAATGCTTAATTCGCCGGAAGTCTCTATCGTCACCATTGAGGACCCTATTGAGTACGCGGTAGACCGTGTGGAGCAGATACAGGTAAATCCTCGCACAGGACTCACCTTCGCCAATGGGCTCCGCTCCGTCCTGCGTCAGGACCCGAACATCATCATGGTCGGAGAGATACGCGATTCAGAAACCGCCTCCATCGCCGTCAATACCGCGCTTACCGGCCACCTCCTCCTCTCAACGCTCCACACTAACGATGCCGCAACCACGCTCCCGCGCCTCTTGGATATGGGCATTGACGCCTACCTCGTTGCGTCAACCATCAATATCGCCATCGGCCAACGGCTCGTCCGCAAAATCTGCCACGAATGCAAAGAGGAGTGGGTCGTCAACACAGCGGCGGAAGAGACGCTCGCCGCCATTCCGCTCAAGACACCGGTTAAAGAAGGGGACGTTTTCTATCACGGCAGGGGGTGTAGAGCATGCGGGGACTTCGGCTACACCGGCCGGCTCTGCATCAGCGAAGTCCTTGTCGCCGATGCGGCTATCCGCGAGGCCATCATGCGCAAGGCCTCTGCGGCCGAGTTGCGCAAGCTCGCTATCAAGGGGGGCATGACCACGATGCTTGAAGACGGCTTTGCCAAAGCGCGCGAGGGTCACACGAGCATTGAAGAAGTACTTCGCGTTGTCTATGAGTAAGGCGCCGTTTTTGGTTTTCTCCATCTCCAGTTTCTCCTTCATTCGCTTCTCAACCAAAGAGCAGACCCTCTTCGCCAAACGAATGTCGTTTCTCGTGAAGGCGGGCGTGCCGCTCATCGAATGTCTCCATCTCATCCGCGCGCAGACGAAGTCAAACAGCAAGAAGCGCGTCTACGATTCAATCATCGCTGATATTGCCAACGGACAATATCTCTCAACCAGTCTCGGGAAGTTCAAACGTTTTTTCGGCGAATTCGCGATTAACCTCATCCGCGTGGGCGAAGAGAGCGGCATCTTAAGCCAGAATCTCGCGTATCTCGCTGACGAACTTGAGAAAAAGCATGAGCTTCAGCGCAAGGTCATCGGCACGCTTGTCTACCCCGTCTTCATCACGGTTGCGACCTTGGGCGTTACCGCGATGCTCACGGCCTATATTTTTCCGAAGCTGATGCCGATATTCACGAGCCTCCATGTGGATTTACCCTTGACCACTCGCGTACTCATCGTTCTCTCGGCATACCTGCGTGACTGGGGTCTGCTCACGCTTCTCGGTTTTGTCATATTCGTTGTCGCGCTCCTCATTATTCGCAACCGCTTTGAGCCGGTACGCACATTCGGCGACCGTATTCTGCTTAAGATACCGCTCGCGGGAAACATCGCACACGCCTACAATCTCACCAACTTTTGCAGAACGCTCGGTCTCCTCCTCAAGAGCGGGCTTACCCTGACCGCTTCACTTGAGATAACCGGCCAGACGACGAAGAATCGCCTCTACCGAAAGGCCTGTTTTGATATTTCAAAGCAAGTGATGCGCGGAGAGACGCTCTCAAAGGGTCTCGGCGACCGACCGAGGCTGTATCCTGACATCCTCACTCACATGGTCGCGATAGGAGAGAAGACGGGCAGTCTCTCTACGACGCTCGCGTATCTCGGCGAAATGTACGAGGGCGAGACTGACGACTTCGCTAAGGGCCTTTCAAGCTCAATAGAGCCGGTACTTATGGTGATGATGGGACTTATGGTCGGGACCATCGCCGTCGCAGTCATTACGCCTATCTATGAAATCACCCAACATCTCTCGCCGAAGTAGTATGAGCGGCTTACCACGAGCGCGGTCTAGTGGCTTTACTCTGCTAGAACTGATTGTGACAGTTGCGATTTTTTCTATTCTCATAACCCTCGGGCTCTTTATGAGTTTTGAGACTTTCCGCGGCGCCTCTCATCGTTCCGAAGTGGATGTCATCGTGAGTTTATTCCAAAAGGCGCGAAGCCGCGCAATGAACAATATTGAGCAAAGCACGTGGGGCGTCTGTTACATCGCACCCAACTACGTACTACTGAAAGGCCTCGTCGCCTGCGATGTGGCGTATGTTGTTGATACCGTCAAGGCGAACGAGGTTGTCGCCGCCGCGTCGGACTTCAATACGATGTTTCCCGTTGTGATATTTTTGCAGTTAAGCGGCTCAACAGATGAGACGACCGTGGAGGTCAAGCAGAATGCCCGTACATCAACTATTTCTATCAATGAAGCAGGCACGATTATTTGGTAAATGGAACAGGAACAAGGGAATGAGCACACTTGAGCTCCTCATCGCCTTCGCCATACTCACGCTCGCTATCGCGGCAGTCGTCCTCGTCATCTTCGGGAACCAGTCCCTCGCTATAGACACCCAGACCAACATTGAAGCTTTGAGCCGTGCGCAGGCGGGGCTTGAGTCTGCACGCGCCGCTTCTCGCTCTGACTTTGCTTCGCTCCAATCAGCCGTCGCAACAAACGATGATATGTATACAAAAAGCATCACCGTCACAGACATATCTCTTTCTACCAAGCAAGTGACGAGTTATGTCAGTTGGTCAGAAGGCGGTCTCGTGTCGTATGTCACGTTGTCAACAATACTGACCGACTGGCTCAATCCGGCGAACAAGTGCAACCCGATTATTTCAGGAAATTGGAAGAAACCGCAATCGCTGGGCTATTTTGACCTTCCAAGTATTGAGGATGCGACAGGAGTGCATGTCGGCGGGACAAAGGTCTATCTCACGTTGAATCCGAGTGCCCCGGAAACAGACGATTTTTATATCGTGGACGCAAGCGACACATCTCTTAAGCCCATGCCGGAGTTCAGTTCGTTCTCCACAACCTATGGGCTGACCGATGTGGTCGTCTCTGGTCTTGAAGCATATGTGACGGCCGACAGCCAAGTCGCCCAAGTACTCGTTATTGACATATCAGATTACACCACCCTTGACCCTTCAAAGATAGAAAAAAAGGTTGACCTAACCGCGTTGGGCGACAGTGCGGTGGGGAAGACGCTCGCGTACGCAGACGAAAGACTGTATGTCGGACTCACCAAGTCAAGCGGCAAAGAGTTCAGGGTCCTCGATGTCTCAACTCCTTCCTCGCCTTTGGAAATCGGCTCCGGTTATGAAATTGGCGCGGCCGTAAACGAGATTCTGATAGATAATGACATCGCGTATCTCGCGACCGCCTCGTCTACGCCGCTTATTGTCCTGGACATCTCGGGTCCTGTTCCGACCCCGATAGACGAATACGCTCCGCCTTTGTCAGTGCTCTTCGGACAGAGTCTCGCACGCAACTCTGACAACACGAGGCTTTACTTCGGCCGTACGGGCGGCAATGCGAACCCAAAACTTCTTGCCTTTGACCCAGCCGACCTCTCAACGCCCGCGTGGACGATGAACATGAGCAAGAATAGCGGCGTCTACACCATGACGCTTCGTAGCAACTTCTTATTTATGACAACGGCAGACCCTGACGATAGCCTGCAAATATGGGACGTTTCAAGTCCTTCGTCTCCTCCCACACGCTTTGATACCGACCCTCTGAATATCCAGCAGGACTCGACTGCTGGCGCGGACTGCGCCGGCAATCTGCTCTATGTCGGACAACATGGCCAGCGGGTTCTGCAAATTATCGGACCATCATGAACAGAGGATTCACCCTTATTGAAGCAGTTATTTACATAGGACTGTTCAGCCTTCTCATGGTCGGCGCGATTACGACAGTCTACGAGCTCTTGCAGGGGAGCGCCGCCACAAGTGCCAAGACAATGGTGCAGGATGAGGGAAACTTCGTTTTGCGCAAGATAAGTTGGGCGCTCTCCTCTGCCGCGAGTTTCAGCATTCCCGATTCGCGCGAGCTCGTTGTTATCCAACAGAGTGGTTCAACCGTAGATATAAAGCTTGAAGGAGCCAAGGTGGCGATACGTGAGAGCTGGGCTTACTTTCTGCCGCTCACCACAGAGAATGTGGCCGTGTCGGATCTGGTGTTTGAGGAGATACCCGCCAGCGGCGGGGCTCCCGCTGGCGTGAGAGCGACGACAACTATCAACGGTCTTGATTTCGCCATCACTAAATATTTACGAAAATGAGAACGTACCAACGCGGATTTATTGCGCTCATGTCCGCCATCATCATTTCGGCGGTATTGCTCATCACTATCGTCAGTGGAGGTTTTACTGGATGGAATAGCCGGTTCAGTGTTTTTGATTCTGAATCCAAAGACCGAAGCGCCGCGCTCGCCGATGCGTGTTTGGACACAGTCCTGCTCCGGCTCGCATATGACGCGACGTACGAGGGAGGAGAGACGATTCTTTTGGGCGACGACAGCTGTGAAATCCTCGCGGCCCAAAATCCGTTCGGCAATCCGCGGGTGTTCCCCATCCAAGCCGTATTTAACCGGGCGTATACCAATGTATTGGTTACCATAGACATAATTAGCCGGGAGATAATCTCCTGGGAAGAGATAGCTACCCTGTAAAGCTACATAAAACTGTGGTGTATACTAAGCCCGTCAGCCCTAATTTATGTATCAATGAAAAAACTCAAGAAGGGATTCACGCTCATAGAGATTTTGGTTGTCATCGGCATCATCGCCGTCTTGGCGGCTACCGTTATCGTGGCTATCAACCCGGCCCGCCAGTTCGCCCAGGCGCGCAACGCGCAACGCGTAAGCAATGTTGAATCAATCCTAAATGCGATAGGTCAGAACTTGGCGGACAACAAAGGAATATTTACGTGTAACGGTAGCCTGTTCATATTACCCCCTATAGTAGCTGACATCGGGTCTGACGGCATTGATATCCGCCCCTGTCTCGTTCCTACGTACATGAATGAATTGCCAGTAGATCCCACGGTCGGTAAGGCTTGGGATGGAAATAGTTACGATACAGGTTACTTCGTAGTAGCTTCTTCTACCGGCCGTATTACGGTAAGCGCTCCAACGGCTACTAGTACCTCGGAACTCAACCAAACAATCTCCATCACCCGCTAAGTTTTTGTTTTTTGTGCCCCGTTCCTGTATGTTTGAGTAATGTTGAAGATAGGCATCGTCGGATTGCCGAACGTGGGGAAGTCCACGCTTTTTAATGCGCTTACCAAGATGTCGGTGCCGTGTGAGAATTACCCGTTCTGCACCATTGATCCCTCAATCGGAATAGTCGGAGTACCGGATGACAGACTCCAGAAGCTCACCGAACTTTCAAAAAGCAAGAAAACGATTCCGGCGGCGATAGAGTTCGTGGATATCGCAGGCCTGGTGAAGGGCGCGGCAGAAGGCGAGGGGCTGGGGAACCAATTTCTTGCGAACATCCGCGAGACGGACGCGATAGTGGAGCTCATACGCTTCTTTGATGACCCGAACATCACGCATGTTGATGCGGTCGTAGAGCCTCGCAAGGATATTGAAATTATCAATATAGAGCTCGTGCTCGCAGACGCCGAGCAGGTGAAGAAGCGCCGCGATAAGCTCGTCGGAGATATGAAATCCGGCGATAAGAAAGCTGTGGCAGAGGATGCCGCGCTCGCAAAGTTGGAACAGGCATTCTCGCAGGGGAAGTTCGCACTCCACGCAGGGCTCGCCAATGAGGAGAAGAAAATGGTGACGTATCTGAACCTGCTTACGATGAAGCCGATTCTCTATGCGCTCAATAAGAAGAGTGGGGGACACAATCTGGATGAGCTCGCTGACGACCGCGCGGAGCGTACCTACGAACTCATCAAAGAGCTCGACGGGCGGTACATCTTCTTGGACGCGGCGACGGAACGCGGGCTGAACGACGTTGCGGACGATGACCGCGCGGACTTTCGGGCGGAGCTTGGCGTCTCCGAGGACGGCCTTGCCGGCCTCATCCGCGGGGCATATGAGATACTCGGGCTCATTTCATTCTTCACGACCGGCACCGACGAGACGCGCGCGTGGACGATTAAGAAGGGAAGCACCGCGCCCGTTGCGGGCGCGGCAATTCACAACGATTTCTTAACGAAGTTTATCCGCGTCGAAGTCGTCTCTACCAACGACCTCCTCGCCGCCGGCTCCTGGGCCGCCGCGCGCGAGAGCGCCAAACTCCGTACCGAGGGCAAGGATTACATGGTGAAAGACGGCGACGTTATCGTCTTCCTCCACGGCTAAAATGCCAAGGGCGCCCCTTGGCATTTCAGGGGATTGACAAAAAAGAGGATGTTGGGATACACTATTTTGGTCGCTCGCCTGAGGTCGTCATGGCCAAAAGGACGGAGCGTCGCCCTTTAACCTCAAAGGAGACCGCAATGTGCAACACGCACCTGCATGACCCGCCCGCCGGCACGAAGAGAAATTTTGATGTGAACATGGAAACCTCGATCTTCGGCACGATCGGCGCCGGCGCCACCTATGCGGGGGGCACCAACTGCCAGCTGCAGTAACCTGCGGGCGTCGGCGCGGCGCGGCAGCCTCCTCCCTGGCTTCCCGCGCCCTCGCGGCAGTCCCGTAGTCGTCGCTTGAAATAGCGACACTCAACCCCACCTAAGACGTGGGGTTGTCTATTTATGTGGTATAATGCAGGCATATGGACAAACCAAAAACAACAGCAAAGGATTTCTTCTTGTGGGCGGGGGCTATCATCTCGTTTTATTGGACGGTTATTGCGTACGTACTTCTCGTTTTTGAGTATATTGATTACACGTTCCCTAATCCCCTCGGATATTATCCGGATAATCCGTATCAGAGCGGCATCAGCGGCGAAATGGCGGCGGTGATTGTCTTACTGCCGGTGTATCTGCTCTTGATGCATTTGATCCGCAAAGGTTCCGACGCGGACCCGTCGCGCAAGGAGATATGGATACGGCGCTGGGCTATCATACTGACGCTCTTCCTCGCCGGCGCCGCGATGGTCGGCGACCTCATCGCGCTTCTCACCACCTTCCTAAGCGGTGAAGAGCTCACAACAGCGTTCCTGCTTAAGGTACTGGTCATCATCTTGGTTGCCGCGGGAGTCTTCATGCATTTCTTCGCAGACTTGAAGAATTATTGGGACACGAGTCCTTCTCGCAGAAACATGGTCCGCATCGGAGTCGCCGTTTTAGCGATCGCGACAATAGTCGCCGGTTTCTTCATTGTCGGTACGCCCGCGCAGGCGCGCCTCGCGCGCTTTGACACGCAGAAGGTAAGCGACCTGCAGAACATCCAATCGCAAATAATCAATTATTGGCAGGCGAAGCAGAAACTGCCTGCGACGATTACCGACCTTAACAACTCTCTCGCGTACGGGCCCATCCCTGTAGACCCGCAGTCAGACAAGCCCTATACCTTCAAAGCAACGGGAACGCTCACGTTCAAGCTCTGCGCGACGTTTAATGGGGAAAGCCGCTGGAATCAGAATCAATTCGCAGAGACTCGAGCTGTGATGCCTACGCCAGAGGGCGCCAAAGGGATGATGGCGCAGGATAACTGGCAACACGAGGCCGGAGAAGTGTGCTTCAGCCGGACTATTGACCCGAGCTTCTACCCGCCTCTCAAATAAGCTGATGGCGTACGACCATACAGACATTGAAAAAAAAGCGCGAGAGAAGTGGGCGGGTCTCGACCTCTATTCAACTGACCTCTTGGACGCGTCCAGAGAGCTCTACTATCTGCTCGTAGAGTTCCCGTATCCTTCGGGCGACCTGCACATCGGCCACTGGTACGCCTTCGCCGTGACCGACATCTATGCGCGCCTTTTGCGGGCGCGCGGTAAGAACGTACTCTTCCCCATCGGCTTCGACGCATTCGGCTTGCCGGCCGAGAACGCGGCTATCAAGAATGGCGTGGACCCGAAGGAATGGACGTATACAAATATGGAACGCATGCGCGAACAGCTCGCCACGATGGGAGCGTCGTTTGACTGGAGTAAAGAGGTGGTGACCTGCGACCCGGAGTATTACCACTGGACGCAGTGGCTCTTCGTGAAGCTCTTTGAACACAAGCTCGCCGAGCGCAAGGAGGCCGCGGTCAAGTGGTGCCCCAAGGATCAGACGGTGCTTGCGAATGAGCAGGTGCAGGACGGCTGTTGCGAGCGCTGTGGCACGCCGATAGAGGAGAAATGGCTTACGCAATGGTTCTTCAAAATCACCGACTACGCGGAGCGCCTCTTGGACGGACTTGAGACCTTGCCGTGGCGCAACGAGATAAAAGATGCTCAGAGAGCGTGGATAGGGAAGAGCGAGGGGGCGAAGTTGAAGTTTAAGGTGCAGGGGGTAAGTGATAAGGAGATTGAGGTGTTTACGACACGGCCCGATACCGTCTTCGGCGCGACGTACGTCGTGCTCGCGCCTGAACACCCTCTTTTGTCTGATGTAGGGTTTACGAAATCCTACATGAATGGGGAGGAAGTTGAAAAATATGTGAAAGCGACAACGAAGAAGACGGAGAGAGAGCGAAGTGAGAATAAAGAAAAGACCGGTGTGAAGTTGGAGGGAGTAGTGGCGATTAATCCCGCGACCAAAGAAGAAATTCCGATTTTCATCGCCGACTATGTGCTCGCCTCCTACGGCACGGGCGCAGTGATGGCCGTCCCCGCCCACGACGAACGCGACTTTGAGTTCGCCCAAACCGTTATCGCTTCCGAAACAAGGAGTGATCCCCAATCTTTCATAAAACTCGTCGTAGAGCCTGATCTGGTTGTCGTAAAAAGTTGGGGACGCGAATGGATAAACGGCAAGGAGATAAGTCTGCTGGATGAAATCCGCGCTGGACGTTATCCATATACGGGCAATGGTACATTAGTTAATTCAGGGGAATTTACCGGCAGGAACAGCGAAGAGGTGAAGTGGGACATTGTAAAAGCGGCGGGAGGAGAGAAGACGACACAGTATCGGCTCCGCGACTGGCTGGTGAGTCGGCAGAGATACTGGGGATGTCCCATTCCTATCGCCTATAACCCCGAAGGGAAGCCGCACGCCATCCCGCCCGAGCATCTGCCGTGGCTCCTGCCGACGGATGTGGACTTTCTGCCGAAGGCAGACCCGCCTTCGGCGGGCACTCCTTCAAAATCACCACTCGCGTCATCCAAGGAACTCAAAGAGCGCGTGACCAAAATATTCGGCGAGGACTGGACGCCGGAGTATGACACGCTGGATACGTTTGTTGATTCTTCATGGTACTTCCTCCGGTATCTTGACCCAAAAGATTCCCACAACTTCTCCGACACGGCGTTTATGAAGAAGTGGTTACCTATCGACCGCTATTCGGGCGGCGCCGAACATACGACGATGCACCTGTTGTATTCGCGCTTCTTTATCAAGGCGCTCTACGACCTCGCACTCGTGCCGGTTGACGAACCCTATGCTGAGCGATTCAATCGCGGCATCATCTTGGGGCCTGACGGACAAAAGATGAGTAAGTCAAAAGGGAACGTGGTGAATCCGGACGAATTCGTGCAGAACTACGGCGCCGACGCGGTGCGCATCTATCTCGCCTTCATCGGCCCTTACAACGAACCGGGGAGCTATCCGTGGAATCTGGACGGCGTCGCCGCGATGCGCAAGTTCTTGGAGCGCATCGTACGGCTCGCCGAGCGTGCGCACGATACGGCCGAAGTGCCGGAAGCGATACAACAAGCGCTCGCTCGCGCAAGCGTGAAAGTTGTCGATGACGGCGACCGATTCAAATTCAACACCGCCGTCGCGGCGCTTATGATACTCACGAACGAGCTTGAAGCTTTTCCAGCGCTTCCGAAGAAAGCGCTGAAACAACTTATCGTCATGCTTGCGCCCTTTGCGCCGCATCTTACCGAACATGTGTGGGAGAAGCTCGGCGGAAAGGGGAGCGTGCATCAGCAGTTGTGGCCAGCCGCAACTCTCGCCGCTGTTGAGGAAAGAGAGGTTGTGGTGCAAGTCAACGGCAAGCGCCGCGGTTCTCTTGCACTCGCCACCAGCACTTCCGAATCCGATGCTGTAATTGCCGCCCGCATCATTCCAGCTGTTGTCGCGGCGCTCGGCGGGAAGGAGCCCGTGCGGGTTGTCTATGTACCGGGCAAAGTACTAAATCTTGTGGTACCCCGCTAGAGACCCATTATTTGCTTGAATATGACTCTTGAGACATCTCACGTCTACCTAGCATAGTCTCTAACGGGGTGGTATAATCGCGCCCATTGACTATTTATAAGGCGTTTGCTATAAATTAGACCACATGAAAAAGGTCATAAAAAAGAGAAAGGGCGAGAAGGGAACACATACCCCCGTGCCGTTTTCTTTTGATAGCGCCGTCATCGTAAAACGGCTTCTCGCCACGACGTCAGAACGGGCGCGCGACGTCCTCGTCCGCCGTTTTGGTCTCGGCGTTAATCCAGAACGCGAGACCCTTGAAGCGATTGGCGACCGCTTCGGCATCACCCGCGAGCGCGTCCGCCAGATAGAAGCGGCCGGGCTTGATGCGATACGCGCGAGCAAGGCGTTCAAAGAGGCACGGGGCGTGTTTGAAGAACTCGCGGATTATATAGAATCTCTCGGTGCTATCGTACCGGAAGAGACACTTCTTTCTACGCTTGGGAAAGACGAGAAGAGTAGCAATCGCTTCCGCTTCTTCCTTATGGTTGATTCAGCATTTTTCCGCGAGCGCGAGACGAACGACTTTCTCGCGCGCTGGCACGTAGACAGCGCGACAGCGAAACGTATCCATGACGCGCTTTCAAAACTCTATCTCTCGCTCTCTGATGAAGAGGTTATTTCAGAAGGAGAACTTCTCGACCGTTTTCTTGATGAGCTCAAGGATGTCAACGATGCCTATAAAAATGAAGAGGTACTGAAGCGTTGGCTCTCACTCTCCAAGCACATCGGGTCTAACCCGCTTGCACAGTGGGGCCGTACCACCACTCCCGCCATCCGCGTCAAAGGAGTCCGCGACTACGCCTACCTCGCCGTCAAACGTCATGGAGAGCCGATGCACTTCTCTGAAGTCGCGAAGGCGATAGGCACGCTTTTTTCAAAGAAGGCGCACATTGCCACCACGCACAACGAACTTATTAAGGACCCGCGTTTCGTACTCGTCGGCCGCGGGCTTTACGCGCTTACCGAATGGGGCTACACGCCGGGAGTCGTGCGAGACGTCATCCGCGAGACGCTTGAGAGGGAGGGTCCGATGAAAAAGGACGACATCATCAAGCACGTCAAGAAAGCGCGTTTCGTCAAGGACAACACCATCCTCGTCAACCTGAACGACTCGCGCTACTTCAAACGCCTCAAAGATGGGCGATATGCGGCCGTATAAATAAAAAGGTGATACTCACAGCAACCGGCGTTTCGCTGTAAGCGGGACGCCGGTTTTGGTATACTTTGGGGATGCCGCCGCTTCCTTACCTAGAGGCCCTCACAGACCTGAAGAAAGATATCACGAACAAGCTCGGTATTCGGTTTGACCCGTGGCCGCTCTTTACGCTTTGTCTCGCGGTACTTCTTACCGCGTTTATATTCATGCCCAGACAGGTTTCCCTCGCCTTCTCCCTGGCGTTGTTTTTGTCACCGGTGTGGTTGCCATTTCTTCTTCGCTATGGAGCTGTGAAGCTGTGGTATGTGCACAAGCGTTCGGAGTTTATTGCCAAGCAGACCTATATCCTCCTTGAAATGAAACCACCGCGCAATCTGGTGAAAACGCCGCTGGCGATGGAAGCATTTCTTGCGGGTATACATCTTACGGGAGGAGAGTCAACGTGGTATGCGCGATTCAAGGGCGGCGTACGGCCGTTTTATTCTCTTGAGATAGCCTCGTTTGAAGGGCAAATACATTTCTACATATGGACGCGCGCAAATCTGCGCAGGATTATTGAAGGACAGCTATACGCGCAGTACCCCGGTATGCAGGTGGTTGAGGCTCCCGATTACACCCGGCTCATATCCGCAAAACCAGAAGAGTGGCTTATTTGGGGATGTGATTTCTCGTCCACCAATAAGAATCCGATACCTATTAAGACATATGTTGAATATCAGCTTGATACAGTGCAGAAAGAGCCGGAACAGGTTGACCCACTTTCAAACCTTATAGAGTTTATGAGTTCTATCGGGAAGGGGGAGCACATCTGGCTTCAGTTCATCATCCGCACGCACAATGGCGAACGGTACGGCGCCACGCCGGGCGGCAAGACCAGTACGAGACGCAATGAAGAAGGCAGGCCGTACACGTGGCGAGACGAAGGGAAGGAGATTATAGAAGCGATGCGCAAGAAGACCCGCAGTCCATACATTGACCCGATAAGCGGCAAGGAGATGGCGGGGTTCCCGAATCCGACCAAGGGAGAATCGGAGTTGATGGGCGCTATTGACCGCAACACTGCAAAGCTCGCCTTTGATGTCGGCATACGAGGCATCTATATAACGAAGCCGGAGAAGTTCAACATCGCCATGGTCACGCACATGGTAGGCCTCTTCAAGCCGTTTAGTACAGGCGAAGGAGGCTGGAATGGCATCAATTCTACAAAGTGGATGAAACGGTTTGACGATTATCCCTGGGAAATCGGCGTTCCGAAGCGGAAGGACCACTACCGCCGCAAGCTTGTCCAAGCCTTCCGCCGCCGCCAATTCTTCTATGACCCGTTCTTTCATGACGGCTTATTCGGGGATGAAACGATGATATTGAGCACCGAGGAGCTCGCGACCGTCTTCCATATTCCTTCAGGGTCCGTCCAGGCGCCGGGTCTGGCTCGCATCCATTCAACACGGTACGAGGCGCCTGCCGATTTGCCGGTCTGAATTGCATGTATCCCGTTAGAGACAAGAACTTGGAAAGTTCAGGCTCGCCTTCGGCGAGCGTCTCTAACGGGATGGAATTTTTCAAACGATATATATCGTGGGCGGCGCCGTTCGCGCTCGCGGGATTTCTTTTCATCGGATATGTTCTCGCGTTTGCGCCCCCGCAAGACTTTCTCTCGGGAAGTATTGTAGTTGTCGCGCGCGGAACAGGGGTGTCCGAAGTTGCACGGGAACTCTCTGATGCGCACATCATCAAACACCCGGCAGTCCTGCAGTTCGTCCTGCGCGCGTCGGGCGCGAGCGCTCGTGTACGGTCTGGCGCATATCTCTTCAGTACACCCGAGAACGTGCTTGTGATTGCGCAACGGCTGGCAACAGGTGACTATAATATTCCCCCGGTCCGCATCACATTCCCAGAGGGAATCACCGTACGCGACATAGCAGCAAGGGTCAGCAATACATTGCCTCTCATATCCGCAGAGGATTTCATCTCGGCAGGGAAGCCGTACGAAGGGTATCTCTTCCCCGATACCTATTTCTTCCCTCCAAGCTATACGGCCGCGCCGCTCATTGACGCGATGCGGAAAAACTTTGATGCAAAAATAGCGACGCTCTCTGATGACATACAAGCATCCGGGCACTCGCTCTCCGATATCATCATCATGGCGTCTCTTATTGAGAAGGAAGTGCGCACGGTTGAAAATCGACGCATCGTCGCCGGCATTCTCTGGTCCCGCCTCGCGCTCGGGATGCCGCTCCAGGTGGACGCGGTCTTCGGCTACATCTTTAACCGCGATACGTATTCGCCACCGCTTGCAGACCTCAAGGTGGATTCGCCCTACAACACCTATACGCACAAAGGACTTCCGCCAGGGCCGATAAACAATCCCGGTCTCGCGAGCATCCAAGCAGTCCTGCATCCAACGAAGACGGACTACCTCTACTACCTCGTGGACAAAAACGGCGTCATATACTACGCCACCACCTACGCCGCCCACCAAGCTAACCGACATGAACCCCATTAGAAATAACGAACGCGCAGATATGCGTTCTATTTCTAACGGGGCAAGGATATTTGTTGGATTATCGGGAGGTGTTGATTCCGCCGTGTCGGCGGTCTTGTTAAAAAATGCCGGAGCGGAAGTGACGGGAGTTTTTATAAAAGGCTGGTATCCGCCGGAGATGCCGTGCACATGGGCAGAGGAGCGCAGGGATGCAATGCGGGTGGCGGCGCGGCTTCATATCCCATTTCGCACGTTTGACGCGAGCGTCGAATATAAAAAAGGAGTGATTGACTACTTGCTCGCTGAATATCGCGCAGGGCGAACACCGAACACGGACGTGATGTGCAATAGAGAGGTGAAGTTCGGCGCGTTCTACCGCTTCGCGAAGGCACAGGGCGCGGATGCCATCGCGACGGGGCATTACCGGAGCGGAGGGAAAGACCAGAGTTATTTCTTGTGGGCGGTGCCGAAAGATATTTTGGATACGGTCATCTTTCCGGTAGGAAATATGGAGAAAGATGAAGTGCGCGCACTTGCGAAGAAATATAATCTGCCGGTGGCAGAGAAGAAAGACAGCCAGGGCATCTGCTTCCTCGGGAGCGTGTCAGTAGAAGAATTTTTAAAAAAAGAATTGGGCGACGACAATCCGGCGCTTCTCTATACCATCGGTCAGCGAATTGAGGGAGGGTATGTCGTCGGGAAAGACGTAGAGAAAAAAGAAATTAAAATTGCAAAAACGCGCGTCGGAGGCGCGCGCGAGGTTCGTTTTACTGATGCGAATTGGTTCAGTGAGCCCGCACAGGCGACCGAAGCGCAGTATCGCTATCGCGGCTCGCGTATGCGCGGGCGCATTGAAGGAGACATTTTCATCAGTGCTCATCCGCTCCCCGATATTCCCGCTCCCGGCCAATCGCTCGTCTTCTACCGCGACGGCGAACTCATCGGGGGTGGTATTATAACGGTATGAGTCCCGTTAGAAATCGCGGACTCGAGACCCGGCAATTGCGGGAGGTCGAGTTTATAAACCCTAATCAAATAGGAGCTTGGTCCTTACACAGAAGGTCCGAGTCCTATTTCTAACGGGATGAGCCATATACGCCTTTGGACTTCTGCGGCTATCATCGCTGTTGTCATCATCGTCGGTTTTGTGCTCTCGGTGCCACACACGCGCGATGTCCCGCGCCCGACCGACATTGAAGAACAGGCGCCATCGGTACCGGGCGTCGCGCTTCATGACTCATTCAAAAAAGGCGTTCATACGATTACCGGCTCGCTTATGGCACCGAACGCCTGTACGACGGTCACCGCCACGGCCGAGGTGGCCGGTTCTGCACCAGACACCGAGAGCCTGCCCGCGCAGGCAGGCATCCTCATTTCTATCTCTATGCCAGAAGATACCGGCGTTTGTCTCCAGCTCCCGACGCGCGCAAATTTCTCTGTGACGGTTAAGGCAGACGCCGGTCTGCCGATACGGGCGACGGTCAACGGCCTCGCGGCGACTATCGCCTCGTCATGACCCTCCTTCGCCAAAACTTCGGAGAGCAGGTTCTCCCGACTATCATAAAGGCGGACGGGACACAGGAAGTATTTGACCCCGAACGCCTCGTCACATCGCTCATACGCGCGGGAGCGGGCGCGTACACGGCAGAACGCATCGCGAAGACCATCACTGACACAGTGGTGCCCGGCGCCGCCTCTCACGAGATATACTCGCGCGCTTTTACACTTCTGCGGAAGGAGGCACGACCGGTCGCCGCGCGTTATGCGCTCCGCCGCGCACTCTTAGAACTCGGCCCATCGGGGCATCCATTTGAAGACTTCATTTCTCACCTCTATCGCGCCGAGGGCTGGCAGGTGGAGACGCGCAAGCTCATACGGGGGAAATGCGTTCAACACGAAGTTGATTTCTACGCATCACACAGAGACCAGAACGAATTTCTCGCCGCTGAACTCAAATATCATAACGACCCGAGCTATAAGACTGACTTGAAGGTGGCACTCTACGTGAAGAGCCGCTTTGACGACATCTTCGCCTGCGACTCGTCAATACGCGAATGCCCGATTGATCGCGGCATCCTCATCACGAACACGAAGTTCACCTCCGAGGCTATCGCATATGCGCAGTGTTCTGGCGTAGAACTCTTGGGCTGGGGCTATCCCGCCGACAATAACCTGTTTATGCGCATGAGCCGCGCGAAAGTGTATCCGATTACTGCGCTCACCGGATTCTCGCAGGCCGAGAAGCGCATGCTTATCGAGCGCGGGACGATTACCGTTGACGACATGGTACAAGACCGCCGCGCGCTTGACCCGCTTCATTTGCCGAGCGAGAAGGTGGGCGAAATTATCGCCGAGGCCGAAGGCCTCCTCTCTATCCCGCATTCCGATTCGTGAGCCGCGCTAATTCTTCGCGCGCAACGCTCGCGTCATTCCATGGTAGCATCGCGCCCTTGGGTCCCATGATGTAGTGATTGTCGCCCTTGCCGGTGATGAACACCGCTGAACCTTTTTCTGCCATGCGAAAAGCTCTTTGCAGGGCGGCACGCCGGTCAAGAATGATTTCGTACGAGTGGTCCCGTATCCCCTCCGCGACGTCCCGGGCGATATCGCCCGGGTCTTCGTCGTAAGGGTCCTCGGTCGTGAGAATGATATGCTCGCAGTGCATGTCCGCGACTCCTCCCATCACCTTGCGTTTCGCGACATCGCGCCCGCCGCCTGTCCCGCCCATAATGCAAATCTTTTTTGCGTTTGCATACACGCCGAGCGCGCGGTCAAGCGAATCGGCGGTGTGGGCATAATCAACGATGACTGAAAAATTCTGTCCTTCGTCCACGCGCTCCATTCTCCCGGAGACAAACGTGAATTTCTCAAGCGCGCTCCGTATGGTTTCTGTAGAAATACCGCGACCTTCGGCGAAGGTTGCGGCCGCGAGCGCGTTCATAATATTGAATTTTCCGGGAAGCTTCAGGTGAATGGGTTCCCCGCGCCACGCGAACTCGCTCCCGTCGGCGTCAGTGGTGAAGGGGAGCGCGTCAGAAATCCCGTATGAGAGTTTTGTGCCGGCGCGGACAGCGAGGAATCTCCCCGCTTCAGAATCGTCTCGGTTCACGATGATAGCATGCTTGCTCGCATCGCCATGTTCAAGTGTTCGCGCGAGACTCACCTTCGCGTCTACGTAGTTCTCATATGAGCCGTGCGACTCAATATGTTCCGGCGAGAGATTGGTGAAAATGAGGGCGTCCAGGTCTATGAAGGCGTGACGGAACTGTTTCGCGCCCTCGGAGGTCATCTCCAGCACCGCGTACGCGCATCGCGCATCAACAGCCTTTTTCAAGAATTGCTGGAGGCGAGTTCTGCCGAACATGCTTTGATTTTTCACATTCACTTCGCTCCGACCGGCAATCTTCAATTGGTTCGTATTCGCGAGCGCGACTCGAAGACCGGCCTCCTCGCATATCGCGGCGACCAATTCAACGGTGGTTGTCTTGCCCTTGGTGCCGGTAACGCCGACTACGTAGAGCTTCCTTGACGGGAAGCGATACCAGAGAGCGCCGATGCTGGCGAGCAGGTAGTGATACGCCGGCTGTGTCGCTTCGAAAAGCGCTTTGGGGATGAAGAATTTCACCGCCCGGAGAAATTTTTCCATGCGTGTTATAGTAGCTTATCACATGAAAACCAACGGTAAAAAAAGATTGGGGAGCGGGCCCTTCAATCCGTCCTCGCCGGAGCCCTACAAGGTGAGCCGTTCCAAGCTGGACCTCTTCACCGAATGCCCACGCTGCGCCTATCTGGATATGCGGCTCGGTGTGAAGCGTCCTTCAATGCCCGCCTTTACGTTGAACAATGCGGTGGACGAGCTTCTCAAGCGCGAATTTGACATCCATCGCGCAAACGCCTCCCAACACCCGCTTTTAAAGAAATATGGCCTTGACGCCGTCCCGCTCGTTGATGAGCGGGTGGAGGAGTGGCGCGATGCGCTTCGCCGCGGCATCAGTTATCTCCACGCG
>MFMI01000009.1 GCA_001783465.1 Candidatus Kaiserbacteria bacterium RIFCSPLOWO2_02_FULL_54_13
CAAGCATATACAGACGAGTATGCCGCACGATTCAAATTGCTTAAAGAAAAACTTGGTCTATACCAAGGTTTGCATTTCATCCGCACGACTGACCCGCATCACGAAAAAGCCGCACAGGAATTTTGGAAACGATGCAAAGAAAATATTGGTCCCGATGGACCGGATATCTATAAAAAGAACTATCAGGTCAAATACTGCGTCGGATGCGAGCTTGAAAAAACCGACTCGGAGCTTGTAAACGGGCGTTGCCCGCTCCACCCAAACACCGAACTTGAGATTATTGATGAAGAGAATTATTTTTTCCGTTTTTCAAGATACCAACAGCCGCTTCTGGGTCTGTATATGTCGCATCCGAATTTTGTCATACCTGATTTTCGGCAGAACGAAGTGCGTTTATTTGTTGAGCGCGGCCTGCAGGATTTCAGCATCTCCCGGCTCAAATCAAAAATGCCTTGGGGCATTCCCGTGCCGGGCGACCCAGAGCATGTCATGTATGTCTGGTTTGATGCGCTCATCAACTATATCTCCACGCTCGGATGGCCCGAAGATACGGCGAATTTTGAGAAATTCTGGGGCACTCAAGAACAGCCGAACGCTCTGCAAATCGCCGGCAAGGACAATCTGCGCCAGCAGTCAGCTATGTGGCAGGCGATGCTGATGTCAGCGGGACTCCCGAATTCAAAACAAGTCGTCATTCAGGGGTTCATAACGAGCGGGGGGCAGAAGATGAGCAAGTCGCTCGGGAATGTCATCAACCCGCTCGAATTAGTAGAGAAGTACGGTACGGACACCGTTCGCTATATCCTCTTGCGTCACACGAGCGCCTTTGAGGACTCTGACCTTACGTTGGAGGCCATTCATGACCATTACACCGCCCACCTCACCAACGGCCTCGGCAATCTCGTCGCCCGCGTGATGAAACTCGCCGAGGTATATATTGAAAGCCCAGCCCATCTCGTTGACAAAGATTCATATGTCGGAGCCTCAAATATTCATGTCGATGAAGACATTGAAAAATTCGAATGCAACCGTACTTTAGATGAAATTTGGAATCGGATCAGAGAATTAGATGAAGCCATCACCAAACGAGAGCCATTCAAATTGGTGAAGGAAAACCCTGAGGAAGGAAGAGCAATGATTCTCGATATGGCAGCCCAAGTATACGGCATAGGATTAGTGCTTGAGCCCTTTATGCCCGACACAAGCAAGAAAATAAAAGATGCTGTTCGTGCTAACAAAAAGCCAGAAAATCTTTTCCCGCGATTATGAATGTGCAGTATGTAGACGCGCACTGCCACCTGCAGTTTGAGCAGTATGCCGAGGACGATGCCGAACTTATTGAGCGAATGCGCACGGAGGGAGTGGCGGGCATTGTGGTCGGCGTGGATTTGGAGTCGTCCCAAAAAGCGGTCACGCTCGCCGAGAAACATGAGCACCTCTATGCCTCGGTCGGTCTCCATCCGAACAGAGAGGCTGACGAGTGGTATGAAATGAAGAAATATCGCGAACTGGCGAAGAGCCCAAAGGTCGTCGCGATAGGGGAATGCGGTCTGGATTATTATCGCCCAGTTGAGATGAACGATGAAGTAAAACGCAAACAGAGGGCGATATTCAATGACCAGCTCATGCTCGCCGCCGAGCTTGATAAACCGCTCATCATCCATGCACGTCCCAGCAGGGGTACGATGGATGCATATCACGAATTGATTTCAATTCTGGAAGAGGCGAAGAAGAAGTGTCCTCGCTTGCGCGGGGACATTCACTTCTTCGTCGGCGGCATTGACGAGATGCATGCGCTCATCGCGCTTGATTTCACTGTCTCATTCACTGCCGTTATCACCTTCGCCCGCGACTATGACGCGGTCATCCGGGCGACGCCACTCGTGGACATCCTCTCCGAAACCGACGCGCCTTTTGTCGCGCCCGAGGGCCGCCGAGGGAAGCGCAACGACCCTCTCGCTACTATTGAAGTGGTACGCAAAATCGCCGAAATCCGCGGCGAAGACCCCGAGGCCGTCCGCACCACCCTACTCGCGAACGCCAAGCGACTATTTACTCTGAAGGATTGAAGGGTTTGCCCTCTAGATACGGCCGTGCTACGATTCGCCCATTATGGCGAAGCAGGATATGGATATGCTCGTTGACAACGAGCTTGGAGGGGATGAGCCTCGCGTCTACGAGCTCGGCTTCCACTTGGACCCCGAACTCCCCACCGAGGAGGTAAAAAGGGCGTATCAGGACATCCGCGAGTTTGTAGAAAGCAAGGGACCCATCGTTGCCGAGGGCGCTCCAGAGATGCTTCAGCTTGCCTACACCATTTCCCGCCAAGGGCATTCTGGCGCCCAGGTCAGACGCGATTTTGATTCTGCATATTTCTGCTGGGTCGTGTACGAAACGTCCGCTCCGAGCCACGCCGAGATACTCTCTGCGGCCTCTGCTGACAAGAGAATCATTCGTTTCATTGACCTGCTCACGGATAAAGACGCCGCCCGCCACGCGGTTGAGATGCGCGAAATATCCCTGAAGACGCCGGAGCGCGCTCCCGACCTGGAGGCAGTCGCTGGCGCCGAATTAGACGCGGCTCTGGAGAACGCCGTTATATAATTAAAAATATATGTATCCCGTTAGAAATCCCGAGACAAACGTCAACGACAATGGTATGATACGAGCTATTATTAGCTTTAATTTCTAACGGGATGTACCTCAACAAAGTATTCCTCTACGGCAATCTCACCCGCGACCCGGAGCTAAAGGCATTGCCTTCAGGAAGCCAGGTCGCAAACTTCGGCATTGCAACGAATCGCACCTACAAGGACAAAAGCGGAGTGAAACAGGAAGCGACTGAGTTCCACAACATCGTCGCCTTCGGCCGCACGGCAGAAGTTATCGCGCAATATATGAAGAAGGGCCGTCCTATCTTCGTGGAGGGACGCATCCAGACGCGTTCGTGGGAGGGTAAGGAGGACGGCAAGAAGCAATACCGCACCGAGATTGTCGTGGACAACTTCCAGTTCGGCGCCGACGCCAAGGGTCCTTCGACAAGCTCAGGACAAGCGGCGCGTAGCGAGGAGCAGGCGGCTCCAAGCGAAGGCGAGACTATAAAATATCCAGACGAAGAAATAAATCCCGAAGACATTCCCTTCTAGAGATTTTTAACGAGTGAAGCGACTATAAAAATCCTAACCCTGTTAAATACATTTTCTCCGAAAATGTCCTGCCCCGCAGGATTTAACAGGGTGGAAGTTTTTCTAAGCTCGTGTTACACTCTCGCTAACAAAAACTAACCATGGCATACCAAGCTGAACGCGAAGAAATAGAGCTTAAGAAATTTATTGATTACAAAGATGTTGCGTACCTGAAGCTCTTCACCAATCCGCATGCCAAGATGCTCTCCAAGAAGCGCACGGGCATCCCCTCCGGCAAACAGCGCGACATCATGCAGGCCATCAAGCGCGCTCGCTACATGGCGCTCATGCCCTACGTTTCCGCGTAAAAGTAAAAAAGCCCCGTGCGAAAGAACTGCTCTACAGGGCAGTTCTTCTTTCTAAACCATGCTACTCTCAATAAGGTCAAAATAGGAGGTCTTTTTATGCTCACAATAGGTGCTTGGGGTATCAACCCGACATTTCTGGATTTTCTTGAGCAGTTGAACAACAAAAAGGAGGGCGAGCCGCTCATCAATTGGCAGGAAAGTCTTGATTTCCTCATCGTCTTTATCGGCGACGGGGATTGCCGCAGATATTCACTCGGAGGATGGTTCTGTCCATTTGTGGATACCATCGTGAAGATGTATCCGAAGGAGGGTGAAGATCCGTTCGCGGGATTTGAAATGAGCGGCGGGATTCAGGGTTTCTTGAGGCATCATTACAAACTCCTCTTGGGAGACCAGTATGAGGAGTTTAAGATACGCCACAATCGGGAGCGTTATGAGTATCACGCGTCCGAATTACTGGAGAGATGGCTGAAAGAATGTCCTGCCACCAAACCGGAACAAGTTGAACGGATTAAAAAAGCCCTTGAACGGCAAAATCCGAGTATCCACATTCCGCTGTAGTTTTGAACAAAGGCGCCCGCTGGCGCCTTCTTTTTTATGACTTCGTGACGCGTTCGGTGTATTCGCCCGAGTCGGTGTTGATGCGGACAATGTCGCCCGTGTTGATGAAGAGCGGGGCATTCACTTTTGCGCCAGTCGCGAGTTCTACGAGCTTGGTGCCACCCGAGACGGTATTACCTTTGACCGTCGGCGGGGCATCTTTTACCTCCAACTCAACTTTTACTGGGATTTTAATCGTCATTGGCTTCTCTTCATAAGTCAGTACTTCAACCGAAGTGTTCGGGACAAGCCACTGCACCTTGTCGTGCACGGCCTCTTCAGGGAATGAAAAACGGTTTTTTGCATTTCCTTCCTCGGCGAACCAGCTCTCGCCGCGGTTGGTATAGAGATATTTTGCCTGCATTGTGCCGACATCTGCCTCGGTCACCGTCTCGTTCTGGTGAAAGGAGATTTCCACGACCTTGCCGCCGACCAGCTGGCGAAGCTTGGTCTGATTCACCGGCTTCCTCTGTTGCATGCGGAAGATATGTGCCGAGAGCACTTCGTATGGCTCATTATTGTAGTTAATAACACTCCCCTTGAGAATTTCGTTGTAACTTAATACCGCCATAGTGTCGTTATAAAAAGTATCCCGCGTGGCGGGAATTAGTGTATGCTAGCAGACATTATGAGTTTTTCAAATACCGAGCTCTCTACGCTCACGGATGCTGAAGTGCTTGTGTGTTCACAAAAGGAGCCCGAGCTCTTCGCTCTCTTGGTCCGTCGCTATGAAGCGCCCCTCCTGCGCCGGGCTCGCACGATATTGAGGAGTCCCGAAGATGCCGAAGAGGCCGTCCAGGACGCCTTTACCAAGATATATCTCTACGCGGATAAGTACCGCGAACAGGAGGGCGCTAGCTTCTCTTCGTGGGCGTACACCATTCTGAACCGCGTCGCGTATACGAAGTACGTCGCACGGCGTAAGGAGAGTGGGCGGACGGCGACACTTGAGCCGGAGCACTACGAGTCTCTGCCGGATGTGCGAGCCGAATTTCTTGAAGACCTTTCGGTAAGGAACGAAGTCATCACGGCGCTCGCGAAATTGCCGGAGGCCGCGGCAAAGATATTGCGGTTACAGTTTATAGAAGGGAAGAGTCAGGCAGAAATTGCGAAGGCAGAAGAGCTCTCCATCCCCGCGGTGAAGACGCGCGTTCATCGCGCCAAGAAACTTTTCAAACAAGCATATGACAAACAACATTATGATTGAAAATACTGAGCGAGGCGAACGTACTAGCGAATCAAACATAGAGCACATTGTGATGCGTCGCGTGCGCATTATCCGGATTCTGGCGCTCATCATCTCCACCGCGACGCTCGCGGTACTGACGACAGTCGCCGGCCTGTGGGGGATCGGCAAGGAGGTGTGGGTTGCCCAAGTCCTACAAAATGACCCGGATAATATTTTTGAACTCCCGTGGTTCTATCTCGGAGCATTCTGGCACACGAGCATAGTGGTGCAGATGCTCATCCTCCTCACGCTCGTCTCGTTTATCTTCCTCGTGCGCGAGTTCGTCCGCTTCCTCGCCCCTTTCTTCACCCCCGCCCACTCCCAATAAGTATCCACAGCTAATAAATATAAACATAACCTTAATTTACGCTATAGCGTAAGATATGGTACATGAGATTAGGTGTACGTCGTGAGAAGAAAAATCTGGACCGTAAAGTGGTCGGCAAGATAATCGCGCATGCACGCGGGAACGAACGCGTTCCGCTCCAGACGATTATTCTCGGGACATTGTATATAACAGGTATGCTCACGACGGCACTTATCGCACCCAATGCAGTACAGTTGTTTGAGTATCTAGATCCAATTTCTCGCAAGAACACCATGCGTTTTAATCAACGTGTCACGCAAGCACTCTTGCGATTAGAGCGCCGCGGGTTAATCCATATCGAGAGTGAAGGGAGAGGACGACAGGTGATAATTACGAGCAAGGGAGAAAAGATAATCGACGCATTATACGCCGAATCATACGTCATCCCTCGCCCATTTCGCTGGGACGGAAAGTGGCGTCTCGTCATGTTCGACGTACCAGAGAAACGTAAGAAAGTTCGCGATACGCTTCGTATGTTACTGCGGAGCGCCGGCTTTATTTATTTTCAAGACAGCGCATGGATACAGCCGTATCTCTGTGATGAACTCGTTACACTGCTTCGTTCGCACCTCGGGAGCGGAAAGGGCGAAATACGCTATCTCACTGCATCATTTGCGGATGAAAGCGATTACACATTCCGCAAGCATTTCGATCTCATCGCTATCTGACCCCTCATTTACGGGCTTTCTCCATGTACCTTATTCTACGCTA
>MFMI01000010.1:0-334 GCA_001783465.1 Candidatus Kaiserbacteria bacterium RIFCSPLOWO2_02_FULL_54_13
ATGGTAACCAGATACACAAGGAAGTACAGGAGGAGCCCGATACTCCCGTTGTCCACCATTTGGTCAATGAATACGTTGTGGGCGCGGTCAAACCACGCCTCGTTCCCATATTCGCCTTGCAAAAGGCGGTTGTCATAGTTCTTTTCAAACACTCGCTCAAAGTTGTCAGCTCCCCAGCCGAAGTACGGACGTTGCGCTATGGCCCTTTCAGACATCTCCCAGACGAGCGGCCGGGCGGCACTGCTCCTATTCAAGTACGCCCCGCGTACATATCCATCTGGGGAGAGAAGAGAAAAAGAAGCGGCAATAGCCATCAGTAGAGAAATGCCGAAGA
>MFMI01000010.1:387-6018 GCA_001783465.1 Candidatus Kaiserbacteria bacterium RIFCSPLOWO2_02_FULL_54_13
CAAATGCCGAGGAGCGCGAAGAGGGAGAGGAGAGTGACATAGGACGTGGCCTGCGCCACGCCGGTAAGACCATGGGAGAAGTCGCCGAACCAGATTTGTTTGTTAAGGATGTTCGGATTGATAATCAATATGATTGGCAGGAGATACATCCACCACTTCTTGTGTTCGGACTGGTAGAGGTAATAAAGGGAGAGAAGGAACGCGCCGAAGACATACATCGCGGCAAAAGTGGTGTTGCCGAAGGTAAAAGCGTTAGAAAGAGAGTCTTTGAAGAACCAGCCGAGCCCGTCCTTACCGAGTAAGTCCAAGACCGAGTAGAGTGCGGTTGAGAGAACTATGGAGAGGATGAGTTGGTGGTGCTTTTTTTCATCATGAATGACCGCCCACAGCATGAGCATGAAGAACCCGAGGGAGACGAAGTACCAGAGCCCAGTCATGCGGGTAGCCACCGACCAGAAGGTAGTGTAGAGGCTTAAGCCCAGATACCCAGAAAGGGCGAGGGAGACGAAGTATATGCTAAGCGCAATAAACAGGGGGGACTTCGCGAGCAACATTGAACTGCCTTTTCTGAAGAGCCAGAGGGCGAACCCAATACCTATGAGACCCGAAAAGATAATGAGGTTGAGCGAGCGAGTGGACGTTCCGTTATAGAGAAACGAGCTGTAGAGAACGAATGGGAACAGGATGAAAAAGAGATGGAATAAGTACTCAATGGACTTCCAAAAGACCGAATTCTGTGTGTCAGTAACCATGTTTAGTGTCTCTTTTTCTTTAAAGCTCGTCGCGCTTCGCGATTCCCTGTTCGTCGCATCTCACTCTCTTGGGAGCGTGGCACAAAATCTATTTCAGCGACCGAAGGGACGCAGAACGAGAGAGTTGTCCCACCATGGGAATTCGCGTTAGCTAGAGAACGCAACGCGCGAATGGAATGTCTTCGTGTATCCCTCGGTGCCCGGGACACAATGTTGAATGAGGAAGGTTCCGAGCGCGTGTTCTTTCTGCGTCTCGTTATACGCCTCAAGCTCCGAATCATAGGTCCCGATAACTTTTCCGCCGCTAATCACCACAAATTTACCCCCATGCTCTGCAACGAGTTTATCTTGATTTTTCTTGAATTCAAACTCTTTTTTAAGGTTTTCATTCATTCCTATTACTGTATCACAACCACTGATAAACAACAAAACCGCCTCGCCATAAGGCGGGACGGTTTTGTTCGCTAGACCAATCCTCTAGCTGGTTTTGTGCTAGGCCAATTTCCTAACTGGAGCTTTCGCTCACTTACACCTTCAAAGTGTGGCTACTAGTCAAACGTAGCGGTTGCTTTGAATGCGTCGAGTTCCGAGGTGTAAGAGTTGTTCGGAGTGGAGTCGGTTGAAGTCGTGCTCCATGACACACCTCCGAGGAGTGCGTGATATATCCCAGCGAGACCGGCAGCCGGAAGCTGTACGGTCGTCGTAAGGGTAAGCGTCTCACTCGTGTCTTCGTTGATCTGCCACAGACCGGCGGCATTGAGAGTGGTGTCAGTAATGTTCTCAATACTGGCCGTGACTCCGCCGACGGTAGCTGTTCCAGCACGGTCAACCAAGATGGTGGTGTAACCAGCCGTGTTACCAGTCAGCTGGGCATCAGCCAAGGATGATACGTAGACGGTATCACCCACTGCAGTTACTTTGAACTTCAATGTGAAGGTGCCGAGGTCATTGTCGGCGCCATCGTTTTGCAACGAAGTTCCTGTTGCTGATATGAGAGTGAGGAAGATTCCATTTGTGCGGAATTCCTGCGCCTCGCCCGTAGCCGTACCCGACTTCTCTGTTGAATCAGAGAGCTGGTCGTTCTGCGAGTTCTCAACATCTATGTAGTCACGGTTGGTTGCGGTCACCTCGGCAAGGAGGGTATCGCCTTCGTCAAACGTGTCTGCTTCAATGTCGTTGATATCAGCGAGAACCTCAAAGTTCACGGTCTCACCTGCGTCAATAGCGAAGTCAAGGTTGTCGAAGGTCACCGTGGCAGTAAGGACAGTGCTTGTAGTTACTGTTTCTGTGAACGTTTCGCTACCGAGCTTGAGGGTTACAGACCCTGTTACCACATCTACGTCAGCGGCGGTGCCGGTGACCGTAAGGGTTACTGGGAACTCGTCCAAGGTGACATCAGACGTACCTTCAAGCTTCAGTTTACCCTTGAGAAGCGACACATCGTCAGTGGTGATTGTGTCATCAATGACGACAATCCCTGCTACAGGAGAATCCGTGGCTATTGAGACCTTCAGTTTCGTATCGGCGCTTGTTGAGAAGCTGACGAAATCAATAGGCACATCCATGCCGTCAATACCGTCGGTGCCTCCGGTGCTCGTATCGGTCGTCGTTACGCCGCCGCCGTCTATGAACCGAATGTTCTCAATGTCAACGGTCCATGAGTCTCCAGAGATATCTCCGGAATCAATGTTGCCGACTGCGTCTACCGCGATGTAGAGCTTCACGATTTCGCTCGCCCTGATGATGGTCGCATCACCGCTTAGAGTGATGCTCTTCGTGAAGAGGCCGGAGCTATCCTCGGTAAAGTCACTCACGTTGGCTTCGCCGACCTTCGTGCTACCGATCCAGATAGCTACCGAATCAAGATAATCATCAAGATTATCCGAACCGGTATTCCCGGTAGCGTTGAAGCTTACCTTGACGGACTTCAGCGCGATGTCGCCATCGCTTGAGGCCTCAACGTCAGCTCCGAGAACCTTCACGTTGCTGTTGCCTTCGGAAACATCTTCGCTGTTGTACGCTCCGAGCGAACTAACATCCGAGATAGAACCGTCGGTGCCGGCGAGAGGACCCGTCGTAGTTGTCGGGGTGCTCGTCGTGCCGCAGGCCTGTCCGGTCGTTGAGCTGAAGAGCGCGCCGGCCGCACAACCAGGGACTGTCGTCGTAGTCGTAGTAGTCGTTGTGGTTGTGGTGCAACCAAGAGCGAACGCGGCGCGGGAGATCGGGCCGAAGTAGCCCACCGCGGGCGTGATGTTCTTAGATGCCTGCCAAGCGGCGACCGCCGCTTGCGTCTGGGTACCGAAGTAGCCAGTCGCACCGGCCGAGATTGAGAAGCCCATCGCAATGAGCGAATTCTGGAGATTGGTCACCGAAGCGCCGGTTGAGCCGATCGTGAGATTGGCCGAACCAACATCGCAGGAACCTGTCATCGTGGCCGTGCTCGTCGTCACTGCGGTACCCGTGAGGGCCGCATTGACATTCGCAATCGTAGCCGCGTTAGCACCGAACGAAGAAAGAAGCGAGAGGATTGACTGGACCTGCGCGTCGGTCAATGTCGCCGCATGCGCTATAGGCGCGAGGGAGAGCATAGACGTCGCCATCGCGAGTCCGGTCGCTACTGCTACAACTTTCACCGTTGCTTTTGTAGTTACCATTTTCATAAACAATTGTTAAGTAATTTAAGCGCACATGATAATTAAGTTGAGTGGGCACATTCACTTTCACACTACCCCACAGCACACGGTATCGACCAGTGCACCATGGGTTAGTTGGCAAGGATTGATGTCCGACACCACTTTTGCCATCGTTGTTCTTGTGCCAACTGATTTGTTGGCTACAGAACGTTCCATCGAGTCATGTGCGTCCAGAGATTAATTTCCCGGAACAACGCATGGCACAATGGCAAAAGTGGTGTCGGACTATTCCGTTATCAAAGTACGCCCTTGTGGGGTAACGAGAACCCCGTAGGGACCTACCTAGTATATAGCCGAGAACAACGGGCTCCTATTACCAGGATGTGGATAACTCTAGCAAATGCCTTATCCGAAGTCAAAAAGCTTTTATACCAGAGAATACGTGCTCCAGCGGCGTTCGCCCTGCTTTAGCACTATCCCGGCCCCTATAAGGGCGAGAAGCTCGCGTTGAATAGTCTTCTCGGAAATACCGCGGATAAGTGTAGAAATGTCCTTTATGTTTGCCCTCCCTTTGTCTTTTATAACGGATAGTATGGCTTCTTTTCTGTCCTTTTGCGCCTGAGGCGCATCCGCCTTCGGCGGAATATGTCCTTTTGACCTTTCGGCAGAGTCGTTGCGGGTGACACGTTTAGTGGCGGCGACTGGGTCTTGGAGAGTCCCGCGCGAAATCACATTTTTTGCGATAGCAGAGAGTGTCGGAGCATCGTCTAAGAAGAGGCGAGGCTCTTCATACATGGCGACTTCTTGAAGCAGGATATGAGCTTCTCTGGCGATAAGTTCAGCATTCATAGGGGAGAGGAGGCCCCCCGTACGCGCTATGGAGAGTACGCTTGAGAGGGCGAGGAGTTCGCGCGAAAGAGCCAGACGCGCGGCGCCGGAGGGTAGAATCGCCGCGTCCACGAGTCCGACTGCGATTGAGTCAATACGGTTCCTTAAGGACATTGACTCGGCAAAGGCCGGGGTGATGAGATGAATGGCCTTCGCAAGGCGTTCAGCCTTTTTATAGATAAATACTTTGCGTATGTCCTTTTCAAATACATTATTAAATATGCTTTTCTCTAAGACAAAGTCTTCATTATTTGGATGTTTCCCTTTTATTTGTGTTTGCCGTATTTCAACACTTTGTCCTATATCTTGTCCTTTTTGCATACGTTGATACCAGAAGTATATGTCCTTTACGATACAATGCAAGCTATGCGTCCGACGAACAGTGCATTGAATTCGTAAGGCGGGTGTTACAATAACACACACTATGAGCCGCAGAAATGGTAACGGCGTTCGGAGAGCGCGTGCGCGCGAAGAGGACGTGAAAGAGTATGATACCCTCATCCGCTATGCCTCCGCCATCGTATTACTGGCCGCCGGAGTTCTTCTCATGCTTGCCCTGTTTGGCGCGGCCGGTCCGGTTGGCGCTACGGTATTCTCCGCAAGTTATGCGGTCGTCGGTATCGGCGCATTTCTCTTGCCGCTCGCCCTTATTGCGGTTGGTCTGTATGCCGGATTCGGCCGGCCCGCCCTTGCGCCTCTCACCACCTCGGGCCTCGTGCTCACGCTTGCTTCTATCCTCTCCTTCGCCGGCCTCTTCCCGGGAGCAAAGTTCGGCGGTGCGACAGGCACATGGCTTGGAGGGCTACTCTCCGGATTTTTCGGCTTCTGGGGCGCGCTCGTGCTCCTCATCGCCACCATCGCTGTCGGTATCGCAATCGTGAGCGACCTTGAAGCGCTCGGGAGACTCCTTGGCGAGAATGTGGTATCGCTCTGGGAGCGTCTGCGCTCGCGTAAAGACGGAGACGAACTGCCGGAAGAGTTCACGGACGTTGTCGGCGTTCCGGAGGAGAGCGGAGACTACGAATCCGAAAATGACGGTGTACAAGAAAGTGACCCGGTAGTGACTGTCTTTTCCGCCAGAGGCGGACCCGCCTCTGGCGGGAATAGGCAAGGCTCTGGCCTGTCTGCGCAGGCAGGCATAGCGAACTTTGATGCGCAGTACGAGGCCCCTCCCCTCTCTATCCTCGGCGCAGACCGCGGACGGCCCGGCGTCGGCGATATCAAGGCAAACGCAAACATCATCAAACGCACGTTTCAGAACTTCGGCATCAACCTTGAGATGGACGAGGTGTCGGTCGGCCCGACCGTCACGCGCTACGCGGTGAAGCCTGCCGAAGGCGTGCGCCTTTCTAAAATCG
>MFMI01000011.1:0-1516 GCA_001783465.1 Candidatus Kaiserbacteria bacterium RIFCSPLOWO2_02_FULL_54_13
GGAGCGGCACTTCTCACCTTTTTTTCGTGGTCGCTTATCGTGGGAGCGTGGCCTCTTTTGCAAGCACAGCTCGCAAATGGAGCTATCCGCACCGTCGGTTCTGCAGAAAAAAGAATCCCTCTATATCCGGCACTCTTTGGCTCAAAGGTTGATGAACAGGCCTTTCTCTGGAGAACCGCCACCGATTTCCAGCGTGGGATATCACAGGACCCGAAGGTGCTTGAAGACCCCGCTAAAGTAGAGGGCCTCAAGAAGGAGATAGTCACTTTTGAAAATGGCTACAGGGAATATGTACAGCATAACCCGACCAATTTCAGAGCCCACCTCAACTTGGCTGACGTCCTCATCTACCAGCGGCTCTTTGAAGTGGACAAGCTCGCGGAAGCCCAGACCGTTCTTGATACAGCCATTACCCTCGTGCCCCAGAGCCCGCAACCCTATTGGATGAAAGCGGTCGCGTATATTTATATGAGGAAGTTCCCGTTAGCAAGGGAATATGCAAAGAAGGCCCTGGAGCTAAACCCGAAGATTACACAGAGCGAAGCGGTAGCGAAGTACGTTGAGGACTCTATTAAAACGTTTCCTGAAATTGACCTTTTCTTCTTCAAGCAGATATAACACAGGATGTGGATAACCCGCCCTTCTTTTAGGGCATAGGTGTACAATGAGGGTATTATCCGGTCAATCGGCGCGTTTAATCTTTACAACCCATGAAATCACTCTCGACTCGTTCTTTAAACAACACAATCCTTGGTGTGCTAGTTATCCTCGGCATTGCGGTTATTCTCTCTTCTGCGCTCCCGCGCATGGCGTCTGCGGCGGCCGTCGCCCTCGTGTCGGTGACGGCGACTTCAACTCCGGCGTATACCAATACCGGCCTCGCCACTACGACCCGCGCAACAACCGACGACACCGTCCAATATCAGCTCACCTTGAACGGGACTCCACTCATCGCGCCCCAAATTAACATCTTCAGCATGGGGTCAACCACCATGTCCGGGTCCGCCACCGACTGGTTCTATTCAACGACAACGGCGAGCACGTGGACCGATGGTTTGGTCACATTCCAGATGTCAGTAGGCGGCACAACGGGAGCAGAGGCCACTACGACGGTCACGCAAGCGGACTTGACCGGCGCAAACGTTACCTTTGACACCACCGGTCCCACTCTGGATTCAATCGCATGGACCGACACGGACAGCTCAACCCAGTTCTCCGCTACCGACACCTTCCTCCTCACGTTCTCTGAAACGATGGCGACGACGACCTTGACCGGTGCGGACCTCGCCACCGTACTCGCTCTCACCAACAGCCACGTCTTCAGCACTACCACGGCTCCTTCGTGGAACACCGCTGGCACACAACTCACCATCACGCTTGGCGCGGATACCACCGTTACAGGTACCGATACGGTTGACCCGACCTCGGCTGTCAAAGATGCAATTGGAATTGCCGACGCGACTGCGGCGGCTGTTACCCTTCTCGACGATTCGTCGCCTGGCACCCCGGCCGGCCC
>MFMI01000011.1:1528-4984 GCA_001783465.1 Candidatus Kaiserbacteria bacterium RIFCSPLOWO2_02_FULL_54_13
GCCGGTCCCACCGACACCACCAATCAGGGCTCTCTCCAAGTCTTGATTACATCGGTCGGCTCAAGCCAAATCCGTTATACCACTGACGGCACCACCCCAACCTGCTCTGTTGGTACTGTTTACACCGCAGACATCTCAATATCAGAGACACTCACGCTCAAGGCCGTTGGCTGTGACGAGGCCGACAATGCTTCGTCTGTCGCTTCGGCGGTATATACCATTACTACCGCCTCAAGCGGCAGTGGTGGCGGCGGAGGAGGGAGTGCGACACCCGCAGTTCCGGCCACTCCCTCCGCCGCTTCAGGAGGTCTCTCCGCGGCGCAAATCCAGGCGGTCCTAGATGTCCTCGCCTCATTCGGTGCTGATGCGTCGGTCGTCGCGAACGTGAAGGCTTCGCTTGAAGGAGCAACGAAGGGCTCGGTGACGAGCAATGCCGTCGCCGCGTTCAAGTCGGACCTCACCGTCGGCTCGCTCGGTGAGCAGGTAAGGGCTCTGCAGATGCTTCTTAACGCCAAAGGCTTCACCGTCGCTTCTTCGGGTCCTGGCTCTCCTGGCAACGAGACAACCACGTTCGGCGCGCTCACGAAGGCGGCGCTCATTGAATATCAGAAAGCGAAGGGCATCACGCCCGCCGTTGGCTTCTTCGGCCCCTTGACGCGCGCGGCAATCAATGCCGAACAATAGATTCGTCTATCGCAATATGCAGAGAGATAAAGAACGGAAGGCGCTCCCATTCTTTATTGAGTTCGTGGAGTTCGCCACCGGCTTCGCCGCTATTGTCGCGACGGCGCTCGTCACGCTCCACGTCGCCTCCGCCGCGATGTGACGCGTATACCGAAGGCGGTCCTCGGTAGTGAGGACTTGCATCTCCATTTCATTCTGATAGAGTGATTCCTGTACGAACCGAAGACAGCAGGCATTTATAAGCCCTGCCGAGGTGAGCAGTCGAACTCTCCTTTAGGTACGTTCGTATTAGACCCGAAATTTATTTCGGAAATATAAACAGCATGGCTATAAGTAAAGACAAAAAGCGCGCGATAGTCGCGAAGCTCGCAGACGCTTTTAAAGAAGCGTCGTCGGTCGTGTTCGTCGGCTTCAGCAAGCTCACGGTGAAGGATGCCTCAAAGATGCGCAAGGACCTCGCGCAAGCAGGGGTGCGCTACTACGTCGCGAAGAAGAGCCTGCTTCGCCTTGCGCTCAAACAGCAAGGCTACACAGGGGAAGTTCCGGAATTACCGGGCGAGGTGGCTATCGCGTGGACGGCGAGCGATGTCACCGCACCGGCGCGCGGCGTGCACGAATACGGCACAAAGCTGAAGGGCGCGGTGGCGCTTCTCGGAGGCGTGTTTAAAGGCGCGTTCGCGGATGTGCAGAGGATAGTCGACATCGCGACTATTCCGCCTCTGCCGGTCTTGCGCGGAATGTTCGTGAATGTCATCAACAGTCCGATACAAGGGTTGGTGGTAGCGTTAGATGCTATCGCCAAGAAGCGAGCATAAACAATTATTAAAAGCACGAAATCCGAATATCGAAATCCGAAACAAATCATAAATTCTAAATTTAAAACTTTTGAATTTTGGGTTTGTTTCGAGTTTGGTGCTTCGTGTTTCGAATTTAACTTAAATTTATGGCAGATGAAACGACACAGGCAGTTCCCGAAGTCGCGGCGGCCTCTGAGGTTGAAGCGGTAGTGGAGGTGCCGAGCAAGTTTAAGAAGCTCGTGGAGGAGGTGGAGGCCATGACGGTCATTGAACTCTCCGAGCTCGTAAAGGTGTTTGAAAAGAAGTTTGGCGTGAGCGCGGCGGCGGTGGCTGTCGTGACCCCCGCCGAAGGCGGGTCCGCCTCCGGCGGAGAAGAAGGCAAGTCTACGGCAGATGTGGAGCTCACCGAAGTTGGTGCCTCTAAGATAGCTGTCATCAAGGCGGTGAAGGAGGCACTCGCACTTGGTCTCAAAGAGGCCAAGGACCTCGTGGACGGCGCCCCTTCTATGCTCAAGACCGGTATGAAGAAGGAGGATGCAGAAGAGCTCAAGAAGAAGCTCGAAACGGCAGGTGCAAAGGTGACTTTGAAGTAATCTTCAAAGTCACCCCGCACCTTGTTGGACGAGCGCGCGCCGAATAGGCAGATGTAGCGCGAGTCCGTAGCAAAGCAAGGTGCTGGGGTAACCCTCAAATGAGAACACAAATCCCGCCCCACTTTTCAGAAAAGTGGGGCGGGATTGCGTTTTCTTCCCACTGTACTTACACTACCGGCACTTATGAAGCCTCTCGCAAAACTCTTCGGCTCCCCGGCCCGCCTCAAGATGCTTCGCCTTTTCGCATTCAATCAAGACACCACCTTTACCCTCGCCGATGTTGCCGCGCGAACGAAGCTCTCAAGGGCGAGCTCGCGACGCGAGCTCGCCGAGCTTATTGCCGCCGACCTCGTACGTAAAAGGGGAGCGAATGCCTTGATGCGGTATCAGACAAATCCGAATTTTGAACACCTTGCCGCGCTCAGTGTCTTCATACGCGATACGACCAGCGTGCGCCCGAAGAGCATCGTTACGGCGCTTCGGCGTGCCGGAGTACTGCGTCTCGTCGTGCTCTCGGGGCATTTCACCGGCGTGGTTGAGCCGCAGATAGACCTTCTTGTAGTGGGCGACGCTCTAGAGGAGCGTGTCGTTGCAAGTACCGTACGCTCTCTTGAAGCGGAGTTCGGGCGCGAAATTCGCTATGCATCTTTCGCAACACCGGATTTTCGCTACCGCCACAGCGTCTATGACCGCCTCTTGCGCGACGTTTTTGACTATCCACACCGCGTCCTTATAGATAAAATAGGGCTCTAGAAATGGTATACTTCCCCCAGAAGCTCGGCCCGCGCGGCGCGAGTAATTAATCAATAAATAAAGCGTTACTTACTATGGTTTTCACCACATGGGCGGATGCACTCAGCCAATCTTTCCAGAATCTTTTCTACGGATTGGTGGCGTTCATCCCCAACGTAGTCGTTGCTGTCATTATCTTCATAGTCGGCTGGCTTGTCGGTGTCGGTCTCGGTCGCGTGGTTGAACAAGTTGTCAATGCGCTCCGTATCGACCAGGCACTTCGATCGGCTGGCATTGAGCGCCCGCTTTCTCGCGCGGGCTTCGAGCTCTCTTCGGGCAAGTTTCTCGGCTTTCTCGTCAAGTGGTTCTTCATCATCGTCTTCTTGGTAGCATCGCTTGATGTGCTCGGCCTGACGACCGTAAATCTGTTCATCAGCGAGGTCGTCTTGGGATATCTCCCGAACGTCATTGCCGCGGTCTTGATACTGCTTGTCGCGGCGGTTGTCGCGGAGGCGGCACAGCGCGTGGTAGTCGGCTCGGCGAAAGCGGCATCCCTCAGTTCGGCCGGCCTGCTCGGCAAGGTGACGCGATATGCTATCTGGGTATTCGCGCTCCTCATGGCGCTCGGGCAGTTGAACGTAGCGACCGGA
>MFMI01000011.1:5008-7998 GCA_001783465.1 Candidatus Kaiserbacteria bacterium RIFCSPLOWO2_02_FULL_54_13
ATCGTTAGCGCGGTATCGCTCGCGCTCGGTCTCGCCTTTGGTCTTGGCGGCCAATCCTCGGCGGCGCGCTACTTGGACCATCTCCAATCAGAAATCAAAGACTAAGATTCTCTCTTCAAAAACCGCCCAGCCCCACTTTTGCGGAAAAGTGGAGCTGGGCGGTGTTGTTTTTACACGATTGTGATACAATACAAAGCATGATTCAGAATTTTATAGATACATTTCTATCCCAAGCGTCGTACGAAATGATAGACGGCGGGAAGCGTTTTTACGCAGAAATTAAGGCATTGCGCGGCGTGTGGGCGACCGGCAAGACGCTTGAGGAATGCCGAACCAATTTACTCTCTACTCTTGAGGGTTGGCTTATTTTCCGTCTTCGCAATCGTCTAACTGTTCCGCATTTCAAAGTACCTACCAGAATAAAATCTCAAAAACAACGGGCGTATGCCTAAACTGGGACCACTTTCTCTTCGAGCATGTATCGTTCGCATGAGGAAATTCGGTTTCGCCGGTCCGTATCAAGAAGGCAAGCATCCCTACATGATGAAAGGTTCAATAACGCTTACCATACCGAATCCTCACGACAAAGAAATAAGCCAAGACCTCCTCGTGCGCCTCCTCCGCCAAGCAGGCATTTCTCGGTCGCAGTGGATAGGTGGAAAGTAACAAACAGCTCATTTCCTGCCATCTGCCCCGTTCGGCTTTTTATTATCCCAATAATACTGCTATAGCAGACAGATGGGGATACTTTTGGATTATGCACAACGGGCACTTGCGTATTCGCAGGGGGGGGGTAAAATCGAGGCATTAGTAGTTAGCTCTGAATATGTCCGAAAAACAATCTCACGTGTCTACGAACCGAAAACTTAAACTTTTAGGAGCGGATAGGCCGTAAGGTCACGCGTGCAGAAACATAGAACCCTCTTCACGGAGGGTTTTATGTTTGTTATAGTAGTTGCATGAATACAATAGCGCTTCCGAAGAGTGCCTACAGTGAAATCCTAAAGCGCCAGGCGCGCGTTGAGACTGCCATTTCTAAATTACAAGAAACTGTGGAAGAAATAGCATATAATGAGATAAAGCCAAGCATACTGAAAAGGCTGGAAAAACAGTCGCGTCTTCTTGACGCGGGGAAAGGCATAAAGCTTAAAAACATGAAAGAGTATCGCGCATACGTCCGCAGTCTCTAATCTATAGTATGGCAGATTTGGTGCAGTATACGCTTAGGTTAACAAGTTTATACAAAAACTCGTTGAAAAAGACAAAACGAAGCAAACCAGATTTACTTTTGCCACTAGAGACAGGTGTCACTAAGATTCTGCGTAGTCCAGAACTCGGCAAACCATTGCGGAATGTGTTGCGGAATAGACGCCAAATCCATATTGCAGGCTCGTTCGTGTTGCTCTATGAAATAGTGGACACTGAAGTCCGCCTGCTTGATTTTGACCACCATAACAAGATTTATAAAAAGTATTCCGCCCGGCGATAGCTTGTGGACGAGCCTGACTTGTCTACTCCAAACAGCTCATTTCCTGCCATCTGACCCATTCGGCTTTTTATTATCCCAATAATACTGCTATAGCAGATAAATGGGGATAGGTAGTTTTCAGATTTTGCTACACGCAGGACAGGCACTTGCGGATTTACAAGGGGGGTAAAATCGAGGCATTAGAAATTAATTTTTAATCATGAGCGAAGCTGCACCAAAAACTAGTTTTCGAGAGAAGGAGAATAAGGTAGTAGAAAAGTATGGGAGAGAGAGATTTCTTTCGTTAAAACAGTCAGTGTCTCAGAAGCTTCGTTTTACGGGAAATGATTACGATTTTTTTATGGGCGGCGATGACCAGACTTCAAATCGGATAGCGGATGAGATTATAGAAGATTTTAATCTTCCAAAAAATACCGCGTACCCGGGTGAAATGGGACTGTATGACTCTCTTGTTGAGAGAGGGATATTAACAGAAGAAGAACAGCAGTTTCTGGAAAGCTACAGATGAATAATAGCTTGTTGACTTCAAAAGCACCTTCCTCTATACTCCCTCTACGTGTCTACAAACAACAAAAACCTTAACTTAAACCAACGAAGGGAAGGCCGTTGAGGCCATGCGTTTGTAACGCAAACCGTCCCGCCGTTGGCGGGACGGTTTCGTTATTTGAAGAGACACGGGAATCTTTGACATACGAACCCCGTTAGACAACTCGATGGACTCACGTCGTAGTGGGGAGTACGCTTGGTGGCACGTGAATACTCGCGTGTTTGCAAACGTACGTATTGGAAAGTTGTCTAACGGGGCGAATATGCATTAGGTAATTGAAAACCCCGCACGCGGGAGTGGTTTCCGTGTGCGGGGAGTGTGCCCGCCACACTGCAGAAGTGTGACGGGGTGCTATGTAGGTCTCCGTACGAGAGACATAAGAGTACACGGTGGATGCCTTGGCCTAGGACGGCTATGAAGGACGCGACTAACCTGCGAAAAGCTTCGGGGAGGCGGTTTGTAGCCTTTGATCCGGAGATGTCCGAATGGGGAAACCCTGCAGTGTTGAACTGCAATCTGCGAGGTAACGCTTGCATGAGGCGAACCCTGGGAAGTGAAACATCTCAGTACCAGGAGGAAAAGAAATAAAATTATATTCTCTTAGTAGCGGCGAGCGAAAAGGGAAAAGCCCAAACCGACACTGGAGTCTAGAGGCTAGAAGCTAGAAACTGGAAATTTCCAGATTCCAGCATCCAGTTTCCAGTCTCCAGTGTGGGGGTTGTAAGATGCGAACATTCCGATTTATCGGTGAAGAGTTATCAATCGTCTATATAGCAGAAACTGCTGGGAAGCAGTGCCCCAGAGGGTAATGGCCCCGTATGCGAAATGTATGACGACTCTTGTTTGTATTCTTGAGTAGCTCCAGACACGAATAGCTGGAGTGAATCTGCCGGAACTAACCGGTAAGGCTAAATACGTCCTATGACCGATAGTGAACTAGTACCGTGAGGGAAA
>MFMI01000012.1:0-6022 GCA_001783465.1 Candidatus Kaiserbacteria bacterium RIFCSPLOWO2_02_FULL_54_13
AATGAAAACGGCGCGGTTTTCTTTATCTTGAGCGTTCCTTCAGACGTTATCCTCGCGAAGGTCAGACAGGACACGTTCAGTCATATAGCCATCTTGGTTTTTTCAATGTTCACCATGTTCGTCATTATGTGGTTCGCGGGAAATATCCTTTTCCAAAAGTTCGTGGCTGACAGAAAATTTTTCTAAAAACAAAAAGCCCCGCGTCTATGACATCGCGGGGCCCGTGAAGAACGCAACAAGCGAAAAGAGGATACACATCAACAGGACGACTCGATAGGGTTGGTATTCAGGTGAGTTGAGACGACTGAGTATTCTTATCATTTGAATCTCCTTTCGGTTGCGGACATTTGGCGTGCCAGTAGATTGGCAGGTATTCCCCTTTGACCTCTTTCAAGTCCTTGTGGTGGTTCTCCGTCTATGCGTCAAATCGTTCTCCACACTTGCTACATTGGACTCGGTGCGTATCCGTCAAGATACCATAATACACAGCTCGGTCTGCGGTATACTTTAATGAGTTCTCTATGCACACTTTGATTAAAATCTTGGGTGCGCTTTTGCTATTGGGAGGCATTTTCTTCGTGTCAGAAAATGCTCTCGCTCAGACCGAGGGAAATGTGGATGTGCATTCGCTTCTGCAAAAGGCGACTGTTTCTTTCTTGCCCCGCACCGGTTCTTTCATAGAGGGTTCAACATTTGAGGTACCCATTGTCATTGATACTGAAGGCAAAAGTGTCAACGCGATAGAGCTCTATGTGAATTTCAATCCAAGCCGTCTCCAAATCGTGGAGCCCGCCGGCCAGCAATCCATCATCGGCTTATGGGTTGAGCCGCCGGCCTACTCAAACACTTCCGGTACGTTGAAACTTATAGGAACCATACCGGGAGGTATTACGACGAAATCTGGTCTTGTTGCGAAAATTACGTTCAAAACGCTCACATCGGGAAATACTCGGCTGACTATTTTATCGCAATCACAAGTGTTGGCGAACGACGGTCTCGGCACGCCGGTTGTGACAAACTTTGGCGATGCGCTGTATACCATCACGCTCCAGCCGCCCGAAGGACCGAACGTCTTTTCAGAAACACATCCTTTCCCCGGTCATTGGTACAACAACAACACGCCGGTGATGAATTGGGATAAAGATTCGGGGGTCGTTGATTATAGCTATGTCGTTGACGACCAGCCGTTTACGGTTCCCGGCAATACGGCGAACACCGTTGACAATCGCATCTCGCTCCCGAATCTCCCAAACGGCATCAGTTATTTCCATATCAAAGCGCGAAAAGGGACCGTGTGGGGCGGGACGACAAACTTCACTTTGCGCATTGATACGCTCCCTCCTGCCGCGTTTACGCCAACATATGAAAAATTATCATCAGGAGGTACCCTTATCTCCTTCTTCACCACAGACAGTTTATCCGGCATTGACCACTATGAGGTTGGCGTCATTGATAAAAAAGAATCTCCGTATATGACGCCGGTCTTCGTGCAAACGCAGAGTCCGTTTCAGCTTCAAGTCAAAACGTCCGGCGAGGTACGAGTTATCGTGCGTGCGATTGATGTGGCGGGAAATGTGCGTGACGGACAAATGGATATTGCGGGTTTTTCATATACAGGATTCATTCAAGACAATATTGCTGTCTTTATCTCTGTCGTACTATTTTTCATTACTCTATTCGTCCTTGTGTCTCATTATCTCTTCGTTCGCCGTGTCTCGCGAGTACTCCAGATGGTGATGCCCGTGCAAAGAGCAATGCCGGTAACGCCGCAGTATCGTGAATTACCGCCTGCGCCGCTACAACCACCGGCGCAAGAAAAGAGGCCGGTACTATTAGAGGTCCTGCACGCGCAAACCGCATCCCCGCAAGAGAACATGTATTCGGCGGGGAGAGACGTTCCGAACCAATTCAGGAGATAAACAGAATCGCCGGCGCAGAGCACCGGCGATTCTGTTTTGCGAGGCACGTTAGTAGAGAGGCGGAATCTCGGCATCGGATTCAAAAATGCGAGCCGCCTTAAAACGCATGCTTTCCGGGAATGTAATGCCGGCCGCGCGCGCGCGATGCATAACGAGCCACAGTTCAGTTTTAGCGCCATATTCTATGGGGATATCCGAAGGATTCGTGCCTTTCAGTATCTTGTCCACCATGAACGCCGACTGTGCTCCGGACGCGGTGAAATTGTCGGAATAGGAGAACTGTCCTCCGTGCGGGATGTCTTCGTAGGGTACGGCGAACGGAATGCCGAGCTTGATTGCGAGCTCGGACTCGCCCCGTTCCTGCCGTTCGTAATGGTGGCCGGCGATGTGGAACAAGGCGTCAATATCCCCCTTCTTGATCGTCTGCGCAACCCTGTTGAATTCAGCTTCCGCCTCGGGCGGCGGCACCGCAGTCGTATACTCCACAATCTCATAGCCGAACCGAGGCGCCTGCGTCTTCAGTTCTTGTAAATAACGATCGCCTATAGGCGGCACCATAAAGCCGTCCGTGAATACGCCGATCTTTTTGATGTTCGGGTCAATCTCTTTGAAGAATTCAAAGTACTTTTGAATAATCTCAAACAAGTCGCTCGTGACGCCGGTCGCATTATTGCCCGACGATCGGTACGACGCGGCAAGCCCGTATTCAATGGGGTCATGGAAACGGCTAGAAAACACAATGGGAGTGGTGTCATTACGCTCCTTCGTGACAGCCACCCCGACTTTCGCCTGTAATTCAAGCGAGAGCCATAATAGGTCCACTTTTTCATCCAGCATGCGATGTATCGCGACCTTCATATCGTCAAACATTGTCGGTCCAGGCACCACTCGCGACCGTTCGTAGACGACATCCTTCCCTTCCGCATACCCGAGCTTTGTCATTTGTTCTTTGAAGCCGATAAACGCATCGGTTTGTTGTTCAAATTCGACGATGCCTATCCTGACTGGCTCGGCACGCGCGGTGAATCCGTTTCCATCCAAGACGAACCAATACGTAAGGGCTCCGACCGCAAGCACGGCTACCAGGCCGGCGGCAAGCAGCGGCGGCGAGAGCGGCGACTGTGCGGGCGGAATTATGTGCGGGATGCTGACGTTTTGAGAAGGTTCTTGAGGCTCTTGAGGGGGCATATGCACGTATTGTACCTGGCGCGCGGCCACCTGCGTATCCGATGTGTGCATAACAGAACCTTCCATACGTATTACGCGACAAGCGGAAGCGTCACAATGAACCGCGTACCGCCTTCCTTTTTAGACTCAAACGAGATGGACCCTTTGTGCAGATCAATGATCTTCTTGGAGATAAAGAGTCCCAGACCGCTGCCGTCGGTATGTCGGGCGGACGCTTGCGATGAGCGGAAGAATTTGGTAAATATCCGATCCGATTCATTCTGCGGTATCCCGATGCCCGTGTCGCCGACGCTGAACCGCACGGCGCCGCTGGCTCGCGCGAGTGACACGGCGATCGAACCTCCTGTGGGCGTATATTTAACCGCGTTGTCGAGCACATTGTTGAACACAATCTCCATTTTCGCCGCATCAATGTTCAACTTGGGGATATCTTTTTGTATATCAAGAATGACGTCCACCCCCTTTTTAGCGGCTTCTGCAGAGAACAGCTTCATCGCCCGATCCAAGATTGGAGCGATCGATTGCACCGAGGGTTCAATATCGAACCGCCCGTCTTCGACGCGCGCCACATCAAGCAGATCGTCCACTAGGTGTATCATGTGGTCGGTCGCATCGAGCGCCTGCAATGCAAGCTCTTTCTGTACCGGTTGCAATTCGCCTTTCTCTCCTGCCAAAAGGTAGTCAACCGCCCACTTCATGCCGGTCAACGGCGTACGCAACTGGTGCGCGGCGATAGAAACGAATTCGCGTTTCGTGCGCTCCATCGCGAATTCACTGGTGATATCCTGAAACATGAGGATGTAGCCGAGATGGACATGTAATCCCTCGCGGTTCCTGCTTGAGACAAGATGTACGATGTGCTCCTTCCCTCCCGCATCGGTAATCTTCAGATCGTTTTTGCGGTACACCAAACCTCCCTGGGAGCCCTGATGCGGCGGGCAATATTCAGAGAAGGGGACTTCTCTTGTGCCGTCAGATATCTTAATCGCGTCTTGTATCTTGCCGCCGAGAATGTTGAGCGAATTTTTCCCGGTTAAGGATTCTGCGGCACGGTTGAAAAGCACAATCGTGCCTTCGGGATCGACAGCGATGACCGCATTCGTGATGCCCGAGAGAATAAGGCTCAGCTTGTTGCGCTCCGCGGTGATGATCTCCTCTTCATGTTTGAGCGAAAGCATGGCCTTGCCGATGGTCTCGGCCATCGAGTTGAAGCTGGTAGCCAGATCGCCGATTTCATCGCCACTCTCTATCGGTGCGCGATGGTTGAGATTGCCCTGTCCGAATTGCTGTGCCGCGATATGCAACGACTCAATGGGCCGCGAGATGCGGCCGGCGAAAAAGAGCGCCGCAAGACCGGCGAGAATGACGGCCAGAAGAGAAAAGAGAACGGAAAAGATCGTCGCTTCGCGTGCCCCCCGATAGACGGCGCTGACGGGCTGTTCGGCAACGACATACCAGTTAATATGTAGTAGATTCTTGGAGCGCGCATCAAAGAGCTCTACTGACACCGGATGCGCCGCCCCTAGGACCTCAAGCCCCTGCTCGTTGATGTATCGTGCAGAAACCCCGATCTGCAGAGGATTCTCAATGACACTGCGGACTGGAGGAAGCACGGAAAGATCCTTTTCGCTAAGTACATAAGAAATATCCGGATGGCCGATCACGATGCCTTTATCATTAATAATATAGACGCGCCCTGACGAACCAACGTTCTTGGAAATGTCGGCTACGACTTTCGGCAAGATACGTGCATCGACGTCCGCGAAGACCGCACCGGCAAATGCCCCGCGTGAATCCAAGATTTGTATCCCGAAGACGAAATACGGCCGACTGTTCCTTACGGCAACGGGACCGATGTAGGTCCCTGCATCGCGAACCGCGCGGAACTCTGCAGACTCGCCGCGATCGCGCAGTTCCTTATTCGTTATCGCCAGGATCCTGTTCTTGCGCGCAATCTCCCGCCCCGAACTGTTGACGACCGAGAGATCGGAGAAATTGTCGCTCCTAAAGAGGATATTCTCCAACACGCGTGCGGCGGTGTCGGATTCTATGGGAAATTCCGGCTGGTACAAGGCCGCAATATTGTCCAGAATGCGCAACTGGGAGACCATGAATGATTTTGCCTCCGCGGATGCCGTCGCTGCGAGCTGGTGGCCGAGCTTCGACGCGTCGGACTCCAGCGTGTGTTGGAAGAGCGTCAAGGTCACCGCCCCCACGATGATGAGCGGAATGAGCGAGACAGAGATGAGGAGAACAATGAACTTGGTATGCAGGTGCAGACCTTTGAATAATTTCTTGGACATCGTGAGCAGGTAGGTTACTCCTTACCGATAAGCGCAGAAGCCGAGCGTATGATTAGAGGTACACCAAAGATCCCGTCAGCATCTGCCGGGCATCGGACTGTGCCTCCTTCGGAGGAGTAATTTGTTGTCCGTGCAAGACACTCTCAACGGTCTTGGAAATTTCGGAAAGTGAAAGGTTGGCCTTCACGAGATATGCGAGCGCGCCGAGCGAGCGGGCACGCTCTTTGTCGGTATCAGCGTTCAAATTCGAAAGAATGATGACAGGGGTCTTTTCGAGCCCTGCCTCTTTGCGCAGGCGCTCCAAGAATTCAAAGCCTGTCATGCCGGGGAGCACGATGTCGAGCAGGATAAGGTCCGGGTGCACTTCGACCGCTTTCGCCATACCTTCTTCGGCATTCATGGTCGGGTATACTTCAATGCCTTTCTCGCGCAGTTGCATCATCTTGTCTGCAAGCAGATTATGCAGTAGTCGGTCATCCTCTATGATTAAGATTTTCTTACCCTTGATGGTATCTTTCGTATCCATCTTATAAGCATACCATAGCTCGTGCAACAAAGAGCGGGAGGTGGAAAAGTCATCCGCAAGTGAAAGCAAAAAGACAAACCAGAACC
>MFMI01000012.1:6075-26706 GCA_001783465.1 Candidatus Kaiserbacteria bacterium RIFCSPLOWO2_02_FULL_54_13
GGTTCTGTGAGAAGGAGATCTCCTACATCATCCCTGACGCGTTGCAGTGTCGGCAGTCCTTCTTGTGGCTGATGGCCAGGCCTACTGCCGAGAGGCCGACGAGCAGGTAGACGAGATTCTCAACGCCCGACCATTGGCCGAGGAGGAGATTCACGACATTCCAGTTGCCGCCCATCCAGTTCCCGAGCGCGACGAGACCCCAGTTGAGGCCGCCGATAATCACGAGGACAAACTCTATAGCATGTAATTTCATGCAGGTGGATAATAAGATGAGTAAAGCGGGGGTGGCCTGCTCGGCCAGGATAGTCCGCTCCCATCAGTATGACTCTTTTTCAGACGCTCGGGGCACCCCCTGTGCAAAACGTCCCCGATGCCCTCATTTCTTTGTAATTTGCTGCCAGAGCCAGATGCCGGCGAGAATAAGGTCAACGAGAATCACGAGCCAGGTGATAATTCCGAACGAGCCCGTGCCTCCCATCATTGAGCCGTATCCTCCCCATGTGTTAAATCCCATCATACTTTTATGTTTTTATTCTGTTAATAATTGCGCCTACGCTGAACATCCGCCCCCGTTCCCGCCTTGCGGCGGCTGTACCACTTTAGAAGAGACTCGCGTGTATCCGGACGCGCTTGAATACTCGCGTCCGAGCACCTCTTTCGGCGAGACATTTTCCCACGCGATGCCTTTCTGTCGCATATAGGTCGCGATGGTAAGGTACGTCTCCGGGAACCAATATGAGTTTACCGCAAGTGCCGTGCGATACATATCGTGCTCACCCGCTCCCTGTGCCGCCATGAGCTCCAAGAGGCCGAGCATCGCCATACCGTGATTACAATCTGGGAAGTGCGTTGAATTGCCGCAGCACGGGCGGTAGATATTTCTGGATATGCGGTCTACGAGCGCCTGTTGTCCGCTCGTGAGCGTTATGAGCTGATGCATATTGTAATGGCTCATCGCGGTTGCCTGCCCTGAGCCCGTTGAAGGGCCCTTCGCGAGCGTCCAGCCGCCCGTTGAGGCGAAGTTGCCCGCCCCCTTGTAGGCCGGATTCATCATTTCGTTTTCGTCCTCAAGAATCGGATTTGAGTTAGCGAGCCCGAGCGCCCAGAACAGATTCAACAGATACCCGGCGTTCCAATTCGTGATGACGATTTTCCTGTCCGCGTTTTTCTCCAGCATCTTCTGATATTCAGGCGGGAATCCCCCACGGTCCTTATACAGAGCCGCCATCTTTGCGGGGTCAATCGCACCGACCTCAACCAGCTTCGCACCGAGGTCGCCCCACGTGATAGGTAGCTCAACTCCAGAAGACGGCAGGACCGACTCTTGAAGTTGTGCCTGCGTATCCACTTGTGCGGCCGCGCCTGCACTGCGGTCTGGTGAGCCGTACTGCACCGCCAATGCGATGAAGGCCCCGGCGGCGATGATACTCAAGGGCGTCGCATACTTTTGAACAATATCTTCCACCATTCTCTTTTTTGCTTCCATACTTTTAATGTTAGTTAGCAACAATCTCTCATCTTCTTCTCAATATCTCCCGCCATTCCTTCGCGCAAGCCCGGCGTACTGCCGAGAAACAAGGGCGCGAGCGACATCGCGAGTAAGAAGACTATCGCGGCGAGAAGCACCGTCCACAATTGTTCAAGAACGGCGTATGCGGCGATGAATCCGGCGGGGATGAAGAGCACTTTCCAGAGCATGCGCATGCCCTCCGACGCGCGGCTGAACGTCTTTTCAATCTGATACGTCACGCCGACCACTGACCCCCCCATGAGAATAGCGGGGATGAGGAGCGGGATATCGTAGCCGGCGTAATACGCGGCGAGAAGCCATACCCAGGTCAAGAATCCACCGGCGCATATCGGGCACACGGTGAATGGCAGAATCCGATTGATGAGCCACGTGACGCCGGCTATGCCGAGGATTGAGATGACAGTGATGATAATCATATGTTTCAGACGACGAGAATAAGCGCGCCGATAATAATCATCGCGATGCCTGCGACAAGGCGCACGCGCGCAAGATGCGTGAGCTTCCATTCCTGCATCTTCTCCACCATTGTTTTATCAGCCGCGACCCACAAGACAAGCACGAGCGGCACAATGAGAATCACGTTGTAGAGGACGAGATACCAGAAGCCTGTCGCGTACGTCACCTGGTCGTGCAAGAGCCCGATGACCATGAGGTACGGTCCTCCCATGCAGGGGAACTGGCAGATGCCGACCAAGAGCCCGAGCGCGAATACGGCAACGGCGGTCGTCTTTTCCATCAATGCGGCCATCGGCTTGTGCGCCACAGACGGCATTGTGAGCTTGAACGGCATATTCGGGAAGAACCGATTCAAGAGGTTGACGATGCCGAAGAGAATCAAGAGTGTCGCGCCGAGCTTCCCCATGAAGTGGGGCGTGTTGAAGAGATGGAGCACCTTGAGAAGGCCGAGTCCAATGAGGAGATACGACGCGAAAATGCCGAATATGTACAGACCGCCTAATTGGAGAATCTTCTTCCGCGTCATGGAGAGACCGAAGAGAAACGCGATGGTGATGAGGAGAATGGAGAACGAGCAGGGGTGCACGCTATCCAGAAGCGACGAGACAAGAACGAGCGGCAGAAGCCACATCCCGCCCTGGCTCATATTCCATATGAGCGAAGAAGTGGCGGGACTGAACTTCAGGACGATAATCCCGAGAATGAACGCGCCGACGACGCTTGTGATGATAATGAGTCGTTTCATGACTAGGGAGTGACGAGCGCCTTAATCTCCAGTTGGACGGTGCCTCCCGAGGCGGAGGTCAAGGTGACGAATCGGTCAATCTGGCCGATGCCGGCGGGACCGTGGGCGTTCGGGTCATAGACAACGCGAATGATGCGGCTCTCGCCCGATGCGATACGCTCGTTGGCCGGCGGAATATACCCCATACCCTCCATGCCGAAAGGGCCCTTCGCATTTCCGTTTTGTTGGACGATAAATGCTGTCGTACACATGCAGGAGGTAAGAATCGTGCGCACCGTGATATCTTTGTCGGTCGGGTTCGTCACAGTGAATTCCTTCATCACGTTTCCGTTCTTCATTGAGATGGTCCCGAAGTCGTAGGAGGTCTCCGACGCGGTGAGGCCGCTCGCTGAAGCGGTCGTTGCAGTAACTCCTTGAACAGATGCCGTGGTCCCCTGTTCCCCGCTATACCCCAAGACGAAGAGGCCGACGACAACGAGCACAACACTGAATACAATGATACCGGTTTTTGATTCCATGATACATGAGGATTTAATCGCACAATGCTTGTAATGCTCCCGTATCAGTAGGATGGTGAATGTTCAAATAGAGAAAGCCAGCGTCGTACTTTTCTATCGTATGACGTAAACGGCGTCGGACTGCGCGGAACGAAAGGAGGGATGTCGTATGCGGGCGGATGAAATAAAAAGGAGGGGAAGATGGCGATGGAGACGGCGAGAAGCAGGATGATAATGAGAGTCTCAATGGCGAAATTCACCGGCGCACTGATGAACGATTGGTACGCAAAGAGGTGGTGGATTGCCCCCGGCAGAGCGCTCGGCGGGCACAGCGACGCCCCCATGGCGGAGAACGGGCAGTCGCCCCGCATGCTCCCGTCCGGCCCATACGTCATACTGGTGAAGCTGAAGAACGCTATCGCCAGAAATGACGCGAGGATGGCGAACACGGAGATTTTTTTGAGCATTAACGGCATATCGTGCATTATAGCATTTTCGCTTTCAGACGGAGCGAGTTGCCGACAACCGATACGCTGGAGAACGCCATTGCGGCACCGGCGAAGATTGGGTTCAAGAGGACACCGAAAAACGGGTAGAGGGCTCCGGCGGCAACGGGGATAAACGCAATGTTGTAGAAGAACGCCCAGAAAAGATTTTGTTTGATTACTACCATGGTGCGCTTTGAAAGCGCGATTATCTCCGGAATGAGCCTCAAATCTCCACGCATAAGCGTGACGTTGGCTGATTCCATGGCAATATCCGTGCCTTCGCCCATGGCGATGCCGATATGCGCCTGGGTAAGCGCGGGAGCGTCGTTGATACCGTCGCCGACCATTGCTACAATCTTCCCCTGTTCTTGAAGTTCCCTTACTTTCTCCGATTTTTTATCGGGTAGCACTTCGCTCATGACATTGTCTATGCCGGACTGCTTTGCGATAGCTCGGGCGGTTCGGTCATTGTCTCCCGTGAGCATCCAGACCTCTATGTCGCGTGCCTTGAGGGCGCGCACCACTTCAATTGACTCCTCCTTTAACACATCAGCGATGGCGAGCGCCCCCTTAACCTCTTTTCCTACGATGAGGACCATCACGGTCTTGCCTTCATTCTCAAGCTCTCTGATGTCGTCTTCGTAGGCAGATATATCAAGTCCGATATCAGCGACCAATGCGCGATTACCCACATACGCTTCTACACGGGACGCCGAGTCGATTCGCAAAATGCCCCGTAGACCTTTCCCCGGGATGGCTTTGAACTCTTCAAGCGCATATGGCTCAATACTCTCTTTCTTCGCTTCATCCGCAATCGCTTTATCAAGCGGATGCGATGATTTCTGGTCTATGCTCGCGGCATATTGCAGAACCGCTTGCGCGAGCGGATGTTCCGAACGCTGTTCTAGCGAAACGGCGAAATTGAGGACCTCATTCCGATTTCCATTGCCGAACGCGACAATGTCGGTGAGTTGGGGTTTCCCTCGAGTGAGGGTGCCCGTTTTATCCAGAATGACGGCGTTTATTTTATTAGCAATTTCAAGCGAGGCGGCGTCTTTAACCAAGATGCCCTTACCGGCGGCATTACCCGAGGCGACCATGATGGCCATCGGGGTCGCAAGACCGAGTGCGCAGGGGCACGCGATTATGAGGACGGCGACGAAATTGACGAGAGCGAACGTGAAGGAAGGAATCGGTCCGAAAAAGAACCAGACGACAAAAGTTATGATGGCTATGACGAAAACCGCAGGAACAAAATAGGAAGAGACGACATCCGCCAAACGCTGTATCGGCGCCTTGGAGCCCTGGGCGTCTTCCACCATTTTGATGATGTGCGAAAGCACGGTGTCTTTCCCGATCTTCGTTGCTTTGAATGTGAATGCGCCGAATTTGTTTATGGTACTGCCGATAACTGCACCGCCGACTTTTTTATGCACCGGCATTGATTCGCCGGTAATCATTGACTCGTCAATTTCTGATTCTCCTTCTAATATCTTTCCGTCAACGGGAATCTTTTCTCCCGGACGGACGACTATTGCATCTCCGACTTGTACATCTCTCACGGGCACCTCAATCTCTTTCCCATCTCGCAAAATATTCGCGGTTTGGGGCTGTAAGCCGATAAGTTTTTTAATCGCTTCCGAAGCTCTCCCTTTCATAAGGACTTCAAAATATTTCCCCAGAAGGATTAAAACGATGATAATCGCCGATGTGTCAAAATAAATCGCCGGCGCGAGCCTCCCTTGCATGAAATACAGAGGGAACATCGTAACTGCCGCACTATAGAAATACGCCGCCAGCGTTCCAACGGCTACCAGCGTGTTCATATCGGCAGTACGATATCGTATGAGCAGTTTGAGTCCGCTATAAAATTGAGAACCGACCCAGAATTGCACGGGAGTCGTGAGCACAAGAAGCATCCACCTATCGGCCAAGATTGCTGGCATAAAAGAAAACCACTCCGGGAAACTGCCAAAGAATATGAAGGACGCGAGAATGCCGCCGATGATGAGTTTGAGCTTCATCTTCATTATTTCGTCCTCCCGTTCCATATTCATATGATTGTGTTGTGGAGAACTCATATCCATATCCGACTTCTTTTCCGAACTAATTTCCAGCCGGTAGCCGACAGACCGAACTCTCTCTGCAAGAGAAGATTCGGAAATGATATGCGGGTCAAACTCAATACGCGCCGATTCTGTCGCGATATTGACCGTAGCGGAATGGACGCCGGCCGTCTTTGAGAGCGCTTTCTCAATCACGGCAACACAGCTTGCGCAATGCATTCCTTGTACAGGATACGTTTTATTTTCCATATTATTTCCGCTTCAGCTTATACACCGCGAGCACTTCGCCCACGGCCTTCCCCGCCTGGCCAGAGGTCATCTGCCGGTGCACGCACCCCTTCAAATGGCTCTCGAGCAGAAGGTCCTCCACAGTAGAGAGCGCCTGCCTCGCCGCCGAGGTCTGCGTGATGACGTCTATGCAGTACGCGCCCTTTGTGACCATCTCCTGGAGCCCGCGCATCTGGCCCTCAATAATCTTCAATCGCTTCACTACCTTCCCCTTCCCCGCATCGTGTACGTATCTCATGTCCCTCACTATATACCCCCCAGGGGTATTGTGCAAGCCCCGTTAGAAATCTGATTTCTAACGGGGCAAGAGCTCCTGTGGATGAGTATGTATAGCGCGTAAAGTATACTGAACGCACTATGTCGCCCTTACCATTTGGGCTCGCCGCGCTCGCCGTCATCGGCATCGTGCTCTTGATGCGACCGCGGCGCTTCTACTTCGTCCGCCACGGCGAGACGATTCTGAATGCGCAACATATCCGACAAGGCGAGGAGGGGAGTCTTTCTGAAAACGGCCGGCGACAGGCGGAGCGGGTCGGCGAAGTGTTACGACCGATGTCTATAGACAGCATCATCTCCAGCACATACCCGCGCGCGAGAGAAACTGCGGAAATTCTTAAAAAATATCTGAAGGTCCACATATTCTATTCTCCGCTCTTTACGGAACGCAGGAATCCGTCGGCAATCATCGGCAAGTCAACCCGCGACCCGGGAGTAATGCACATCGTCGACCAGATGGACCTCGCGTACCATGAAGATACCTACCGCTTCTCCGACGAGGAGAACTTTGCCGACGTGAAGAAACGCGCGCGGAAATGTCTCAATATCCTCGCGCGCCAGGGCGCGCGCGAGACTGTGGTCGTTACCCACCACCACTTCCTTAAAATTCTTATCGCGTACCTTCTCTACCGCGAACGCCTCCATGCAAAGGACTTCGTGAAGCTCTCGTTCTTCAACGTCTCCGACAACGCCGGCATCAGCATCTGCGAATTCCACCCGTGGAAATTTCTCTCACGAACGCGCGGTTGGGAGGTCGTCTCTTATAACGAACAGCCCTAGTGCAAATTGACCAAATATTTTTTTATAACGGCCTGGATTTGCGATGTTATTTCATCGCGAGATTCTGGCCTGCTCCTCGCTATGCCTTTTGCAAAGTTATAGAGCTCTATATTATTCATTCGTAGCCATTTCTCATTCTTGTAAAGAAAATAAAGTAGGCTCATCACCGCAATTCTTTTATTGCCGTTCTGAAATGGGTGGTTCTTGATGAGCAGATAAAACAAAATACTGCCTTTCTCAATAAGACCCCTGTATAAATGTTTCCTGTTGAATTGGCCAAACGGCGTAGCCAAACAACTCTCTAGGATATTAGGAAAACGCGTCCCAAAATCGGGTATTGGTTCGTTCCAGGTCATCAGCCTCCGGGCAAACGTGAACGCCGCGTATTCAACTTCTGCAACGGTAATCTTCTTCGTTCTCATTCTCGTCCAAGCTTCTTGAACACTTCCCCATATTCTGCCAGGGCCTTATCTATGGCCGCATCTATCTGTTTCTTACTATGCACGCCTACCGTATCCTCTAGTAAACCCAGTAGAGATTCGTATGGGATAACGTAATTACGGCCGACCTTCGTGGCTTGTATCTTCCCCGATTTTATCTTTCGGAATATTTCTATACGGCTAAGGTGCAGGATATGAGCCACTTCTGCCGTAGAATACATGGATTTCTTGGTCATTTTTGAATAGTAACATATGTTACCTATCGGAATGGTTGGTAGCTCATTCCACCCGTGGAAGGTGTTTTCTCAAACGCGCGGCTGGGAGGTTGTCTCCTACAACGAACAGCCGTGACTATCGCGGCGCGAGCATCTGTTTGAAGAGCTCGTATGCCGGTCTCTTTTGGTAATCCGCAGACAAAAGACCGAATTCCTCGGTATCGTTAAAATCGCGGAGGGAGAACCAGAACCACGCCGGAACTGCCGACAATTCGCTTTTAACCTGATTCAAAGAATCTACCCGCGTGCCCTCGTCGGTCGTGCCGAGTTCGTTGAACCATATGGTCTTCGCAGAATCTCCATAGAGCGCGGTAAATGCCCGGATGGCGGCGGCCTTCTCTATAAATCCTCCGCCCGTTCCGAAAGATTCATACGGATGATACGCCAGCACGTCAAAACAATCCTTCCCGCCAAGTTCATACAACTGCTTCATAAATGTCCGGGCGTTCATATAGGTTCTGCTGTCGCTCACGCCGGAGAGTCCGCCCAGCACAATCACTGCGCTTGGGTCGGCCTCGTGAATGCCTTTGTTTGCGGCAGCGAGGAAATTAAGATATGTGCTCACGTCTACGCTGTCTCCCGCCTTGAACGGCCCCTCTCTTACCCTAAAAAATCCGAATCCCGGCAGATTCGGCTCGTTAAAAATCTCGTAGTAGCGTACCTTCCCGCGGTTGCGTGCCGCAAGCTCTTTGGCAAAGGCATACGTCGCGTCCCATCTCCCTTGTTTGTCTTTGGCCCATACCCAGTCGGGTACGTACGTAACTGAAAGGAGCAGATGTATATTGTTCTGGTTTAGAACGCGCGCAGTATTGTCTATGGCATCCCACCGGCGGATTGCGCCCTCGGATGTCTCAATGTCTGACCAGTAGAAGTCGGTGCGCACCCATTTCACGCCCAAGTCCAGAAGATAAGGGAGGTCTTTCATTGTAAAACCTGCCGGTTGACCGATTCCCAAAATATTCGTCTCTATAGGTTCAGTCGTGCGAATGCACCCTGGAACGCCTGCGATAGGCGCTGTTGAGGAAGTGCTCTGCTCTCCACCGGGCGGGAACGATATAGAAGGTTCTGCTAGTACACTTCCCCGCTGATTAATGTACCGCAATCCGAAAAAGACGACCGCGAGAATCAATAATAGAATGAAAATGTATCGGAGCTTCATCCTGAAAGCATACCACCTGCAGAAAACCCGCGGCTGGGAGGTCATTTCCTACAACGAGCAACCGGGATGAAGAATCTTGTAAACCTTTCATTATAAAATCTTCAGCCCAAAATCTCCCTATCTTTGCCGACCGTCAGGAATAGGGAGATTGACATGCCTGGAGAAAAAGAGGAATATGGCAATTAGGACTGACGCGGACATCAACTTACAGGAGGATGAAATGTCTAGAGAATATAATGAACAGGAAAGCGGACGACTTTTCCGTTCATGTAAGCGTTTACTAAACGCAAAAGAGCGCAAAGATGGTGATCTTGCATTGGTTACGCTTCTAATCATTGCCGTGGAGGCCCGCAGTGCGTTCTATGATGCGTTGGACGCCTCGCGTGTAAGAGCAGAAGTGGAGAAATGAGTTTGCTTGCGAAAAGCCGGGCACCGCCCGGCTTTTTTATTTCACTCATGTACCTTATTTCACGCTATAGCGTAAAAGATGGTACACGCGATTTTCCAACGCAAACGCAACTAATAGTCCATGCCGCCCATGCCGCCGGGTCCGCCAGCTGGCGGATTCTTTGGCTCGGGGATTTCGGCGATGGCGGCTTCGGTCGTGAGGAGGAGTGCGGCGGCGGAGATGGCGTTCTCAAGCGCCATGCGCGGCATCTTCACCGGATCCACGATACCCTCTGCGAGCATGTCCTCCACTATTTCATCAGTGAGTGCGTTGTAGCCAGCATTCGCCTTGCCTCCCTGCACCTTGGAGACGATGACGGCCGCATCGTCCTTGCCGGCATTAATCGCTATCTGCGCGAGCGGCATCTCCAGTGCGCGCACGACGATGTCGTAACCGGCTTGTTCATCAGCGGTGAGCTTCTTTCCGCCGAAGGCGGATCCGCCTCCGGCGGACGCGACTGAAAGTTTTTTAGAAACTTTTGCGAGCGCCGTACCGCCGCCCGCGACGATACCCTCTTCAATAGAGGCCTTGGTCGCCTTGACCGCGTCATCAATCTTATCTTTGAGATATTTCATCTCGGTCTCGGTCGCGGCGCCGACCGAGATGACGGCGACACCGCCCGAGAGCTTCGCGATGCGCTCTTCAAACTTCTCTTTATCAAATTTGGAATCACTATTTTCCATTTGTGTCTTAAGTTGGGCCACGCGCGCCGAAATGTCCGCCTTTTTGCCCTTCCCTCCCACAATCGTTGTCGTGTCTTTGGTCGCGACCACGCGCGTTGCACGGCCGAGCATCGAGAGCGTCGCGTTCTCAAAGGTTGTACCGACTTCGTTACTGATAACCTGGCCGCCCACCACAGTCGCGATGTCTGCGAGCATCTCCTTCTTCCGGTCGCCGTAGCCCGGCGCCTTCACCGCAAGCACGCTGAAGGTCCCGCGCAATTTATTCACGATAAAAGTAGAGAGCGCATCGCCTTCAACATCTTCTGCAATGATGACGAGTTCTTTCTTCCCTGACTGCACGACTTTTTCCAGCAAGGGCAATATTTCTTGTACATTGCCGATTTTTTTATCCGTGAGGAGCACGAGTGCATCCTTCATCTCGGCCTCCATCCGTTCCGGATTCGTAACCATATAGGCCGAGACGTAGCCCTTGTCTATCTGGAGCCCCTCCACGATGTCGTAGGAGAGCTCCATCCCCTGCGACTCTTCTACTGTCACCACGCCGCTACTGCCCACCTTCTCTACCGCTTCAGCAATAATCGAGCCCAGCACTTCAGATTCTGCCGAGATGGAGGCGACCTGCTTCACCTCCGCCTTACCGGAGACCGGCTTCGCCATCTTCTTAAGCTCGACAAGCGCGGCGGTCTTCGCCTTCTCCATGCCGCTTCTAATCCGCATTGCGTTCGCACCCTTCATCACGTGCGAAAGACCCTCTTCTACGAGCGCCTCAAACAAAACTACCGACGTGGTTGTTCCGTCACCCACCGTATCATTCGTCTTGTTCGCCACCTCCTTCACTACCTCGGCGCCCATATTCTCAAATCGGTCTTTGAGCGAGATTTCTTTGGCGATGGAGACGCCGTCGTTGGTGATGCGCGGACCGCCATAGGACTTCTCAATAATGACATTACGCCCCTTGGGACCGAGCGTGCCCTTCACCGCGCGGGCCGCCTGCGCGATGCCCTTCGCAATGCTCTTCCGCGCGTCTTCAGAAAAAAGAATTTGTTTTGCCATATGAACTAGTGTATTAGGCGCTAGGCCTCTATTAATATGATGTCGGATTCAGGAAGCACATAATACTCAACGTCATCCACCTTAATCGGCTCGTCCCACGGCTTCTTGAAGAAGACCATGTCGCCCGGCTTCACTTCGCTCGGAATACGCTTCCCGTCATCACTTCGGCGGCCCGGACCGACAGCGACAACCTCGCCTTTGAGAAGCTTCTCCTTGTCTACCGTCTCGGGGATGATGATGCCGGAGGCAAGCTTTTTCTCCCCCGCTTTTTCAGCAGGTTTGACCACCACACGGTCTCCAAGCGGCGAAAGCGAAAACTTCTTTGTCTTTTGTGCCATGGTGTTCTATATAAATGAATAATCGCCCTCTCGCACGTGTAGGGGGAGTATAAAGAAAACCCTGTTTTTATGCAACTTTATTTTGAAAGCGTCGTGCCAGTCGCTTTCGCGAGTTCTTGGATATGAATACCATGACGACGAGCGGTAATCGCGCCCATTTTGTTTTCTTGGTCCAGTTCGGCAATCTTGCCCGCATAACCATCCATGATGGTAATTAATTTATCAATCTTTTCTTCGGTTCGAATATCTGATGCTCTCATTGCATCCACCTCGGACTTGAAATCGAACTTTTCGAGGCTCGACATGGCCAGCTTGTTTCGCAGGAGATCTAGTCCATCGCGTATCGCACTGACCTCCTTTTTTGTCGCGAAATTTTCGACCAGAAACTTTTTGTCATCCTTGGTCAACATACGAGACAGTATACCACTCCTTACCTGCTTCAAATCGCTATCCACTCCGCGCTATTGCCCGCGCGGGGGGGTGGTATAATTGCCTCGTTACCAATTCCTAGCCATATTCATGAAAAAATACGCCTTTGGTGCTGCTTTTCTCCTCGCCGCCCTCATCACTCCCCTCGCCCCAGCCCAAGCGGCTGGCCTTACTACAGAACAAGCAACCAATCTCATTGCTGTTGTTCAAGCAGCTCCTGGCGTACCCGCGAGTGCCTTTGTTAATCTCATAACGGCTTTCTCGGACATAACAACAAACCAAGCGTCCAGTCTCATCACGGTCATTCAAGTAGCTCCTGGCGTACCCGCGAGTGCCTTTGTGCCTCTTCTCACCTCTTTCACGGTCGGTACTCCAGCAACACAGCCGGCGGAAGCAACTCTGACATCCGGCATCTCTCATCAGCCAAGTGTAGCAACTGTGACAGGATTCCCTGTCACTATCGGGTGGAGTTCAAAAAACGCAACCTCATGCTCCATGAGTAAATCTGTCAACGGCGGAGCATCAGGTCCGGCTACCGTGTATGCTCCCGACACTGGGTGGTATAGCGACGCCGCTCATTTGAACGGTTCGGGTACAGCGATGCCGACCACTGTTGGTACTCATGTCTTCTCAATTACCTGTACCGGCCCTAGTGGCACGACTCCCGTTCAAAGTATCGCGCATACCGTCACCGCCTCCTGTCCGATGGGAATAACACAGACGAGTACGGGTACGTGCACATCCCCCTCCGCCCCCACCATCACTTCCATCAGCCCGACATCAGCGAAGGCCGGCGACACGATCACCGTCATTGGCAAAAATCTCTACGGCGGTAGTTTCTCCAGCGTTCCCTTTACCTTGAGCGGCGGAACAACAGGTACTGTCAACGGAACGGCGAAAACTGTGGATATGAGCGGCTCGTACTTCACATTCGTCGTGCCTTCCAACTTCAGCGTCGGCACAACCTATACGGTCGCGGTTGATTCCGGCAAGAGTTCAAAGACGTTTACGGTGATTTCTGGAACGACGACCGTTGCCCCTCCTCCGATTAGCAATGTAAAAGCGTATGTGTCCAGTTCTCCGAACGGACCGTGGGTGCAGAACGGTTCGGTGGCCAGCAACCAAACTCTGTATATCAAAACGACCGGATTGGACAAATCAATTCCCCCGAAAGCGTGCGCCGGCAATAGTTCTGCTTGTGCAATGGTATCCAGTTTCCGCGAGTATACGTCGGCCGAATGGGGCACCAGCACGACTGAAGTGATAACAAGTTCTGCCGCGGGCGTGTGGCCGATAGGCACGTACTACGGCTATCTCTATTATTCTGCAACGGGAATCCAACAAATCCCAGGCGGCTCGTTCACTGTCACTGTCCCGACTACCACCATTGCGCCGACCATCACCTCTCTTTTGCCCGCCTCTGGCAAAATAGGAACAATGATCGGAATCTATGGTTCCGGTTTTACCTCAAGTAATGACATTTATTTCAACTGGTCTCTCATCGCATCAAACGTTGTGGCAACCAATCTCGGTCTCGGATTTACTGTCCCCAGTTTCTTTGCCAATAGCTGTCCCTCTGGATATTGCGCAAACTCGGTCACTCCGGGTAACTACAGTGTTCAAGTGGTGAACACCAACGGCAAGAGCAATATGGTTACGTTCACGGTGACAAGCGGGACTACCAGTCCTATTACCCCCGTCATCTCTTCCGTCAGCCCGACATCAGTGAAAGCAGGCGATACGATTACCGTCTACGGCTCCAATCTCTACGGCAACAATTGGACCAGCGTCCCCTTCACCTTGGATGGCGCTGCCGGAACGGCGAGTTCTGTGAACCTCTACGGAACCTCCTTCACGTTCGTGGTTCCTTCCACCATGAGCGCCGGCACGCACACAGTCGCGGTTGACTCCGGCAAGAGTTCAAAGACGTTTACCGTGACCGCACCGATCTCCCTGTCTCCGGGCACGACCCAGACGGCGAGCGTTGGGAACGCCATCACGAGCGCGATGGGCGGTGTGTCTGCTCCGACCGCGAGCTTCAGCTACGAGTGGAGCCACGACTTGCAAATCGGCTCCCCGTATTTTGAAGATGTTAAAGCTCTGCAGATGGCGCTTACCTTCCAGGACCTCTATAGAGACGAGATAACCGGCGGATTCTACAATCAAACGTACCTCGCCGTGAAGGCATTCCAGCAGAAGTACGGCATTGAGGCGACCGGCTTCGTCGGCCCTATGACGCGCTCCAAATTGAACGCGCTGTACTAAATCGTCATACGGGATGTCCACCTCGCCCGATTGAGTTTTGCGGGTGGCGTTGTATTGTTAGCCTGTTACTCTCTCGCATGAAAAAATACCTTTTTAGCGTTGCCCTGTCGCTCGCCTCCTTCTCTCCCGCGTTCGCACAGGCACAGACGACGGGCATCCTCACTCCAGCCCAAATTGAAGCGGTCCTTCAGTTCATCCAATCCTTCAATGTCGACCAGGCCATTATTGACAATGTGCGAATCGCTCTCAATAGCGAAGTCCCTGCGACAGGGACGTGTGTCGCTCCCGCTGGTACAGTTGCGGGCGGTGTTGCTCCCATCATCACCCTCATCTACCCCACGAACATCATGGCCGGACAACCGACCAACATCGTCGGCTATGGGTCCAATCTCCAGTCCTGTGTGACAATCATCTATACCGGCTCTGCGAGCGGCTCCTTCCAGCTCACCCCTATCTCTTCGGGCAAGTTCCAATTCAACTCCAGCCTATTCTCCCCAGGCTCCTACTCTTTCTATGTGAAGAATCCCGATGGCAAGAGTTCAGGGGGCCTCGCATTCAAGATTGGGGGGGCTCAAACTGGCGGGTCCTGCAGCAGCTCTCCCGTCACCACCACACCTGCCCCCGCTTCAGCGCCTGTGGCGATTCCTAGTTCCTGTTTCGGACGTACGGTTATACCGCATATAGTGGATGAGGTAACGGGTAATATTTCTGGAGAAGTGAAATATTCTAATGGCGCTTTCGCGATGGAGGGTAATAAGATGCACGTCACGCGCTTCAAGACGGAAAGCGCGGGTTATTTGATTGGAAGAATGGGCTGGGTTGGCGATGCAAATGTTGCGGGGTCATCTGGATTTACTATAGGATTCATTTCTTCTGTCCCGTGTGACTATACCGGAGCCTATAACAATGGCCTGACTGCCAGAGGACCGGGCGGCTATGGCGGTTGGGTTGGTCCGAAAAGTTCTTATGGCGATCTTCCGGTTCTTGCCGACAATCAGGTTCAAACATATTTTGACAATTGGGTTACTGCAAATACTTTCTTCGGTTATTTGCCGCCGGGTCTTAATCGCAAGGCCTACTTAAAGCCGAATACCTATTATTACCTCAACATAGTCAATTCGGAAGAGATTATCTCTCCATTTGACCAGGTTCCGGTTAAATATATTAAGACCGATGCAGACCTTACCGCTTCACCCGATACGTGCCTTGCGCCAGTGTGTACCTATCAAATTATCGGAGTAAACGCTTTTAGATACTTGCCCAACCCAACACCAGGGGGACACGGGGGCAACCTTATCCCCGGCCTTCCTGCGCCTACAACAAGCGGGGGCACTTCAATAAGTTGTCCCGCTCCAACCGGTGGCTCCTGTGGTGGTGTCATCGTCACTCCCGCAACGGGAGGGAGTACCGTCACAACGTCTTCCCTCAAGTGGTGGTCATCAGCTGAATTTTACGTTGAGAGCATTCCAAAATGCGAAGATGTCGGCTATGCCAACATAGTCCACGGCCAGAGCTGTTCTTCAGAAGGATACAAATGCAGGAAGATACCTACCTACGCTTCTACGAAAATGGAGTTGTTCCAGTGTAAGATGACGCCGGATACAACCACTGCACCAGTGAATGGCACCTGTGGAACATCGGCATGCGGCTCATTCAGCTCACCTCCGACAACTGGCCTCTGCAATACCGGCACTGCCTCTGCCGTCTCTGGTTCAGGGCCATTCTCCTGGTTCTGCAACGGGAGCAACGGTGGCAGTTCTGTCAGCTGTTCGGCTACCAAGAGCGGTACGGGTACGACACCTCCACCGCCCGCAGTGAGCTGTGGCGCGGGGGAGGTGTTTAACACCGCCTCTGGCGACCGTGATTGGTATGCAGAGAATGGCATGCACCCAGTTCTGCTGTGGCCCATCCCGCCTGTTACGGGCTCCGGGAGCCTGGGGCGAGCAATCAAGATTGTCGCCGACAATGTGAAGTACCCACGCGGTGTTCAAATCGGGGGGGTCGATGAATTTGCCCAGAGTCCCGGAATATCAGGGGGCAAGGATTACGTCGTTAGCGAGTGCCCTCACAGCTTTGTGCCGGTAGCCGCTTCTACTTTTGAAGGAAGACAGCTGTGTACCTTGACCGGCGCTGGCAGGGTCGCCGGCCCTTTCCGTCTGCGTTTCGGACCTGCCGAGACGCGAACATTCTTTGGTCAGACCCTGCCGACCCTAGATTGCCCACTCACTCCGGGAGGCACATACTACGTCAACTTCCGCGCGTATGACCAAAGTTACCCGACCGTGTCTTCCCAGTTTGTAATCCTCGACCGAGCGATAACGTCGGAGTGAAATTCAATTAGTTAACACTGTTCGCACACGCTTGCCCCGTTAGAAATCTGATTTCTAACGGGGCTTGCACAGATTCTCCCACTCGTGCTACACTCATATCCAAGATGGAGGCACTCGTATCGGCATTGCCGTATGCGGAGATTGTCCTCTCAATACTCCTCATCGTCGGCATCGTGCTGCAACAGCGCGGAGCGACCCTCGGCGGAGCGTTTGGAGGCGACAACTTCGCGTCGACGTTTTATAAGCGCAGAGGCGCCGAGAAGTTCCTATTCAACGCGACAGTCGTTATCGCGATACTCCTTGTGCTCTCTGCGATTGCGAACTTCCTTCTGGCGGGGTTATGAATCCCGTTAGAGACCTGGTTTCTAACGGGATGAGCGATGAGACGCGTGAGCGACTGTTGCGTCCGAGAAGTTCCCCTGCGCTTGACCGTCTGCAGAGGCGCGTAGACGCGCTTTCCTCCGGCGACCGAATTATTTTCTACGCGTTCGCAGTTCTCCTCTGCGTTGCTTCCCTCTCGGGCCTTTACGCGCTTGAACAATCGCTTCTCGTAGAGGTGCCGAGCTACGGCGGGACCCTTGTTGAGGGAGCGGTCGGAAGTCCGCGCTTCATTAATCCCCTGCTCGCCATCAGCGACGCCGACCGCGACCTCTCCGTACTCACCTATGCGGGCCTCATGGGCCTCTCGGGGACGGGGGAGCTGGTGCCGGTACTCGCCGAGAGCTACCGCGTCGCAGAGGACGGCAAGACCTACACGTTTACCCTGCGCGACAATGCGAAGTTTTCTGACGGCACGCCGGTGACGGCAGACGATATTGTCTTCACGGTAAAGAAGGCCCAGAACCCCGCGCTTAAGAGTCCCGAGTACGCGAATTGGTCAGGCGTCATTGTTGAAGCTGTTGACGCACACACCGTTGTCTTCAAACTCTCAAAATCGTACGCGCCCTTCCTCGGACTCACGACGCTCGGCATCTTGCCCGCGCGGCTCTGGCAGAAAGTCTCAAACGAAGAATTCCCCTTTTCCACTCTTGAGACAAACCCCGTGGGCGCCGGGCCGTTTGTGGTTGACGGCATCTCCCGAGACGCGTCCGGACTCATACAGAGCGTATCGCTCACGAAGAACTCGCGCTACGTGCTCGGCCAGCCGTATCTCAATGGTATTCGTTTTAATTTCTACTCAAGCTACGAGGACCTCGCGGATGCTCTCGCGAGCGGCGCAGTGGAGAGCGCCTATGACCTGCCCGCCGAGCAGGCGCCCCAGATGCTGACTGCCCCGTATGCAAGAGTCTTCGGTGTATTCTGGAATCCGAGCGAGAAACAGGTGTACGCGCGAGCGGAGGTGCGTAAGGCGCTTTCGCTCGCTCTTGACCGACATAAGATTATCGCCGACGTGCTTGGCGGATACGCGACTCCCATCATGGGACCCGTCCCGCCTGGAGGGTCGGTGCAACAAGTACCGGTCCCGGCATCTGAACATCCGGCGGAGGCCGCGGCGGCAGTCCTTGAAACGGCAGGGTGGAAGTATGACGGCTCCTCGCGCGTCTGGGAGAACGCGGGGAGCAAGCAAACGCTTGACGGCATTACGCTCCGCACTTCAAATGTACCCGAGCTGAAGAACGTCGCGAGCGCGGTGAAAGCGGATTGGGAAAAACTCGGCATTTCCGTCAACATTGAACTCTACGAACCGGGCGACCTCTCGCAGAATGTCATCCGCCCGCGCAAATATGAGGCGCTCCTCTACGGCATGGTCATCGGCCGCGACCAAGACCTCTACGCTTTCTGGGATTCACAGGAGCGCAATGACCCGGGACTCAACATCTCTCTCTATGCGAACAAGACGGTGGATGCCCTGCTTGAGAGTACGCGGGTGAGTGTTGACCAGAGCGTACGGGCATCCAATCTGCAAAAGATTGAAGACCTTATTGCCGCAGATTATCCAGCCGCATTTTTGTATGCGCCAAACTTCACCTACACGATGCCGGACGGTCTCAGGGGCGTTCTGCTCCCGCAAATCATAATGTCTGCAGACCGTTTCGCGACAGCGGCATCATGGTACAAGATGACCGACGCCGTCTGGCCATTTTTTGCAAAGTAATGTTGTTCTCCATTTTCGTACGGGTTTCAACCATTATTTATTTTATAAGCCCGAATAACTAACCAATCATTATGAATCAAGCACCTGCACCTGCACCGAGTCCCGCGAATCCGCGCGCGGTTCCGTCACGCGAAATACGACCGAGCCCCAGACGATATAATCGCGGCGGTCGACCACCAGGCCGAGGCGGAATGCGTCCCGGGAGTACAGCGCGCCGCATCCAGCGGATACTCCGCCGCCCGACCTCAATGCCTATGCACGCTAACCGCGCGGCCGACTACTATCCCGAACAACCGGCAGAAAATGTCGTGCGCATCGTCCCCTTGGGCGGCGTTGAAGAAGTCGGCCGCAACATGGTCGCCGTAGACGTGAACGGCGATATCTTCGTGTTTGACGTCGGCTTTCATTTCAAAGAAGAAGACGATGCTCCGGGCGCTGACTATTCGCTCCCGAACACCGCATATCTTGAGAAAAATAAAGAGCGTGTCCGCGCTGTTATTATCACGCACGGCCACCTTGACCACATCGGCGGGATCCCGTTCCTTATGGCCCGCTTCGGTAACCCGCCCATCTACACGCGGAATCTGACCTCTATCATGATTCAGCGCAGGCAAGAAGAGTATCCGGACGTGCCGAAGCCGGAAATCAACATCGTTGAACCCGGGCAATCCATCACCATTGCCCATACGAAAATGAAGTTCTTTCCGGTTACCCATTCAATTCCCGATTCTATGGGCGTTTCACTTACGACCCCGTATGGCAACGTCGTCCTTTCGGGAGACTTAAAGCTTGACCACCAAGACAACATACCCTCCGAGCGCGAGGTAACGACGTGGGGGGAGCTCGCTAAAGACAAGAATCTATTCTTCATCGCGGACTCAACAAACGCAGAACGTGAAGGGTTCTCAATCCCGGAAAAGAGGGTCCAGCAAACGCTGGATGAAATCATAAAGACGGTTTCCAGCCGCCTCATTATCGGCACATTCGCATCGCAATTTGAGCGCATGATGAGCATCATTGAGAGCGCCGAAAAATACGGGAAGAAGATTGTCACTGAAGGACGCTCCATCAAGAACAATATAGAAATCGCGGAACGAGCCGGCCTGCTTAAAATTGATAAGAGCACTATTATTCCCGCGCAGGATATCAGCAACTACCCGCCCGATAAGCTCGTCCTCCTCTGTACGGGGGCGCAAGGTGAAGAATTCGCGGCGCTGATGCGCATCGCGACCAAACAGCATAAATACATCCAGTTCAACGAGCGCGACACGGTCGTTCTCTCCTCGTCGGTCATTCCCGGCAACGAGGTCTCGGTGCAGAAGTTGAAGGACAACCTTTACCGGAACAAGGTAACCATCATTCACTATCGCTCCAGCGACGTCCACTCTACCGGCCACGGCAACACGGGCGAGCTCGTATGGATTAATCAGCAGGTGAACGCGAAATTCTTCATGCCCGGCTACGGTTACTACTCAATGACCGCCTCTCATGCGAAAGCGGTTGAACAGGCGGGCAGGCCGCGGGAGAGTATTATCATCGCCGACAACGGCAGTGTCATTGATATTATTGACGGCGAAACACTTAATGTGCACAAGCAAAAGGTGCCTTCAACGCCGCTCATCGTTGACGGATTCAATATCGGCAATCGCCAAGAGGTGGTTATGCGCGACCGGCAGTCGCTCGCCAAGGACGGCATGTTCGTCATCATTGCGAGCGTGAACCTCAAGACCGGCAAATTGCGCAAGTCGCCTGACATCATCAGCCGCGGCTTCATCTACCTGCGCGAGTCGCAGAATCTCCTCAACGAAGCGCGCATTCTCATCAAGAAGACGGTTGAAGATTCAACCCACAACATGAATCCCATTGACCTGGATTATGTGAAAAATAACCTCACCGACGTGATGGCAGGCTTTCTCTTCGCCCGCACGAATAAGGCTCCGATGGTGATTCCTGTGTTAATTGGGATGTAATAAAGACTTGGAAACGCGG
>MFMI01000012.1:26724-31628 GCA_001783465.1 Candidatus Kaiserbacteria bacterium RIFCSPLOWO2_02_FULL_54_13
GCCGCGTTTTTGATGTGGTATTCTCTACGGAATGCATCCGCGGATTATTTTGTCGGTCGGGAATGTGTTATACTACAGACCATGACCACTGCCACCCTACTCAAAAAAGCCGTCTCCAAGGACGAAGGCGTTGTTGTGTTATCTCTTAAGGAATATGACCGTCTCCTAGCTACGCACGTTCCTAATTACTACCTCACTGGCAAAGCGGCGACCGATTTGGATAAGCTTGTTGAGGAAGGTCTTCGCGAATATGCTGAAGGCAAGACTATTCACGCAAGTTCAATAAGCGAAGCACTCGCGATTCGCCGCAAACAAGGACACAAAAAGAAGTAGCTATGCATGTAAGCTACTCGCGTAAGTTCTTAAGGAATGTATCGCGATTGCCGAAAAAGCTCATTGCGCTTGCTGAAGAGAAAGAAGCTTTATTTCGTACAGACCCATACCATCCGTCACTGCGCACGCATCAATTACATGGTAAGGAGCGAGGTAATTTGGCATTTTGGATAAATTATCATTACCGAATCAAGTTTATATTCCTTTCTGACAGTCGTGTGCTCTTCTTAGACATCGGCTTGCACGATTTTTACGAATAATATGCATCCGCGGATTGTCTTGTCGGTCGGAAATTTTTTCTTCTCCATATTCTCCGCGCTCGTTGGTTTTTTACATCTACAACGCCGCTCGCTGTCATCCTCATCGTTCTTGTCGGCTCGCGCGTGGGCTCGGCGCTCATAGAATCAATGGTTGAGGCTCACTTCTTCCGCCGCATCTCAAAGCGGGATATCAATTCGGTGAGCGTCTTCCGCGGCGTGTGGCCGCTCTCCTATATCATCGGGCCGGTCGTCGGCAGTGTGATTCTCCTATACGGCGACTATACGAATCTTTTTCTCATCACCGGTGGGTTCATCGCCGTCGCGGGTGTCGTAACGACACTGCTTATTAGAGACTTCCGCTAGCGAGCGAGCGTATAGTTCTCATCTCTCTTCTCTATTAGTCTTTCCCTCAACAGCGCCCGAAGCGCTGTGCGCATCTGTGCGCGGCGCGCGGCACCGAGCAGTCCGATAAGGTGTCCGGGCGAGGCGGCTCCGTAGGCGAGCGAGCGCAGGATAGCGCCGCGCGCCTCGCGGAGCGAGCCGATGAACTTTGACTGTTTCACATATTTCTTGCTCCGCAGGTTATGCGACATGCCCGACCGCTTCAGGTGCGCGCCATAATCCATAAGCGCGCTGTACCATTCTCTCGCTCTTCCCTTCGGCAATACACGCGCCAAAATTTTTTCTATTTCTTTATCAGAAACTTTCTTCTTCTTGGAGAAGAAATGATTAATGACGGCCGTCCGTATATTTGTTTCCACAAAAACAACATCTTTGTTGTACGCAAATGCGGCGACGGCGCGCGCCGTATACAGGCCAACGCCTGGTAATTTTTCCAGTTCAGATACCAAATTTGCCCTATAGGATGACTTTGGTATGGTCATGAGTTCTTTGGCGGCCGCGTGAAGCATCTTCGCGCGGCGGTTGTAGCCGAGCCCCTGCCACTCTTGAAGCACTGAAGCTGGAGAGCTGGAGGCTAGACGAGAAGCAGTCGGAAATCGCTTGATGAACTTTTTATAAAACGAGACTACCCGCTCCACTTGTGTTTGTTGTAGCATTATTTCCGAAACAAGAATCTTGTATGGGTTGCGTGTCTTTCTCCACGGCAGATTATGCCGCCCATGTATCCGGTAATAGTGCTGCACTATTCGCCTGAAATTTTTTATTTCGCTTTGGGCCATCGGAGGGCGGCGGGGGGCCAGAGTTTCGTGAGCGGGTGTGCGGCGCAGTCGTGCGGGCGCGCGGGGCACACGTAGCGGCCGTAGAGCACGAGGCCGTTGTTCACGTATTTCCAGTCGCCTTTCGGTATGAGTGCTTCAAGGTCTTTTGATATTTTCGTGAGGTCGGTGTTATTGGTGAGGTCAAAGCGCTTGGCGAAGCGCTTCACGTGCGTGTCGGTCGCGATGCCCTCCCACACGTCGTAGAGCTCGCCGAGAATCACGTGCGCCGTCTTGTAGCCGACACCCGGGAGCGCGACGAGTTCTTTTTCTGTACGCGGTATGCCTCTGGCATACCGCGCTTGAATCTCACGAGCCGCACCGATAATCGCGTTCGCTTTATTGCGGAAGAACGGGATGGACGAGATCTCTTTTGTAAACATCGCCTCATCAGCCTTCGCAAAATCTCTTGCTGTTTTATATTTCTTAAAAAGTATCGCGGTGAGTTTGTTCACCGCCTTGTCCGTGCACTGCGCGGAGAGGATGACGGCAACAACGAATTGGAAGGGCGTTCGGTATACGAGCTCGCTCTTCGGCATCGGGTACGCTTTTTTTAAATACGCGACCATCTTTTTCACACGTGCCCTTCGTAGCTCTTGCGAAGTAGAGCGCGCCTCGCGAGTCATAACAATTCGGGTGTCTGTTCTTCGTGCGGGAAGGCGAAGTTGAAGAAGACGAGGAGGAGCGCTCCCGCGGAGAACGCGGTGAAGAAGAATGCGATGAAGAAGCCGGCAGAGGGGACGAGTGTGACGAGCGAGAGCGCGAGCATGCCGAGCACTCCGTCGTGCCAGAGCACAACCTCGCGGTGGAGATAGCGCCGCGCGAAGAGACTTCCGAGCAGGATACCTGCGTATATGAGCGAAAGGAGCGCAATGAGCGCATACGCGATAAGGATGAGGAATGCGAGGCCGAGGCCGACGAAGGTGAGTGCAAGGAAGAGGGAGAGGACCGGCGTCACGATGAAGACCGCGAATCCGAGGAGCGCGGTGAGGAAGATTCTGTTCGGGCGCATCTGTGCCGCGCGGTTGACAATCGTTTCCGCGAACCGCGGGAAGAGGCCGGCGAGGAGGCCGGCGAGGATAAGGGCTCCCAGGATACGGATGAGAAGGAATAACCCTATGCTTATGAGAGACAGGGTGCGGGAGGTGCCTGCATCGGGCAGATACGAGGCGTTCGTGTACGTCGCTTTGCCCCGAATCGTCGCTGAAGCGGGGATAATCGCCTCCACAGGCGCTTCGTAGGTGAGCGCGCCGTTAATCGTGGTGCCCGGTGCGAGCACAACGCGTCCCCACGCAACGACCGTCACGTCACCGGCAAATGTGCCGGCCAATGAGACATTATTGCCGTAGATGGTAACCGGACCTAATGCTCCATTCGCCATGGTGGTATTCGCCGCGATGATAAAAACGTTTCCGAGCACGCGCCCCGAGTTATTCACCGAGAGGCCGACGGCAACGAGGTCGCCAGAAACGGGCTCTTCAATAGTGATACTCCCGCCGAATGCCCGAAGGTCTCCGCGGACCGGGGCTCGCGAACTGACGGAACCGGCGAAGAGGAGTCCGTCGCCTGACACAGGAGCCGCGGTGACAACGGAGCCGCCAAAGGCTAAGAGGTCGCCCTGTACTGGCGCGGTGACGACGACGGAGACTCCGGCGGCATAGGCGTTTCCCGGCGATGAACTGGCAACGAGAACCGAGCGTGCCGCCCAAAAAGACGACGGGGTACTCGCCGCGTATGAGCTCGCGGGCAGGAGGAGTAGTGCGAGAAGAATGAAAAGTGTGCGTTGCATAATGAATTACGATGCGGGCGGCATTGATAAAAATGGAGGTCTCGGCGGGGTTAGGGGCGGGGGGAGAGTCTGTCCTTTCGTTCCCTTTATCGGTTCAATAAGCGTCGCGAGTACGAAGATGAGAAGGGAGATGAGGGCGGATGCGAGACAATAGATGCACAAAGCATTTATAACAAACACTTGAACGATTGTAGAGAAAATAGAGATGAGGAGGCCGACAAGCGAGAACGCTTGGAGCACGCGGCGCAGAAGCCTGTCAAAGAGGGCCAGTTCCAGAGCGGCGAGAACGAACATGATGCTGTAAAAAAGAACCCCGAGTTCAGCGATTGGGATGCCGAAAATATATGAATACTGGCTATTCGCAACAATGTTGCAATCTGAGAGATTCTGAATATTGCAGATGAGCGGCGTGCCGTTTGCCTTGTGCTGGGCGAGGTAGGCAGAATCGGCGATTCCAGCAAAGGACAGAACCAGTATGAGAACGACACCCGCGCGTTTCATCCCGTTAGAGATGCCTGCAGAAAGCCGGCCAGAACTTAAGAAATTCTTATCTCTAACGGGATTCATGCCCCCTACAATACGCGCTTTGGGGGCTCTATGCAAATGGTTTTTCTTAAATCTGGTAGACTGAAGCGATTCGCATGTTTAATTTCTTATTCCACTTCACGAACGGCGCGGGCGATGCCACAATCGCGCTCTCGCTCGCGGTTGTGTTATGCGCGATATTCTTTGAGGATGTGGCTACCGTCGTCGTGGGAGTGCTTACGGCGGACGGACTTATGCCGGTGCCTGTTGCATTCATTTCTCTCTATATCGGCACCGCCATCGGGGATACCGCTCTCTACTCGCTCGGAGTCTTTGCGCGCACGCACCCGCGGCTCGCGCATTACATTGACCACGACTTTACCGCTCCCTTCCGCCTGTGGCTCGGCAATCGGTATGCGTTTACCGTCTTCTCGGGCCACTTTGTCCCGGGACTGCGCTTCACCTCATTCGTGGCGAGCGGCTTCTTCCGCTTCCCTCTGCGCACCTACATACCGACGGCGCTTGCCGGCGGTCTCGTTCTCGTCACAACCCTCTTCACCGTTTCGTATTGGTTCGGGAGCGTCACGTCCGGATGGGTCAGCCACATACGCTGGGGCATCGCCGGCGCCTTTGTGCTGGCCCTCTTCTTCATCGGCCGGCACAATCTCCTCGCCTATCGCGCGAAGCGAGCCCTGGTGCCCGCTTCTGATAGTATCAACGGGGTATGAGGCGGAAGCTAATTCGCGCAGGGATAGCGCTCGCGCTCGCGCTTGCGGCGGG
>MFMI01000012.1:31672-41752 GCA_001783465.1 Candidatus Kaiserbacteria bacterium RIFCSPLOWO2_02_FULL_54_13
ATATTCCCGCTCAGACGGTCACCGCGCTGGCCGCAGATTCGGTACGCGTCGTATATAGCCTTGACCAGAAGCAGACCGACCAGGAGCTCATCGCGCTCATTAACGACGCACGAGAGCATATCTATTTCGCGATTTATACCTTCACCCTCCCCAGCATCGCCGACGCGCTCGTTGAAGCGAAGAAGCGCGGCGTTGAGGTGAGAGGAATCATAGATTCGCAGCAGAGCAGTAACAGCTACGGCGCGCCTATCACCGAGCAATTGCTCGCCGCGGATATTCCTCTTTTTACAGAACAGCACGCGAGCGGGAACGGCATTATGCATATCAAGCTTCTGGTGACCGAGCGAGCGTACGCATTTGGGTCTTACAACTGGACCCAGTCGGCAACGACCATCAATGACGAAATTCTTGAAATAGGCACCGACCCGGAGCTTCGCCAAGCGTACGAGAACATTGTGAAGAAGTTGCTGACTGCCTACAAAAGCAGTCCCGCGACAGCGACGGCGGTGCCCACTTCAATCGGAGTGATTGAGTACACCGACGCCCCCGCGCACGTCGGCGAGTACGCCTCCGTGCGCGGCACGCTCGTTGAGGCCTACACCTCCAAGAGCGGCACGGTCTTTCTAGACTTCTGTCAGAGCTACAAGACCTGCCCCTTCACTGCCGTCATCTTCGCCGACGACGCGAAGAAGTTCGGCGACCTCTCCCGCTACGAGGGAACAGTCGTCACCATCTCGGGCAAAATCTCCCTGTACCAAAACAAAGCCGAAATCATCCTCTCCTCCCCGTCCCAGATTTCAAATTGAAATATCCCGCGCACATTCTCTTTTTCTACACCTTACCACTTACCCCTTTCACCTTCTCGTGCTATAGTGCCTCCACTTCCAGTGGCTACGGACCGACTTAAAATCAATAACGAGATACGCGCGGTTGAACTGCGCGTTATCAGCGCTGACGGGTCTAACCTCGGCGTCCTCTCGCTGGAAGCGGCGTTCGCGGCGGCCAAGACTGCGGGATTGGACCTTATTGAAATATCGCCCTCGGCGGTCCCGCCCATTGCGAAGATTATAGATTATGGTAAATTTGAGTACGAGCGAAGCAAGAAGGAGAAGGCAGTAAAGGCCAAGGTCAAGGTATCCGAGACCAAGGAGGTCCAGATTAAGGTCGGCACCGGCGACCACGATATGGACTTGAAGGCCAAAAAGGCCGCCGAGTGGCTCACCGAGGGCCACCGGGTGCGTGCCGAGCTCTTCCTCAAAGGCCGCTATAAGGGTATGAGCGAAGAGTTCTTGAAGGAACGCTTGGAGAAGTTCCTCGTGCGCATTCCCTATGCCTATAAGGTCGCCGAGCCGATTGCGCGGAGCCCGAAGGGCTTCGCCGGCGTGATAGAACGCGACCTCGTCGCCCAAGCAAAACGCGAGAAGGAATCCCTCGGCAAACTCGGGACAGGGAACAAAACACAAAATGAAAACAAACAAATCATATACAAAACGAATACGAGTAACGCGTAACGGGAAGCTGATGGTGCGCGTCAAGGGCCAGAACCATTTCAATGCGAAGTCGAGCGGGTCGCAGCGTAGTGCGAAGCGCCGTTCCGTTTCTATCAACCTCTCGGCGAAGGTTCGTGCCCGATTCCTCCCCGGCTCTGGTGCCAAATAATTTTACTTACATCTTAAAACTTGTAATTTATGACTAGGATTAAAGGGGGTGTGATGGCGCAGAAGCGCCGTAAGAATATTCTGGAGCGAGCCAAGGGCTACCGCGGTGTCCGCTCCAAGAAGGAGCGCTATGCGCACGAGGCCTTGATGCGCGCGGGTCGCTACGCCTTCGCCCACCGGCGCGACAAGAAGACCGACTTCCGCCAGCTCTGGATAGTCCGCCTCAACGCCGCTGTCCGCGAGAACGGCCACACGTCCTACTCCACCTTCATCGCGAAGCTCAAGAAGACCGGCTTCCAGCTGGACCGCAAGGTCCTCGCAACCTTCGCCGCCGACCACCCGGCTATTTTCTCTCGCATCGCCAAGCAAATAGTTTAAAATCGCCCAAAGGACGGTTTTTGGTAGTATAAAACATATGAAACTTCTTTTGACATCGGAAGGATGGCAGAAAAATGCGAAGATAGGAAAAGAATTTTTGAAATTGATTGATAAGAAATCTTCCGAAATCCGAATATTTTTGGTTTTAACTCCGACCAAATACTTCAAACGGAATAAATATGTACGTAGGTTATTCGGACAGTTCCAAGGTGTGAACGTGCCAAAGAAAAATATTTCGTTTTTCCAACTGAATAGAAGAATTCGAAAAACCGATCTCAAAGACATAGATGTAGTCTTTGTTATGGGTGGCAATACATTTGAGTATTTGAAAAGACTGAGGAAAACTGGACTTGATAAGGCAATAAAGAATTTCGTCAAAAGGGGTGGGGTATATGTCGGATTAAGTGCGGGCAGTTATGTCATATGTCCAACGATTGAAGCTGCTTCTTGGAAACATGCAGACGTAAATACTACGGGATTAAAGAATCTGAAAGGATTAAATCTAGTTCCGTTCTTGCTGACAGCTCATTTTAAGCAAGAACTGCGTCCGCTTATTAAGAAAGCAGCCGAGAAAACAAAGTATGAGGTGATCGCTTTGACGGATAGACAAGCCATATTGGTTAAAGGTACTCAAAGAAAAATTATAGGGAACGGTAGGAGAAATATTTTCAATTCACTCTAACTAGAGTTTCTTTACTGAATCTTTCGTGATTTTCCACGTTTGGAGGGGGTTGGGGACGATGCCACCCAATGACAGTGGCCTGATGAGACATATCAAAACTATACCACGGTCGTAGTGATGTTTTGATATGTCCTCTGCGGAATTATTTCAGGCCGAAATGAGAGCGGAGATGTTTATCGTTCTCTATGTGCTCAACAACCATGTATAAAACAGCGGCACCAATCTTCAATTCTGCCTTCAATAATGCGATGAAATCTTCGCAATCGTACGGAAACACCCACACACTGTCCTGGAGGCGCACGAAACCCGTCCTCTCCATTATGTTTCTGAGCCGGTCGCGCGTCCGCCGTCGCCGTTCGGGTATGTCAAAGATTATTACCCGCCACCTTCCGTTCCATCGTTTTTTCTTTGCGTTGGCTAGTTTTGCTTTTTCTTGCTCAAATACGAGCGCCTTGCGGCCTGATTCGGTTATTCTGGCGTATTGTTTGCCGTCGCGTTTTTCAAAAACAATGTGCCCCTGGGCCGCCAACCTTCCGAGCACCGTTCGGTATTGGTACCGCAGCTGCGCCCGCTTAATGCTCGGCAACTTTGCGAGTGCTGCCGGAGCATTTGGAGCTATTGCCGCAACAAGAACGACACCAGTAAGCGCAACTGTAGCCAGCAATGCTTGTTGTACATTGGTATGCACGCGCTTCTTCCTTGCTTCAGCCTCTACCATTCCCATATCAAAAGTATACCACGGTCGTGGGTATGTTTTGATAACATAACTGAGCTGTGTGTGGTTATTATCGCGAGATACGTTCAACCGAGTTCTTAGTAATTTCCCATGTCGCTCCAAGGTCGGGGACGACGGCGCGGGCGCCGAGGTAGTCGTGGATGCGCTGGGCGAGGAATCGCTCGGCAGAGGGCTCGCCAAGCGCGGTGAAGATGACTTTGGGGCGCTTATCGGCGAGCGATGCCTCTGCAAATTTGAGGAGTCCATCACGGTCGGCGTGCGCTGACCAGCCCTCCAATTTCTCTATGGCGGCTTTTATCTTTACCTCACTGCCGGCGATGCGAATACTTGACGCACCCTCCATAATGCGCCGGCCGGGCGTGCCGGGCGCCTGATAGCCGACCATAAAGAGCGTTGTGGACGGGTCGGGCAGGTAGCGTGTCTCCCAGCGAGCAATACGGCCGCCGTGGCTCATCCCAGCGCCCGCGATGATAATCTTCGGCCCCGGCGTTTTCTCTATCGCGAGCGACTCTCCGCGCGAGAGCGTCTGCTTTAAGAACGGGAATTCAAATATGCTCCCTTCCCTTTTCATCTCATCCTCGGTCTCGGGCTTAAAATACGTCATCCCCCATTTTTCATACACCTTGGTCACATTGATGGCGAGCGGAGAATCCAAGAACACGGGAACTTCAGGAAGTTCTTTTGCCGAGAAGAAGTTGGAGAGCTCATAGAGCATCAGTTGGGTGCGCTCTAGTGAGAAAGCGGGGATGAGGATGGCGCCATTTTTTGCAATCGCCATCTTCAGCACCTCGCGAAGACGCTCGGTGCGTTGCTTGCGCTCCGGATGCACCCGGTCGCCGTAGACACTTTCCATCACGAGCGCATCAGCATCGGTGACGGGCTCCCAGTCGGGCAGTAGCGGCGAGGGTGAATTACCGATATCGCTCGTGAGCGCTACAGCAACGCCTTCATCGTCTTTAACTCGCACGCTTGCCGAACCGAGAATGTGACCCGTGTTGCGCAAGTAGCAGGAGAGTCCATGCGCCACTTCTTTTTCAATGTGATAGTCAAGCGTTTCAACGAGTGCGAGAGCCGTATCAACATCTTTTTCTTCATACAAGGGTGGGGGACCGCGACGAGCGGCATCCGCCGCGAGAATATCTACCGAATCGCGCAGGATGAGCTCGGCGAGGTCACGCGTGGGCGGGGTCATATAGATTTTCCCACCGAAGCCGTCTCGGACGAGCTTCGGGATTCTGCCGACGTGATCCAAGTGCGCGTGGGTCACGACGAGCGCATCAATACTCTTCACCTCATACGGGAACGGCCCGTACATATCTGCGACACTCACGTCCGCGCCCTGTTCAATGCCGCAGTCTACTAAAATTTTTCCATGCTCTCCCTCAATTAAAAAATTGGAGCCCGTCACCTTCCCCGCTCCGCCATAAAAACTCAAGCGCAATGACATTGATGCATTGTAACGCCAATCGCCCTGTTTCCGAAGAAACAGGGCGATTGGCGGAGCCGTCCTCTTAAGCAACTTTAATCTTGCCAGGTGGGTGATGCAACGGCAGTTCTCGGATCTCCTTGCGGAATTCACCAAACTGCCTTAATGCAATAGTCCCGAAAGTAAGGCAAGTTGCGTTTTTAAGAACAGCCCCTACTTATGAGTATACACCCCGTGTCAAATGGTGTTGTGGAAAAGGTTTTTTAACCGAGGATTCCCTTCATGTCCACATCGTAGAGTATCGCCTCGTGCGGCACGCTATAGGCAATAATCTCTTCAGGGCCAAACCAGTGAGGAATTTCTTTATTGGCCTCTGGGACCGAGCCGGATGCATGGATAAGATTGCGGATTGCACGATCGGCTCCGTCTGCCATCTGATATGAGTCTACGACAAAGTCCCCGCGAATGGTACCTATTTCGGCGCTTCTCGGCTCGGTGCTGCCCGTGATTTTGCGCACGAGCTCAACCGCGTGCGCCCCCTCCCAGACCATCGCGATAACCGGTCCGCTCGTCATGTACCTCTTCAAACGTTCGACAACGAGATTCCCCACTTCAATAGGGTCGCTTGAGGGAGGCTCCTCGCCTTTCCTTATGTAACTCTGAATTGCTTTCTCTCCGACGTTCTTCTTCCACCGCGGGTCAAGAAGATAGTGCTCCTCTATCATTTTCTCGGTCGGGACGAACATCTTGAGCGCGACGAGCTTGAGACCAATACGCTCATAGCGTTTCATAATTTCTCCAATTAGCGCGCGCTGGATACCGTCGGGCTTCACAACAACGAGTGTCCGTTCATCTTTGGGATGTGATGTCATAGTTTAAAAATAAAATCGCCGGAGGCGTTATGCGATTATGATACGCGTTCTTTTCTTCATACGCAAGGTGGCCGAAAACAGAGAAGGCGCCGGGAAATATTCATCCGACGCCCTTTTCCTGATGCTTATTCTTCGCAGATCTTTCTTCGCAGGCGTAAGGGCTTGATATGTTCGCGGGAATTTCACCCTTGAGAGATATCGCGCCGGCCGCCTGCTCGCAGGCTGTGCTCTATCTTTTGTTCGATAGTCGCACAGAGGCTTTAGAACAGACCTTCTTCCAGTATACGCCCGTCTTCCCCTCCGCAAGAAGAAATGCACAACCTACGACGCCGTTATAATGCGCGCCCCGCCCTTTTCTATCAAAATCGTGTGCTCAAAATGGGCGGAGCGGGAGCCGTCCTTGGTGCGGTAGGTGTAACCATCGGGAGCGAGTACCACCGCGGCTTTGCCGGCAGATGAGATGGGTTCCAGCGCGAGCACCATTCCTTCAACAAGCTTGGGACCCTCTCCCGGGCGGCCAAAATTGGGTATGAAAGGGTCTTCGTGCACGAGGTCGCCGACACTGTGTCCGCCGAGCTCGCGCACGACCCTGAATCCCGCTCCCTCAATCTCCTTTTGTATTGCATGCGAGATATCGCCTATATGCTTCCCGACTTCGGCGGCGGCAATACCCGCCGCGAGCGCCGCTTCAGTCGCGCGGAGCAGTTTTTTGTCTTCATCACCCACGTTCCCGACTGGTACAGTGATGGCCGCGTCTACGATGACGCCGTTGTGCGAGAGGCCGAGGTCCAGTCCGACAATATCGCCTTCTTTCAGCACTTTCTCCGATTCGTTCGGGATGCCGTGCACCACTTCGTCATTGATAGAGACACAGAGCGCCGCGGGATACGGCCGGCGCGCTCCCTCGGGCGTGTAGCCGAGGAAGCAGGGCGTGTCGCCGCCCTCGCGGATGAGTTGTTCTGCCAGGTCATCAAGTTCCTCCGCCGTGACGCCGGGCGCCACCTTAGTGCGGAGCGCAGAAAGCACACGTGCAAGACGCTTCCCTCCTTCAATTAAATTCTCCCGCTCTGTGTCATTTGCAATAATCATTCCAAGGAAAGTGCTTTGCGTATGTCTGCGGCAATCGGCTCGCGCTCGCGCTCGCCGTCTATCTCAATAAGCACGCCGGCCTTGCGAAAGAGCTCAATGCAGGGCTCGGTATATTCGCGATACTCCTCCAGCCGCCTATCAACGAAGGCATCGTCGGCGCGCCCCTCCTTCTCCTTGCGGAGCGCGAGGCGATTCTTAATTTCTTCATCGGACACTTTCAAATGGAGGACCGTGAACGGCCGATTCAGCCACTTCATCGCGTCAATGACCAGTTCCGCTTCCGGCAGTTTGCGGTTGAAGCCGTCAAAAATCGCGGAACCGCCTTCGGGAATAGAAAAAAGCGTTGTGAGAAAGAGATACATCGCGAACCAGTACGGTTGGAGAATGCCGGCATAATTTTCTTCCTTCACTTTCTTCCCCACCGGAGTGTTCTCCTGTGCGATGGCGCGGAAAAGGTCCCCCGAGGCGAATATCGGCCAACCGGTCTTCTCTGAGAGCAGACGCGTCTGGTCGCCCTTCCCGCACCCCGGCTTCCCTATAAAAAATATCGTGCGTGTTTCCATCCGCTCACTCTAACATTTTTTAATATTCGCGGAGCGAAACTTGGGCGTCGATTTTGCGGGCGAGGTCCAACGCGACTTGGACGGCGATGAGGAGTGCGGTGCCGCCGAGCACCAGCGTGGTGACGCCGGTGAGCCCCTGAATGATGGACGGCGATACCGCGATGAGGCCGAGGAAGCAGGCGCCGGGGAGAGTCACGCGATTGACTACCTTGCCGATGAACTCTTCGGTCTCTCGGCCCGGGCGCACGCCGGGGACGAAGGCGCCGGACTTCTGGAGGTTCTCGGCGACGCGATGCGGTTCAAAGGTGACGGCCGTATAGAAATAGGTGAAGAGTATGACGAGCAGGAAGTAGGCCGCCCCGTATTGCCATGGGTTGGAGAGGAAGGCGGTGTACCAGAGCGCCGCGCCCGATACGAACGAGATGTTCACCGCCCCGAGCACAGAGAGCGCCATCTGAGGCACCAAGAGGAGCGAGAGCGCGAAGATGATGGGGATGACGCCCGCTTGGAGAAGGCGAATCGGGAGATAGGTCGCTGCATTCTGTGCCATGGCCGCGCCGCGTACCGCGCGCGCGTAGGCGATCGGTATGGAACGCTCGGCGTCCGAAACGACGACCACGGCATAAATCATCGCAAGCCCGAGCAGAGTGAAGGCGAGGTAGCTCGGGATGTTCGCGGCGCTCGCGGCAAAGAGCGTTTGCGAAATGCTCGTCGGAACGCTCGCGAGGATACCCGCCATAATGATGAGGCTGACCCCATTCCCAATGCCGAACTCGGTAACGAGCTCGCCGAGCCACATGAGGAGAAGTGAGCCCGCAGTAATAAGTGCGATATTGGCGATGAGTGCTACGGAACCCAGATGCGCAATGACGCCTTGGCTCTGGAGCAAGAAGAGGAAGCCGACGCCCTGGAGAACGGCCATGGGGATGGTGAGCAGGCGGCTCCATTCAATAAACTTGGCGCGCCCGGCCTCGCCTTCTTCAAAGTATGCCTGCTTCACCTGCGGGAAGATAATGGTGCCGAGCTGCATGATGATGGAAGCGGTGATGTAGGGTCCGACGCCGAGCATCACGATAGAGAGATTGGAGAGGCCGCCACCCGAGAAGATGTTCAAGAGGCCGAAGAACTGATTATTTGAAAAGAAAGCCGCGAGCGCGTTTTTATCAACGCCCGGGATCGGTACTGCCGCGAGGAAGCGGAAGAGCGCGAGCGCTCCGATGAGAAAGAATATGCGGAAACGTATCTCGGGGTCCCCGAAAGCGAGTTTTGACTTGCGGACGAAAGAATTAAACATGGACGGTTCGACTCTGCTCACCGTAAATAATGCCGCCGGCCGCGGTGAGCGCGGCACGAGCAACAGAAGAGAGTGTACACCCTTTCACGACGAGCGCCTTCGTGAGTCCGCCGGCCGGCGGGGTGCCGAGAATCTTCACGACGGGCACGCGGCCCTTGGCGCGGCGTACGAGGCCTCTCGCGAGGAGCGAGGCCGGCGAGACCGTCTCGCCAGCCTTGTACGCCGCTTCAAGCGCCGCGAGATTGACCGTGGAGACAGCAATGCGGTTCGTCTTGACCGAACGCGCGCGATTCTTGCCGTGGCCGCGGCGCTTCGGGAGCTTCTTGATAAGGTCGCGGACCTCGGGACGGATTTTGTGCCCAGCGCGCGCGGTTTGCCCCTTGCCGCCACGGCCAGAGGTCTTCCCGCGCTTGCCGCCACGGCCGACGGGCGGATTTTTTTTATTTATTGTGCGAGGTGAGAGGGTGTGGAGCTGCATGTTAGATTTCGTTATTTAACCCGAAGCTTTTTGAGCGCCTCAACAGTGGCGCGCGCGATGGTGAGTTTATTCTTAGAGCGGCTGTGAATCTTGGTCACGACGTCGGTCACTCCGGCGAGGTCGAGCACCGTGCGCACTGCGGAGCCGGCGACGAGCCCGCGGCCCTTGGACGGAATAATCTCAACCGTTGAAGACGCATACTTCGCGGCGACCTGGTGCGGGATGGAGCCGGAGGCGGTGCGCGCGACGGTGAAGAGATGTTTCTTGGCGTCCCGCGTCGCCTTGTCAATAGCGAGCGCAGTATCAACGCCCTTCCCGAGGCCGACCCCGACACGACCCTTCTTATCGCCGATAATGATGACGAGGCTGAAGTTGAAGCGGCGCCCGCCCGCCATCACGCGCGCCACGCGGCGCGCGTCAATGGTTACCTGTTCAAACTCGCCACGCTCGCGCGGCGCGCGACCCCTGCCGCCGCCGCGCGGCGAACGGCCGCGGAGCGCGCCGCGGCGCGCGTGCCCGCCCCCGGCCGGCGCGGCTTCGGCGGGCACAGCTACCACTGCTTCTTCAGCCGCAATCTCGACAGGCACAACCACTTCCGCGGCTTCTTGTATTATTTCTTTTTCAACTGGTGTCGTCATACCCGTTACATTATTCAAAAAGCGAGGCCGCCTTCGCGCGCCGCATCGGCGAGCGCCTTCACCTGTCCGCCGTAGCGATAGCCGCCACGGTCGAAGACGGCCGACGCGACGCCGGCCGCCTTTGCCTCCTTCGCGATCGCAGACCCGACCGCCACCGCCTGTACCGATTGCGACCCTTTAAACGAACGCCCGTGCACCGCGGCGAGCGTCGCTCCCACTGTGTCGTCAATAAGCTGGGCCGAGATGAAACGGTTGCTCCTAAAGAC
>MFMI01000012.1:41878-42015 GCA_001783465.1 Candidatus Kaiserbacteria bacterium RIFCSPLOWO2_02_FULL_54_13
GCTTCGTGCTTACACTGCCTTTTTCCCTTGTTTACGGCGGACGACCTCACTCTCATAACGAATACCCTTGCCGAGATACGGCTCGGGCGGCTTCACGCGCCGGATATTTGCCGCGAACTGTCCGACTGACTCCTTGT
>MFMI01000013.1:0-4962 GCA_001783465.1 Candidatus Kaiserbacteria bacterium RIFCSPLOWO2_02_FULL_54_13
CGCTCACGTTCTCTATCACCGATGCTCTACACAATGCTGTAGCAGACGGCGATACTACAGGCGCGCCAGACTGTACCACTACAGCTACAGTAACAAGTCCGGCGGGGAAGTATCCGATAACATGCTCTGTCGGGACGCTCTCATCTGAAAGGTATGAGTTTACAGAATTCGTCTCCGGCACACTCGTTGTCAACTATCGCTGGGACGGCTTCCTTCAGCCCATTAACGACACCGCGCACCAAGTGGAGCAGAGTATGAGTATCTTCAAAGCCGGCAGTACCGTGCCGGTTAAATTTCAATTGAAAGATGTAAACGGTACGCCGGTACAGGCGGCCACTGCTCCGCTCTGGCTCGCGCCACAAACCGGTATGAGCGACGGAGTGTATAAGTGGGACAGCGCCGCACAGCAATATGTGTATAATTGGAATACGAAAGGGTTCGCCGTAGGGTCTTGGTATAAAATTTCTGCACAACTTGATGACGGTAACATTTATTCCGTAACTATTGGCCTAAGATGAATCTTTCTAACATCATAACCAAAAAGTCCGTTTTTCTCACGGCAGTGTTAGGGGTTGGTCTTGCATTGTTAATCCAATTTCTATACAAGCAGTCGGTTTTATCAAGAAGTGTGTTCAAGAGCGTAGCTGAACCTTTGTTTGTCATAGCGCTCTCACTTCTTTTTGTCTCTTTTTTTCTCTTCCTCGTTCGGGAAGGAGTCTTTCGTGCATGGCTCCGCTTCGCCTATTGGTGGATACCGGTCTCTCTCGTCTTTATCTATCTCGCCGGAGGGTGGAGCGGCGGCGGCTTCGGCATCCCGAACGTCCTTGACCAAGAATTCGTCGCCGTCATCTTCTCCGGCCTTTTCGCCATAATTTCCCTCCTCATTATCGTCTGGAAGTACTTCTCCACGCGCCGTTCTGGACTATCCTAACTTGTCAAGTTCTCTGACATACTTTTGTCTGTTATAATGTCGTAAATGACCGTAATCCAGACATCACGTCTATACCCTCCAATTCTTCAAACGGTAGAAGATACGGTCGTATTTAAATATGGGGAGCTTTTTTCTGGACCCGGGGGACTTGCCTTGGGCGCAAATAAAGCAAGAGTACAGAAAAATGGAGTGAAATATCAGATAACTCATGCGTGGGCGGCAGATTACGACGATGATAGTTGTGAGACATGCAGAAAAAATATAGCACCTGAAAATCCCGAGTCAGTAATATGTCAGGATGTTAAAAATCTCGATATAGAAGCACTAGGCCCTATTGATGCGTTCGCGTATGGATTCCCATGCAACGACTTCAGTATAGTTGGTGAGCAGAAAGGTTTCGATGGAAGTTTTGGTCCTTTATATACGTACGGCTTGAAAGTAATTAACCGTTACAGACCCAAATTTTTTGTTGCAGAAAATGTGAGTGGTCTTGCGTCAGCCAATGATGGCAACGCCTTTGAAACGATTCTGCGCGATCTAGCTAGTAGCGGAAATGGATATGAAATCACTGCCCATCGGTATAAAGCTGAAGAATATGGTGTGCCACAGACGAGACACCGCATAATCATTGTTGGAATTGATAAAAGCTTTAACCTCCAGTTTAAAGTTCCTGCACCGACACATCGCGGTAAGTATGTGTCCGCACGAGAAGCTCTTGAAAATCCAAAAATTATGTATAATGCACCTAATCATGAATTCAAACGGCAATCGCCTATTGTAGTAGAACGTTTGAAGATGACATTACCTGGAGAAAACGCCTGGACTGCAAATCTTCCCGATCATCTCAAACTGAATGTTAAATCAGCCAGAATGAGCCAGATATACCGTCGGCTACACCCTGATAAACCCTCTTACACTATTACTGCCAGTGGAGGAGGAGGAACTCATGGGTATCATTATGCAGAACCACGTGCTTTGACTAATCGAGAACGCGCGCGCATTCAGACATTTCCAGACGATTTTGTATTTTCCGGCTCAATCGAGAGCGTTCGGAAACAGATAGGCATGGCGGTACCCCCTTTGTTATCGGAGATAATATTCACTTCAATTTTGAAGACATTTGCAAATGTTGAGTATGATGCTATGGAGGCAAATCTCTTTACAAACACGAATACGAAACTCCTATGAATGCCGAGAAAATCGCATCTGAAATCTCGAAACGTCTTTCAGTTGAGGAAGCAGAAGCATCAATGATAGTCGCTAAAGCAATAACTGGCGGGGAGGCTTCGGAAGTGAATATTTCTGATTGGTACGAACAGAGATTTCTTCCGAATCTAGTACTTATCGATGAAGACGGCTACTCTCGTATGTGTATAGATGCTCTGAAAATTCTCGACAAGACTGCGGCCACAGACTATGGAGGTAGTCGGCAGAGAGATATGGGTCAATTATGGGCTGATATGACGAGAGGGTATCTAGGCGAGTTTGCTTTTCAACTCTTTCTCAGGAGTAAAGGAATAGAAATTACACTTGGGCACGAAAAAGGCGAATTAAGCGATTATCTCGTAGGTGATATACGAGAAGTGAGGAAATCGGGAGAAGACTCGAGACCACCAAAACTACAGATTGGAATCAAGACAACTAAGTGGAATGGTATATGGTTCGATCTTCCTGGGGATCAATTCAACCATTCTGCCGCACATACTTTTATAAAAGTTGGAACCGGTCGTAATCATCTTTTCGCATTCTTCAAGAAGATTAGTGTCTTCAAAGATAAGGTCCTTAAAGTCGGTCAAGATATTGGCTTACTCACGGCAGATGAATCCACAGATCTATACAACCTACTTCCTACTTTCAAGCCGGTACCAGCTTATATAAGCGGTTTTGTATTGCGTGAGCCCGGATACCCCAAAAGCTCGTACGGTGGCCGCAAGGGCAGGTTACATTACAAGATTAATAGTTGGTCAGGTCCTATAAGTGCCTTGGATCTACAGAACATAAAGGAGAAGGAGAATATTACAGGGAGAGTGGAGTTCGAAGGAATAGGAAAATTCTCGCATGACCGTGGATATTTGTTCAATGCAGGTAGCTTGCTTTGGAAACAAGAGGACTGGAAAAGACTTATCGAAAAAATGTAACCAAACAAGGCGACAGCTCACAAGAGTCAATTAAGAAATTTATTTTGTAAATTTGAAGATAACAATTAAGCCATCGGGAATGCCTACTTTGGCCAAATTGTTACCTTGAACCTTGAGGGCGAAATATGCTCTCGGATCTTTCTTGTCTGCTTCAGTTAGTTGTCGAGCAATCAATGTGCCAATGATTGGGACTTTTATAAATTTTTGTTTCCCCATTTCTTCAATAGATAAGCCCTTTACAGGGTTATTTGATTTTGAAAGATAGCCTTTTTTCTTTAGAGAAACTAGATGTTCGTGGATTGTGGAGACGGCCTTGAGCTTTAAACCTTTCCGTACCTCTTCAATCGTAGGGGAGATGTCATGTGTAAGAATGTAATCATTTACAAAATCAAAAACCCGTTTCTGCTTCTTAGTTAATGTCTCCATAGAATCTAATTATAACCGAATGAATACCGAAAATAAACCGAAAGTTATCCACAGGACAGAATTCGCGAGGCAACGCCTTGCGGGGTGAAGATTGGAAATGAATGTAGGACAGGTATCCACAATAAGGTGCGGTCGTCCTCTATTTTGGATAGTGTCCACAACTTGTCGCTATAGTTACAAGTCTTTGATAGGGCGAGTGCTTTTAGCAAAAAGAATGATAATATAGCGGGCATGACGAGGAGCTATAGAAACACCATTTTGCCGGAGATAGAGCTGAAATATTTCAAAAGGCCGGATACTAATTCTCCTGATTATCCGAGGACCAATTATATTTGTTACGATTGTCACTTAATAAATATTCCGATAGTCGGTGCTGTGCGCGATGGCTATTCTAATAATCCAAAATATTACTGTGAGGACTGCGCAATCAGTAATTATATGATTGAATTTGATTTTGAGTCACGCGAAGCTGCTGCGTCGTGGCGACGGAGGATTTTCGACGTTGGTTATTTATTTTATGAGCTTTTAATTGACCGCTATCTGAAAGAAAATAATAAAACATATGAAGCATTAAGCGAGAAGGAAAGTGATATATTGCTTAATTTATACCGCGATTTTTACAATAATAAAGTTTCGAAAAATAAAAAAGAGGATTTAGAGTCAATAATAGAGCAGGAGGATTTGGAAAAAGAATTGCAAAAGTATTGTAAGAAAGTGAAATTCTAATATGGCGGATAAGTACAGCGCGGTGTGGGTGTCGCATTCGTCCATGGGGGACTTTTTGAAATGTCCGCGACTGTATTTTCTGCACAACGTGTATAAAAATCCGGACACGGGGCGCAAGATTACGATAGTGAACCCCGCGCTCTCGCTCGGGAGCGCGGTGCACGCGACCTTGGAGGCGCTCAAGGCACTGCCGGTTGAGGAGCGCCTGCACCGTGACTTGCTCGCCGATTTTGAGCAGGAGTGGGCGGCAAACGCGTCTGGCAAGAAGGGCGGCTTCACTAGTAGCGGAGAAGAGGCGGACGCGAAGGCGCGCGGCCGCTTGATGATTGAACGGGTTGTGAAGAATCCGGGACCGCTCGCGAAGAAGACGGTGAAGCTGAAGGAGTCGGAGAACAGTATGCCGCCGAACTTTGTTCTAGACGAAGATGAGAATATTGTACTCTGCGGACTCATTGACTGGCTTGAATACGTGGAGGCAGACGACAGCATCCGTATTATTGATTTCAAAACAGGGAAGAATGAAGAAGATGGCGACTCGCTCCAACTGCCCATTTATCTTCTGCTCCTTCAGGTGCTCCAGAAGCGCCGCGTGAGCGGCGCGGCGTATTGGTACCTGGAGAAGAACGGCACTCCGACTGACGTATTGTTGCCGGATGCGGATGAAGCGAGGGAGAAGGTGCTCGCGCTCGCGCGAAAGGTGAAAGACGCTCGTGAAAATCGCGCATATGAGTGTCCGCGATC
>MFMI01000013.1:5013-8317 GCA_001783465.1 Candidatus Kaiserbacteria bacterium RIFCSPLOWO2_02_FULL_54_13
AAGCGATTCTCGCAGGCGAGGCAGAATATCTCGGCGTCGCCGGCTACGGCCAAGACGCGTATCTGGTCTAACTATCCATAACTTGTCGCTATAGGTACAAGTCGTGGATAGTGTATAAAAAACGAGAAAAGGGGAAGAGAAGGGGAAAAATGATACAATGCAAGCATATGGCGACGAATCCACCGCCGGAGGCGGGACGCAAGGGAGAGGTGAAAAAGCGCGACCAGGTCTACAGCCCGCAGAACAAGCGTTGGACGAAGCGCAGAGCCGATAAGAAATTCATGGACCAGATGGCGTGCAAGGCGACGAAATTCAAGGGCGTGCGTAGGATAAAGAAATGAAATAGTGCGCGTTGACAGAGGGGCATTTTCGTTATAGCTTATTGACGGAATATGAGTTTCGATATTCACATTACCGATTGACTTAAGTGAGGAGGTGTACCTTGTCACTATCACCGGAAAGACAGAAGGCAACGCTGGTAGAACTGGCTCGCAGAGTGCTTCTGGCGGGCTCACGTGTTGCGGTGTTGTGGATGGGAGACCATCGCCACGATCCAGAGTTCGCGAAACTGCCGGTCGGGAGATTCTCTCTTTACAAATCCATACCCAAGAGCGGCGTCCGTGCGGGAACCGGCGTCGTCTTTCGCACAAGACTCATGAAAGGCCATTATACCGACACGAAAGGAAGCAAAGCGATATTCTACGGGCGCCGTGTCGGGTTTGAGGTAATCAAAGAAGTCATTCTTGAATCCTGTAAGGGTCTCCCCAATCCGCCGCGGAAGGCCGCACCGGACCGCGAAGTACTGCAGTTCAAGGCAATCTCTCATAAGAAGAACGGGGCAAACAGCATGGAAGTGTATGCAGGTGCGGAACGGCGTATTGCCCAAAAGAGGGGGTTACTCGTAGAGAAAGCAAAGCTCGTAAAAGAGCTGGAAGCAATCAATGGGGAGCTCGCCGAAATTGCGATTTTGGAAAACGCTCGTGCGGTACTCGTCGCCGCTACGCCAAAGACGTAATTCGCGACCCGCGCCGATGGAGAGACCCGTCTCTTCGCTGGGACGGGTTTTTTTATTTTTATCTGTTATGCTCAAGGGATGAGGAGATATGTCATAGCCCTCGGGGCGATGGCTCTAGCAATCGCTATGGCGCTCTGGGCGGTGAATGTGCGTACAGCGAAGGCGCCGGGCGACGGGCAGGCGTGTACCACGGAGGCGAAGATTTATCTTGATGGCTCCGCCGTCGGGCGTGTCGGCCCGAACTGCGAGTTCGCTCCGTGTCCGGAGGTGGTCGCGACAAGCACCACGGGAGGCGGAGGTAGCGGGGGCGGCAGTATCTTGCCGTATACCTCTGGCGTGCGCGGGACCGTACTGCTCGGACCCACCTGTCCGGTGGTGCGAGACCCGCCCGACCCCGGGTGCGCGAACAGGCCGTATGCGACGGCGATAGCGATATATCGCGCCAACTCCGCATCGCCCTTCATCATAGGGAACTCGGACATAGACGGCACGTTTGAATTCTCGCTCCCGCCCGGCTCCTATACGCTTGCCGCTTCAAGTGGTTCAACATTCCCGCGCTGTAGCGAGATAAACGTAACTGTCTCGCCGGACGCATATGCCATAGCAGTCATTCTTTGCGACACCGGCATCCGCTAAAGTACGCTACAAGCGAGTTGTGCACCAGCCGCCGCCCTGCGGAGCAGGGCGGCGGTATAATCAAAGCATTAGCCATAATGCTATCGGCATGAATCAACATTTAAATCCTGGGAAGACGGGGCTCGCGCTCGGCAAGCTCTTGGCTTTGCTACACCTTATTTGGGCCATCCTTGTCGCCCTTGGGTGGGCGCAGGCGCTCGTCAACTTCAGCCAATGGGCGCATATGGTCAGTATACCGGTCGTCGTAAAGGCATTTGACCTCTCTGCGGCTATCACGGTCATCGTCGTCGCCTTTGTCGTCGGTTGTGTCATCGGCTACGCCTTCGCAAAAATCTGGAACTGGTTACACCGCTAGAGCCATCTGGTAGAATGCGCGGATGACCCAAGGCGAGGCGCTCGCAGTATTGAAGACGGGTGCGAATGTGTACCTCACCGGCGAGCCCGGGAGCGGGAAGACGCATACGATAAACGAGTTCGTTGCGTGGTTGCGCGCCTCGGGTATTGAGCCGTCGGTCACGGCGGCGACTGGTATTGCCGCAACGCACGTTGGCGGGCTCACGCTCCACTCCTGGAGCGGTATCGGCATCGCGGAGTCGCTCTCTCGCGCCGATGTGGACCGCATCGCGGGCAAGGAGCACATCGCGAAGCGCATCATGAAGGCGAAGGTGCTTATCATTGAGGAAATCTCAATGCTCTCCTCGGCGACGTTTGAGATGGCGGACGCGGTCTGCCGAGAAGTGCGCCGCGTTGACAAGCCCTTTGGCGGGCTCACGGTAGTTCTCGTCGGCGACTTCTTCCAACTCCCGCCTGTGGCCCGCCGAAGCTTCAGCGAAGGGGGACGGTCTCGCGAAGTCCAATTTGCCTACGTGTCGCCAACATGGCGCGACCTGAACCTGATTACCTGCTACCTCACCGAGCAGTATCGGCAGGACGACATCGACTTTCTACAAGTGCTCTCGGCGATACGTTCGGGAGAGGTTGAAGAGATGCATCACGAACGGCTTATGGCGCGCAGTGCGGGAGTGTCGGAACTCCCGTTAGATACACCGAAACTTTTTTCGCATAATGCCGATGTTGACCGCATCAACGCCGACGAGCTTGCAAGGCTCCCGGGCAAGGCAAAAAGATTTCATATGACGTCAAGAGGGAAGGATTCGCTCGTGCAGGGGCTCATACGCGGATGCCTCTCGCCGGAGGTCTTGGAGCTGAAGGAGGGCGCCGCGGTGATGTTCACTAAAAACTCTTTCCCGCCTGCCGGCGCAGGCAGGCAGGGGAGGTTCGTCAACGGCACGCTCGGGCTCGTGACCGGCTTTGGGGCAGACGGGATGCCGATTGTGAAGACGAAGGACGGGCTAAAGATAACTGCGGAGCCGATGGAGTGGCAGTTGGAGGAGCAGGGGAAAGTGAAGGCGAGCATTAGCCAGATACCGCTCCGGCTCGCCTACGCGATGACGGTGCACAAGAGCCAGGGGATGAGTATGGACGCCGCGATTATGGATTTATCAAAAGCATTTGAGTATGGGCAGGGATACGTCGCGCTCTCGCGGGTGCGGCGGCTCTCGGGAGTACACCTCACTGGCCTCAATGCTCGGGCGCTTGAAGTGCATCCAGAAATTCTGAAGAAGGACAGAGACTTCCGCGCCGCCTCGGAGG
>MFMI01000013.1:8326-12147 GCA_001783465.1 Candidatus Kaiserbacteria bacterium RIFCSPLOWO2_02_FULL_54_13
GTGATTCTTCGCGGACTTACCGCGAGCACTATCGTGCATCACTTAGAGGAACTTTCAGAAATAGGGAAGCTGGTACGCGCCGACTTCGCACATCTCGTGCCGCTCCGAATAGTAGACGAGGTACACGAGGCGCTCGCAACCGCCGGGAGCGAGCGCCTCTCACCCGCCTTCCACGCCCTTGGCGGCCGCCACTCGTTTGAGGTCATCCGCCTCGTGCGTCTTATGAAGCAGTGAGGAGGGATTCAATCAGGCGTTCGGTGTCGGTGGGGGTAGCGACGGCTTTTGTTTGGACAGAAGTTTTATAGACAGCCTCGTCGTTGCCGCCGCTCTCCAGCTCGTCGCCGACGTAGAGCGCGTCGGACTCGTTGATGTTGAGGCGCTCGCAGAGCTTACGGATGCCGTACGCTTTATCTACACCGCGTTTTGTGACATCAATTGAAGTTACTCCGCCGATGCCGGCCGAGAACTCGGGCAGGCGCTCCGCAATATTCGCTTGGAGCTTATGGCGCTTCGCATGCGTGGGGTCCCACGCTTTTTTCAGCGCGAGCGGCGCTTGTTGGCCGAGCGTAGAGAGCGTCACCTGGCCGCCGCGATATTCAATGCGCTCGCCCCATGACTGTTCTCTAAAGTTGATGAGGCCGGTCTCTTCTGCCGCCGCGCGCATCGCGGCTTCAATAGTATGCGCCTCCTTTTCTGAAAGGCGTTCTTCATAAATCTTATTCCAAGCGTCTGCGCTTGTCCCGAGCGAAGTCGAGGGACTGTTGTGTTCATAGAGCGCCGCGCCCGAGGTGGGCAGGAGGTAGAGATTCGCGAGGTCCGCAGATTTCGGCAGTTGGGCGACCACCTGCTTGAGAAACTGTGGCAGGGCGCCGCCGGAGATGACGGCGACGCGGGTGATGGCGAGAAGCCGCGCGAGGTATGCCGCCATCTCTACGGTGAGCGGCTGCTTACTCTCTGCGAGCGTGCCGTCAAGGTCAAAAATGATGAGTTTAGTCATAATTAGAAACTCATTTCAAAACCCGCTCGCCAGCAAACCAGAAAATGGTCGCGCTCCGGGCCGCTAGGCCAAGTCTTACTACCATTTTCCGGTCTGCCGACTCGCTGGTATGTTTTGAAATTAGTTTTTAGCTTCATGTGAGCGCGTCAACGACGTGTTTAAGCGAGGCAATCGCGACGCCGATGACTTTGTCGGCGGCGCCATAGTAGAGAAATAGTTTGTCGTCTCTGACGACGGCGCCGCAGGAGAAGACAACGTTCGCGACCTCGCCCTCCTTCTCATACTTCTCCAGCGGTTCAAAGATGGGGTCGGCCGTGCGTGCAAGCAGGGTGGTGCCGTCAGACGCGAGGAGCGCGGCGCCGAGGCGGTACGTAGCGTGACGCGAGACGCCGTGGTAGACCATCAGCCAGTTTCCGCCCGCGACCTTTATGAGCGGCGCCGCGCTCCCCACCTTCGCTCCGTCCCACATCCCGTGCCGCGGAGCCATAATTTCTATACAACGGCTTACACGCTTGCCAGAAGAGAGGTCGGGCAGGATGTCGGCGCAGATACGGTTATTAATACGATGGTAGAGCAAATAATTCCCGTTCACCCCGTTAGAAACGAAGTTTCTAACGGGGTTCATCTTTTCAGGTAGGAGGACAAGGTCCTTATCGTCAACGCCTTCGGGCGTCAGGATGAAGGGAGTGCCCCAGTTCTGCCACCTGCGCGCGAGGAAGTCTTCTACCGAGATTGACGAGACCGCGCCGGAGGGCACGTGTACGCCGTCGTACGCGGTGTAGGTCATATAGAGCGTTCCGTCAATTTCTACAATGCGCGGGTCTTCACAGCCGGAATTGCCGGTCGGGCTCCCTTTTTTCTGCTCAAAGTCGGCGCGCGGTACGTAGATAGGCTCGCTAAGGCGTTCGTCTATCGTGACGCCGTCGCGAGAGATGGCGAGCCCGATGGTAGAAGTATTCGCTCTGTCCATCGCGCGATAGAGAATATAGATGGAGCCGTTGAGCTCAATCGCCGCCGGATTGAGGACGTTGCGGCTCTCAAAGCCCTCGCCCCGTGGCGCGAGAATCGGATTCGCTCCTGCGCGAGTGAAGGTGCGCGCCGGCCGCTCCGGGTCCAGAGCGCGCAGGAGACCATCAAGCTTCACGCTCGCCTTAGCGCAGACGGTGTCTGCGGCGCCATACCAGATATCCAGAGTGCCGCCATCGCCGAGAGTCGCGCCCGAAGGGAAGACGACGTTCGGTACTAGGCCGTACTGTTCGTAGAATTCTTGCGGTACGAAAATGGATTCCGTGCGCGAGACGAGCGTCGCTGGATTATCGCGCTCTAGCATCGCCGCTTCAATTGAGAAGATGCGCTTACTCTCGTCGTAATAATCTTGGATGTACGCATAGATAAGCAGCCAGCCGTGCGGCGTCAGAAGAGGCGTCGCACCGACCTCAATATGGTCGGTATCGTTCCGACGCAGTTCGGGGAGCGCGTGGTCGCCGAGGTGCGCGTGCCACTCGTCCCAGTATGCCTGGCCAAAGAAGTCTTCAATCCGCTTCGCGCGCGCGAGCGCGATGGTCGGCCGCGGATGCTCGCTTGTCCAGTCGGTATGCGCAGTGAGGAGCAGGACGACATCGCCATCAATGCGTTCGGGGAAGAGCGTTGCCGCCTTGGCGTTAAAGGGTGTGAGCAGGTGCCGCTCGGTGAAGGTGTCGGGTGCGTCTCCGATGGCGAGCGCCACCTTAATATTGCCGGGACCAAACGGATAGCCGCCGAGCGCGGTGTAGAAGCAATACCAGCGGCCTTCAAAGAAGGTGACACGCGGGTCTTCACAGCCGAAGGCGTCCCACGATTCCAAGGGCGCGATGACTTGTTGCCTTGATTGGAAGTGGGCGCCGTCTTCGGCAAAGGCGGTCCCGATGCTTGAAAGTCCGGCCGTCGGTGTCTGGAGCGCGTCTGGAGAACCGAGCGCGCGATAGAAAAGCCGCACGCCATCTTTAGTACCTGCCTGCGCAGGCAGGCGTACCGCCGAAGGATTGTACGTGGCAACCGACTCCCACGGGCGCTCCCTCTGTGGCGCGAGTATCGGATTATGCTGTTCTCGGCGGATGACGAACATATGTCAGGCGGTTTGGGCGGGGGACACTGATGCGAGCGAGGGCTGGTGGCCCCCGACAAGCACGTCAAGGAAGCTCTCAAGCGGAGCGGTCGCGACACAGACGACCTTGTCCGCACCGCCGTAGTAGACAAAGAGCGTTCCGTTACGTACGACCGCCCCCGCCGCATACACGATGCCCGGCTTGCCGTTATTCTCGTAGTATTCATCGGGAGTGAGGACTGGGGCGGCGGCACGGCACAGTATCTTCGTCGGGTCCGCGAGGTCAAGGAGCATTGCGCCGAGCTTGTATTTATATCCTTCCTTCGCATCGTTCGCGTGATAGAAGACGAGCCAGCCCTTGTCGGTTTTAATCGGCGGAGGGCCAGCGCTTCGCGTATGGACGTGCCACGCGATAGGCGTATCGGGCATCCCTTGCGGGTCGGGACTGACGAATCTTCTCTGGGCGAGTGTCGCGAGGTCGTCAACATATTCAACGCGCACCCGATATATATCATCGCCGATGATACTGTGCAGAACGGCGAATTGCCCGCCCTGGCCGGGCAGGCTAATTTTCTCCGGAAACAGGACCCAGTTTTTGTCCCGGTCGCCGTGTGAAAGTATAATAGGCCCCTCCCATCTATCAAAGCGTGCCGCGAGGAAGTCTGCCTCATCCATCATGATGACCGCGACGCGGAGCTTCCAATCTTCAAACATGTTGAACGTGACATACACACGCCCTTC
>MFMI01000013.1:12167-15295 GCA_001783465.1 Candidatus Kaiserbacteria bacterium RIFCSPLOWO2_02_FULL_54_13
CCTCGCACCCGCCCCAACTGCCGCCCGAGGGATACAGGACGGGGGAATAGCGCCGCAGGTGCAGGACCGGATTGTGAGGATTTCGCGCCGCATACGCAGGGTAGGGCAGTATCTGGTCAAAGGTAATGCCGTCTGCACTGCTCGCATAGCCGAGCCGCGAGCCGCCGTCCATCCCGATGGCGCGATAGATGAGGTGCGTGCGACCGCCGAGTTGCACGGCCGCCGGATTCAGCACCGCCTCGGCGGTCCACGGATTACTCCCCGGCACGAGAATCGGATTCAGCGCGGAGCGCGTCAGCCGTAGAATCCTCGCAAGTTTCTTACGGAGAGGCTTTGAAAAAAGAGCGCCGAGCAATACTCCTGCAATGAATAAAGAAAAGAGCAGTGCGAGGGCGTTCGCTAAAAAGATGAAATCCATACAGCGTGTCTCTCCACAATACCACTCGCGGGGCGCGTAGTGGCGAGATAATGCACAGAGCGGGTCTGTGCTACCATGCACATATGAAATCGTCCGCGCTCTACCTGCGTACCATCGTCTTCGGGATTAACGACAGCTTGGTCTCCACCGTCGGATTCCTTGCCGGCATCAGTGTCGCCGGCGTCCCGCGCTCCACCATCGTTCTTACCGGCGTCATCTACGCTCTCGTTGAGGCGTTCTCTATGGCGATGGGCGATTTTCTCTCTGAAGAATCAGCCGAAGAGTACGTGAGCCATGCCAATGTCAACGACCGCCCTTCGGTCATCTCGGCGATTCTCATGTTCATTTCTTGCGTACTCGCGTCTCTCATCCCGCTCATCCCGTACGTGATACTCGCTTCTCCCGCGGCGCTTGTCGTGTCCATCTGCCTCTCCGTCCTTTCGTTGTTCGTCGTGGGCGTGTTGAGCGCTCGTTTCTCCCGTCTCCCCGTATTGTGGCGCGGGATGCGCATGGCTCTGCTTGGCGGGGCGGCGATAGTGATGGGCGTCGCCATCGGCACGTTCATGCCGGTCAATTAATTAAGTGGGAGCTCGGGCAGGTTACTGCAACCTATTGACAAGATGTTGTCAATATGCTAGTATAGAAACAACGAGGTAGCTACTTGCTATTTCGCTACTTACATCACTATGACTGCTATTGGAGCCCTTATGGGGTTTTTGCTTTTGTCAGGCGCCGCCCTCGGCGCTCTGCCGGTGCGCGCGAATGCGCCGATGCTGTCGGCGTCGCCGAGCTACACCGTGACCCTCACGGCGTATAATGCCGTGCCGGAACAGACTGACGGCGACCCTTTTACGACCGCCTCTGGCGCGTACTCCAACCCAGAGGTCGTCGCGGCTCGTTCGCGCGACCTAGCTCGCGAACTGCCGTTCGGCACCATCATTGAGGTCGCCCAGGCACCCGACCAGCACAACAATTGCGGCTACGATGTCGTCGCTCCAATCATAGGATATCGCGTTATCGCCGACACGATGAACGCGCGGTACACCGACCGCATAGACATCCTTTTCAGTACAAAGTCCGATTATCTTATGAACGACGGCAGGATGAAGAATGCTGGCACGATACTCGGCGTCTGTAGCGGTGCCGCCGTCCGCGTCGTGGGGTATGTAGACCTCTCACGCCCAAGCCGTCTCCCGAAGACACAGATAGAGCTTGCGGCGCTCGTGAACGGCGATGCTTCACTTGCCCTAAAGTAAGCTATTCTTTGTAGGATGAATCCCATTAGAGACAAGAACTTTTCAAGTTCTGGCCAGCCTTCGGCTAGCGTCTCTAACGGGATGAAGCGTCTCTCTCGTCCCCAATCAGGGCTTACTTCAAGTGAGTATACACAGCTCGCGGCTCTTACCACTCCCGTCAAGATACAAGATTTTCTGGACACGCTCCCGATGAATTGGGAGAAGAGGGGCGATACTCATATGTCGCCGCGCCGCGTCCTGCGCGAGAGCAAAGCGCACTGCATTGAAGGCGCTTTGCTCGCTGCCGCTGCGCTTTGGCTCGCCGGCGAGCGGCCGCTCATTATGAATATCTCGCCGCGGCTCGGCAGGGGAGACGATGACCACGTGGTCGCGCTCTACAAGCGCGGGGGCTACTGGGGCGCCATCAGCAAGACCAATCACGCGAGTATCCGCTTCCGCGACCCGGTATATCGCACCCTGCGCGAACTCGCACTCTCCTATTTCCATGAATGGTTTATAAATTCAACAGGAGAGAAAGTGCTTGAGTGCTACAGCAGACCGCTCGACCTCCGGCGGTTCGGCGCCGGCTGGCTCACGGCTGAAAAGGACCTGTGGGAAGTCGCCGATGTCTTGAGCGAGCGAGAGCATTACTTCCTCGTGCCAAAAAGGAATTGGCGCTACGTGCGCCCTGCCGACCCGATGGAGCTCAAGGCCGGCAGACTTATTGAATGGCCCAAGTCCCACCCGCGGACATGATTTTCACGAGGTGACACCTTACGATTAAGACATCGCCCCGCGTGAGCGGGGCGATGCCTTTTGCCTGACCTACGTGTTAGATCTTGCTGACGCCGAGGGCGTTCGGGCCCTTCGGACTGTCTCCGATCGTGAAGGAGACCTTGTCCCCCTCCTGGAGCTCGTCAAACGAAATGTTCTGGAGCTCGTTGGAGTGGAAGAAGAGGTCCTTTGCGCCTTCCGGCGCACCGTCGACTTTGATGAAGCCGAAGCCCTTCTCGTTCTTCTTGATGACTGTGCCGTTTTGCATAGCTAAAGATAGATATTTGTGTGTGACTAAGGCCTGCCTACCGGTAGGCAGGTATCAAATCAGTAGCCGAAGTTGGAAGCTCGATCCCACTTCTCTGGACCCAGCGCTGGTTGATACCTCTAACATAGCATATACCCCAGGGGAATGCAAGCCGCCCTCTTCTCGCCACATGCTCTACTTCCCGCGGCCGTAGTACTTCTTTAAGAGCGCGACATGGCCGGCGTACGTATCGGAGCAGTGGAATCGGCCGACCGAATCATGGAAATAGAAGAGACACGAAGTGTTTCTCGGATTGAGGGCGGCCAACACAGAGGCGACCGACGGACTCGCGATGGGCATCGGTGGCAGGCCCGCGTGCAAGTACGTGTTGTAGGGCGACGTGCGGAGCCGGTCGGCGGGCACCACTCCTGGCCACCAACTCTTGGTTGCCACG
>MFMI01000013.1:15368-25086 GCA_001783465.1 Candidatus Kaiserbacteria bacterium RIFCSPLOWO2_02_FULL_54_13
TGCCAGAAATAAGGCGTCGGTCGTCAGACCCACCCGCCTCGCGCTCAATAAGAGAGGCGATGGTGAGCGCCTGGATAAGCGGCACGATATCAGCGGTCGTTGTTCCGTAGCGGGCGAGAATCTCTTTTGAGAAACGTTCGTTCACAAGCGCTTGCGCCATAAGCGGCGTAGTGCCTCTCGTGACGAGGTAGATACCGGGCGAAAACGACCCTTCGGGCAGGGGGAGTGACGAGTAGGACGAGGCGACAAGAAATTCTTTTTTCTGCTTGGCGTTCCAGCCGAGGGCGCTCGCGAACGCGTTCACCACTTGTTCCTTCCTCATCCCGGGAGTGATATTCACGAAGCGGCCGTCCGCGGCGGCAATGCTCTGATACCACGGGACGTTCGCGATGGTCACCGCGACGTCCGCGAATACGTCCCCGAGCATGCCCCATACATTTCCAGCCGCCGCTTGAAGCGGGGAGATGTCGCTCTCAAGGAAGGTATTTACCAGTTCATTCTCAACAATAACCTTCTCTTGCGGATTGACGGTAACCGGAAATTGCTCCCGCATCGCAGAGAATGCCTTCTTTTGTTCATGCTGGATACCAAGAGCGAGAAGAGTGGGAAACGAAAACAGCAACGCGCCCGTCACGATAACAATAGACAGTATCCATACCCCGAGCTTCATGTTTCTCCAGTATACCCTACGCAATTATGAGACTTTGCGGGAAGTTAACCAATCCATCACCTTCTTCCGGTGCTGGTCAAGGGACCATGAGCCGTTTCTCTTAAAGAGTGCGGCGTTCGCTTTCCTAAACTCGTGCAGGAGAGCGAACGACGCTCGGGGGAACTGGAGAGGGAGACCCTCGTTATAATATTTCAGGAAATCCTTAAAAGAGAGCGATTTTTCGCTCCGTTCGCGGTCCAGGTCGGGCAGTCTCATTACCGACAACGATACCACAAACTATTCATTACAGCAATCTTTTCTTTAGTCAAAGAGGGAGATGAGGTAGGCATCAATGGCGCGTTGGTCCATCGTGTAGAAATGCTTGCCCGATTCGTGCAGGTCGGCCGCGAGCTTCACCCCGACGAAGCGCCAGTGCCAGGGCTCAAATATGTAGTACCCGTTGTTCTTGGGGTAGGAGAGGACGAAGCCGTAGCGGTAAGCATTTTCTAAGACCCAGGAGTACGCGGGCGTACGGTCAAAGCCGTCAAGCTGGCCCCCGATGCCGAGCGTAATGAGGTCTATCGTGGTGCCGAGCTGGTGCTCTGAATACCCCTGGTCAGCGGAAAACTGATTCGCCGTGCCCGCGCCGTAGGTGACGGTATATTGGCCCTTCAGCGCCTCCTGGGTGTCAAACGAGCGGTACGCCGAGTCAACATAGAGCGCGACAGCATCCTCTTTGGCCTCATCCAGCATATCTCTTAAAAAGGGGAGGACTTCGGGAATAATTTGCAGAGGCTTATTCTCGGAGTATTTATATTCGTCGGGGATGCCGACGAGCCGCGCGGGAGCGTAATTGTCGCTTAAGAAAAAGACTTTAGAATATTTCGCGAGGAGTTCGGGGTCTATCTTGCTCAACTTTTCCAGGCCCGTCACAGTCCCACTGATGGAACCGACCTGGTCCTTGACGCCACCCAACTGCGCCTGGACATTCTTTTTCTCCTCTTGGAGCGCGTTGCCGAGCGAAGTCGTCGCCTCGGAGATGTTGCTCTGCAGAAATGCCGTGGAGGAGGCGAGCTCTGCGTGAAGCTCCGCCACCTGTCTTGAAAGGGAAGCGAGGCGCGCGTATCCGTACCACGAAGCGGCGCCCACGAAGACAATGATGCCGATAAAAGCCGCTGTTATGAGCTCTTGGTTAAGAGTTATGCGCCGTAAAAACTTCATCACTTCGCTAGTATACCCTAAAACAAGTCCAAAAAAAGAAACGCTCGCCTACTTTGCGGCGAGCTTTCCAAAACACCACAAATGTCGACTTTCGTATCCGGGTGTTTTAATGGTGGCCTGTAACACAAGAAGAGGCGATACGTCTTCATGAGTAGGTACGGACGCATATTTCGCTCCTGGCCAAATACACCTCTTCACGATCAAAGCCATCATGACTCCAAACGTCCTTCCGTACATCGGGGCGGCATTAATGATTGACGTAACCGGGATTGAGACGGCGGCGACGGTGAGGGACCCGTTCCCTATACGAGGGACGACCTGGACTATCGCCCAATAATCCAAACGCGTTCGCTCCGCTCATTCTGCTCCGTTGGGTAGGAGATGTTTGAACCTTTATATAAAAACAGAAACCGCTCATGGCGAGCCTCCTTTTTATCCACAGGGGACCGCCCAATTCCAGTTGTTACGTACGGGGACGGGTTATTATAGAAAGCTAGGTATTCACATTACCATCTAACTTAGATCACATGCCTTTGATTATTGCGATTTTGGCTTTAATTGGTGCCGGCGGTACCATAGCGGCTTCTGACTCGGCGCGCCCGGGCGACTTGCTCTTCCCGGTAGACCGTTCGGTCGAGGACATCCGTTTTGCGCTCACGCCTGAGAACGGCAAAGCGGAGCTCAAGGTGAAGTTCGCCGAGGAGCGCCTCGACGAAATCGAATCAATTCTCAAAGACGAAGAGGAGGAGGATGCGACAGAAGAGAAGCTCGACGACTTAGGCGATGAAGAGGCGACGAGTACGCCCTCAGAGGCCTCTGGGGACGCGAAAGAGAATCTCTCGCGTGCACTCGACATCCTGACTATCCACTTGGCCGAGGTTCGCGGCTTGGCTTCAACGACGCCCGGCGTCGCTAACGCTATAGAAATCATTACGGCACGGCTCGCCTCGCTTACCGAAAGCGATGCACTGCCTGAAGAACTCAAGCTCCGCATCCGCAGCGACCGCGGAGAAATCGAGCTTGAAACGGAGGACGAGAAGATAAAGGTTAAAGTAGATGACGGCGAGATCGAGGTGGAAATCGAGTCCGAAGGCGAAGATGAAGACGGGGATGACGATAGTGACAATCGCGGCACCAGCGCCAATTCGGGGCCGGGGAGTTTCAATTCCGGTTCAGGAAGTACTAATTCAGGAGTGAACGACGATGATGATAGTGATGCCAATGAGGACATTAGTGACACGGATGACGATTCGGCATTGTCAGACGACGACGCTGATGATACTGACGACAACAGTAGCTCCGGTTCAGGAGACGACGGTGAGGAAGAGAATGAGGACGACAACAGCGGTTCCGGTTCTTCCAATTAAGTCATTCGAACCTGAAATAAGTGAAGCAAACAAAAGAAAAAGCACCACTTCTGGTGACGCTAATTCTTCTGGCTCCGGGAGCAGGACTCGAACCTGCAACCAACGCCTTACATTACTCCTTAAGTTTCCAAAAGGGATGGACTATATCATCACCGGTTCTCGGTGCGAGGCGCTTCCCATTCCGACATTACATCGGGACAGTACTCCCTTTCGGGATAGTCTCTGAACCTTCCCAGCTCCAGTTTTGAGTCATAATTTTCTATGAACCAAAACTGGGGCTGGGCTTGGCTGCTGATTACCCTCGTCTCTCTCGTTAGGGCTTCCAGCAATTCACCTCGTTTTCATTCCCGAATTCCTTCGGGAAGCTGCGTTTCTCCACAGGGCGCTGCTCTACCATTGAGCTATCCCGGAATGCTTGAACGCGCGCCGTGAAGCGGCGCGTGGGACCATTCTAACGGATTTGCTATACTCTTTCAATGCTTGCACTCCAGAGTTCTGCATTTGAACACAACGGAAAGATTCCCGTGAAATATACCTGCGACCTGCCTGCGCAGGCAGGTGGCGACCCCGCGCTCTCGCCACCGCTCTCAATTAACGGCGTGCCAGAGGCGGCGAAGACGCTCGTCTTGATTATGGACGACCCTGACGTACCGAAGGCACTGCGTCCCGAGGGAGTATTCGACCACTGGGTGCTCTTCAACGTCCCGCCCGAGACGCGCGAGATTAGAGAAGGCGAGACAGTGGGCACGCCAGGAGCTACTACCAGAGGCGACCTCCGCTACACCGGCCCGTGCCCGCCGCCCGATTATGAGCCGAGCGAGCATCGCTACGTCTTCAAGCTCTATGCGCTCTCGGCCCCACTTACGCTCTCTGCTGGCGCGACGAAGAGAGAAGTGCTTGACGCACTCGCGCCTCTGCTGATTGAAGAAACAGAACTCATTGGCCGCTACTCAAGAAAATAAAATAAATGTATCCCGTTAGAAATCATGTACATGAATGGCTAAAATATTAAAAACTAATTTCTAACGGGATGTACATCAAAGTATTCGTTACGCCGGGTGCCAAGCGAGAAAAGGTAGGGGAGAAGAACGATGCGCTTGTAATATCAGTGAGGGAGCCAGCGTCTAATAATATGGCGAATACCCGCGTGCGCGAGATTATCGCGATGCGAGTAGGGAAGCCGGTGGGGAAGGTGCGCATCCTGACAGGACACAGTTCTCGCGTTAAAATGGTAAGTATTAATGACTAATGTCTCGCCGTATGAATCCCGTTAGAAATAAACATTACGAATCAGCTAGCGGGAATCGAGGTTCAAGGTTGTTTATTAGCACTAATTTCTAACGGGATGAATATCACTATCAAGGCGACGAAATATACGCTCACTTCCGCGACCGAAGCGTCTATTAAAGAGAGGCTCGCCGCGCCGCTCCGCCTCCTCGGGGACAAAAGCGAGACCGCGCTGTTAGAAATAGAGATAAAGCAGGCGCCGCCAGAGGGGCGCTCCTCCGAGCCTGTCCGGCTTGAAGCTCGGCTAACTGTTGAGGGAGAAGTGTTCTATGCCGAGGCGGTGAAGCCGACGCCCGAGAGCGCGGCGGATAGGGTGCGGAGCGAGCTTGAGGCCGAGATACGCCACAAGAGAGGACGCGCGCACCGGCTCTGGAGGCGCGGTCACGCGGCAGTTAAGGATATTCTGCGTTTCGGCCGCTAATTCGTCGGCAGCTATACCAGTTCTCGGACACGCATAATTTCTTGCTAGAAATTTGCTGTGTCTCGCACCATCGTGCTCCGACACGTCCTCGACCCGGTACAGCTGCCATCCTCACCCTTTGTACACCGTCTCTTTTTTCCCTTCGGGGATGACGCGGAGAACGCGGAATTCGCCTTTGGCGAATTCCGCGAGCGCGATCTTCATGCGCTTCCCGTTTTTCATAAAATACGTACCGATACTGTCGGCATAGGCGCGATACTTATTCCAATTTTCCAGGTCTTGTTGCGGCGAGCCCTGCCTGCCGGCAGGCAGGGAGAGGAGCCCGTCTTCTTTTTTAATTTTATATGCGCGCGTCGCGCCTGCCTGCGCAGACAGGCGCGAAGCGTCCTGCGGTACGAGAGTGACGTTGCTCCCCAGGTATTCGGGAAGCGTGTCAACGAGCAGTCTCGCGCCGAGTTCAATGAGCCGAGGCCGAAGTTCTCGCGCGGTTTCATCTGGCGCGATGGGAGTTGTCTCTTGTGCGAGGATGTCGCCGGCATCAAGCTCTTTCACCATTTTTTGTATCGTCACGCCAGTTTCACTCTCACCCCTAAGAAGCGCGGTTTCTACCGGAGTTGCGCCGCGATATTTCGGCAGGAGCGAGTAGTGAACATTCAGAACGCCTCCCGGGAATGCGTTGATGAGCTCTTCTGGGAAAATCTTACCGTAGGCGACACAGACGGCGTATTCGCATCCGAATGCCCTGATTGTAGCAACCGCTTCTGCATCAAGATTTTCTGGCGTCATCACGGGAATGGTGTGCGCGAGCGCAAGCGCTTTCGTCTCTGACTGCGTGAGGGCGAGGCCGCGGCCTTTCGGGGCGTCTGGAGAGGTCACCACGATCGCGGGCACGAATCCGCGTTCTATAAGGAGCGCAAGCGTGTCGCTCGCGACCCTGGGCGTGCCGAAATATGCAAAAGAGTGCATAGACCCGCTTGGAATGCCTGCCTGCGCAGGCAGGCGAATAAGATGTTCGGCGTGGTCGGTGAAGAGGATGCCGTTTAAGTGGTCTATCTCGTGTTCAAATATCTGCGCCATAAGGCCGCCCGCGCCGCGCTGGATATGCCCTCCGTCGGGGCGGCGCTCCTTAATAGTGACGCGCTCGTGCCGCTTGGTCGTCCCGTAGACGCCGTGCACCGAGAGGCACCCTTCGTCTGCCCGCGCCCGCTTACGCGACGTCTTCACAATCTCCGGATTCACATACACTTCTATCTCGGGTTCCAGTTGATGCGGAGTAGAAAGCTTGCCCGACTCGTCACGCTTGGCATCTATGGTTCTGTCCCTGCGCACGATGAAGAGACGCCACGAGACGCCGACCTGCGGCGCGGCGAGCGCGACACCCTCGGGGAAGGCGTCCAGCGCTTCGGCCATATCCGCAATGAGGGTATCCAGCTCCTTCGAGCCGAATAAACTCTCCGGCACGGGCTCCGCCACCTCGCGCAGTACCTTCTCCCCATCTTGCACGATTTCTCTCTTGCTCATGCTTCGCACTATATCAAAAATTAACGTGACGAGTGCTTGGTCGGGTCAAGTTCGTACCAGAATTTTTTACCAAAGTTTTTTGCCTGACTGCAGACGCTCTTGAGATAGTACAAATCCTGCGTTGGTATCTTCTCCAGCACAGTGCCCAGATGCGCCATCGTCATCGGCGCGAGGCCGTCCTGCTTGCGCGAATAATTCAAATGCCGCTGGAAGAAGCGCATCAGCTCGCCGCGCTCGGTCTGGCGCTTCCTCCCCTTGGGCGCCTCCGCCCGTTTCTTCTCAAAATCGGGGAGAATATCGCGAATGGATTTCATACCTCTATTCGATACTTATGAAATTAAACATTGAAGCCGAGATGAACGGCAAGGTCCGTGTGGGATATTAGAAAGCTTGAATCGGTTGCTTGATTTAAACGTCGAGCACCACCTGGTAAAAGATTGTTTTCACTCGTCAGGAAAGCAACATTGACAACATGTTTTCCATAATCCTTAATCGTGTCGACAGCTGGGACATAGTCTTGGTCTCCTGAAACAATAATTGCAACATCATAGATATCCTTCAGTTTTATTAGATCAGTTGCAAGTTTTACGTCGACAGCTTTTTCAAAACCGAGATTTCGACGAAGAAGATCATATCTAATAGAACCTGCTCGCCGGAATTCCACTGAAGCGCAATTTTGTGCTATGCCATTCTGTACTGAAGTCCAGCCATCAAACCGACCCTGCATGCTTCTTCGGTTTTCATAGAGGAAATCGGCGAACTCATGAAGAATAGTTTCGTGTTCGGCATGGTCTACCATCGCGTTAAACTTTTCAGAGAAATCAGGACTCTTCTTTATGAGTCTAATTAAAATTTCCTTATCATGACAAACAGCGTTTAGATTTGCAGGAGCATAATCAATACTCTGAACAACGTACCAATATGCTCGAACACGTTCAGCCTGTTTTCCGGCGACCTCAGACGTAATCCAATCAAAAAATTTTGCCCAATCAGTTTTTGGCAAATAGCTACTTTGATAAAAGACTGGTGGCGGAAAGAGGTCGACTATGTTATGTCGTAAATTTTCACCATCAACAAAAATACAGACTCTTTTGACCCCATTCATCACCATAGATTAGCACTAAAATAACACTAAAACGAGTACAGGCGGAACCATGTCCGCCTGTACTCCATACTCAACGTATGTACTCAGGGCAACCCCGAGGTTATTACCAGCATAGCAAATGTTATATGAAATGCAAACTTTTCCACACCCCTTAAGCCGCCTCGATAGAGGCGCCGAGGGACTGGAGGCGCTTCACGATATCTTCGTATCCGCGGTTGATAGAGTAGACATTGCGGAGCGTGGAGCGGCCTTTGGCGGCGAGCATCGCGACGAGGATGATGGTCGCGGGCCGGAGCGCCGGCGGGCAGATAACCTCGGCGGCTCTAAGATGAGAAGGGCCTGTTATTGAAATGCGGTGCGGGTCGTGCAGGCTCGTCACCGCACCAAGACGGTCAAGCTCGGTGTAATAGATGGCGCGCTTTTCATACGTCCAATCGTGGATGAGGGTCGTCCCCTTGGCCTGCGTCGCGATAACGGCGAAGAAGGGCAAATTATCAATATTGAGTCCGGGATAGGGGCGCGCATGAATCTTTTCCGGGAACGCGATTAATTCAGAAGGTTTAATATGAATATCTTTTAACTTCGTGATGCCGTTTTCAGACAATCTGCTTTCAGAAAGGGTAAATTTGAGCCCCATTTTTTCAAGAACCAGCAACTCAACTTCAAGGAATTCATACGGCGCGTTCGCGATAGTGATGTCCGAACCAGTGACTGCCGCCGCAGAGATAAAGAACATCGCATCAGTCGGGTCCTCGGCCACAGAGTATGAGACATCCATGTCAATATTTTCAGTGCCGTTTATGGTGAGCGTAGTCGAACCAATACCCTCCACGCCGACGCCGAGCGCGCGGAGGAATCCACACACCTCCTGCACCTGGTAGTTAGCCGACGCATATTTAATGACCGACGTTCCCGGGATACGCGCGGCGGCAAAGAGCGCGTTCTCGGTCGCGGTGTCGCTTGATTCAAAGAGGACTACCTCGGCCGGCTTAAGCTCGCTGTGCTTAACGCTGAACCGGTCGGTGAGCGCTTCAATCTGAACGCCGAACTTCTCAAGCGCGAAGAGGTGCGGACGCACGGTGCGGAGCCCGAGTGTGCATCCGCCCGACTGCGGGAGTTCAAACTTTTTAAAGAGATGAATCAAGGGACCAATGAACATCAGGATGCTCCGCGTCTTCGTCGCCGCGACGGTATCAATCGTTTCCAAGTTAATTTTCTCTGGAGGCTCTATGACAACATTCGCGCCTTCCCACGTCACCGAGACACCAATAGATTTAAGCACCTCAATGAGCCGATTCACCTCTTCAATCCGAGGCACGTGTTCAAGTGTTGTTCGCCCGCGATTAAGGAGGGATGCGGCAAGGAGCGCAACGGCCCCATTTTTAGACCGGCTGGTCGCTACGCTTCCCGAGAGCTTCTTCCCGCCGTCAACGATGAAATTCATCCCGTTAGGGACCCGACTCGCCAACGAGTCGGCAGACATCTTCAATGTCTTGTCTCTAACGGGATTCATCTCTCCTTGCATGGGGGCATTCTACCACCTATGATGGCTTTATATGAGTTTCTTCTCTCCCAAGCTCGGCATAGACCTCGGGACCACCAACGTCCTCGTCTTCGTGCCCGGGAAGGGGGTCATCATCAATGAGCCGTCGGTCGTCGCGGTAGGCAAGGCGCACGGCAAGCACGGCGGCAACAAGATACTCGCTATCGGTGCGGAAGCGAAGGCGATGGTCGGCAGGACCCCCGACGACATCATCGCGTACCGTCCGATGAAGGATGGCGTCATCGCGGACTATCGCATTACCGAAGCGATGCTCCGCTATTTTATGAAGAAGGCACTCGGTCATAACCCCTTTAAGCCGACGGTGCTTATCTCGGTTCCCGCCGGCGTGACCTCTACCGAGAAGCGCGCAGTCATTGAAGCGGCAATGAAGGCGGGCGCGAAGAATGCATATGTAGTAAAGGAGCCGATACTCGCCGCCATCGGCGCGGGCATCCCTATCCAGGAGCCGATTGGACGCATGGTCGCGGACATCGGAGGAGGAACGATAGATGTCGCGGTGATATCTCTCGGCGGCATCGTCGCCTCTACGAGCGTGAAGTGCGCGGGCGACCGGCTGGACAGGGCAATCATTGACCACGTCAAA
>MFMI01000013.1:25148-27091 GCA_001783465.1 Candidatus Kaiserbacteria bacterium RIFCSPLOWO2_02_FULL_54_13
CGCCGTACCGCTCAATGAAGAACTCTCGCTCCCCATCAAGGGGCGCGATCTGATGAGCGGGCTCCCGCGCACGGTGGAGCTCTCTACCAACGAGCTCGTGCAAGCGATGGGGCGAGAGCTCCGCGAGATGACGCAGGCGATACGCAAGGTGTTGCAGGATACGCCGCCCGAGCTCGCCGCCGATATCATTGACAACGGCATCATCCTCACCGGCGGTTCTTCTCTACTCCGACAAATGCCCGAGCTCGTCTACCGCCGCACCGGCGTGGTCGCAAAGCTCGCCAACGACCCGTACTACTGTGTCGCCCGCGGCACCGGCATCGCGCTGAAGCATTTGGATACGTACCAGAAAAGCATCCTCGCAAAACAATGAAAAATCATCATGCGTTTGTGATAGAGGCGGAGGCGGAGGCGGGAATAGCGGTGGCGCAGGCGTGGGCGAGGGAACAGCTCGGAATGAAGATAGAAAATAACCCCGATGTCGTCGTACAATGCTACGGACTGCTCTCGGTTGAGGACGCGCGGCGAGTGTCTGAACTCGTCGCGGGCAAGGCATTTACAGGCGACACAAAGGTCGTCATCATCGCCGCGAGTCGCGCCTACCACGAAGCGCAGAACGCGCTCCTGAAGCTCTTTGAAGAACCACCAAAAGGGACATACTTATTTTTAATTATGCCGTCGCTCGGAGGTCTTCTTCCAACCCTCCGTTCTCGCGTCCAAGTTCTACCGGCATCCTTATCAAGCAACGGTCGTCCAAAGATAAGGATATCGGACGTGGCAGAGGAATTTGTGAAAGCCAGTAAGGAGAAACGAAGTGCGATGATAAAAAAACTCATGAGCGGGAGGGATGAAGAGGAACGGCGCGAGTTGCGCGACGAAGCGCTCGCTATCGTGAACGGGATTGAAGCGGTCGTATATAAGCGCGGCATCGGCTCTGCCGACGCCGCGCTCCTCTCCGATATCGCGACCCTGCGTGGCTACTTACATGACCGGAGCGCGCCGGTGCGCATGATTTTAGAACATCTTTCACTCGTCATCCCGAAAGATTTGTTATAATCGCTAGATGAGTTACGACTTTTCAAAATTAAAGACGAATATTAAAGAAACAGAGGAGTGGCTCTCCCGCGAACTCGCGGGCGTGCGCACCGGCAGAGCGACGCCGACTCTGCTTGACGCAGTGAAGCCCGAGGTCTACGGCACGCGCACGGCACTTCGCGAGCTCGGGAGCGTCTCGGTAGAAGATGCTCGCACGCTCCGTATCATCCCGTGGGACAAGTCCATAACGAAAGCCATAGAGAAAGGAATTACGGATGTCGACCTCGGCGTCGGCGTCTCCACCGACGACCAAGGGCTTCGGATCTCCTTCCCCGAGCTCACGAGTGAACGGCGCGCCCAACTCACGAAGCTCGCGGGCGACAAGACCGAGCAGGCGAAGGTGACGCTCCGCTCGCACCGCACCGACGCGCTCAAAGTGCTTGAGGCGGCAGAAAAAGCGGGCGGAATGGGCGAAGACGAATCCGCGCGCCTCAAAGTTGAAATCCAGAAGTTCATCGACACCGGCAACGAAGCTCTCCTGAAGATTCTGGAACGCAAAGAAACTGAGATAGCTCAATAAAGAGATAATGAGCATTTTAATCTTCATTCTTGTCATCGTTGCACTCATTGTGGTGCACGAGTTCGGGCATTTTGTCGCGGCGAAGTGGTCAGGCATGCGCGTAGACGAATTCGGGCTCGGCTACCCGCCGCGCGCGCTCGTCATAGCGAAAAAGGGCGGGACGCTCTACACGCTCAACTGGCTACCCTTCGGCGGGTTCGTGAAGATCTACGGCGAGGACGGCCTCTCCCTCAACCAAGTTCGGGACTCTCGCGCATTCTCTGCGAGACCGCGCATTTTACAAGCATTGGTGCTGGTCGCCGGCGTCGCGATGAACCTCCTCTTCGCG
>MFMI01000013.1:27155-28275 GCA_001783465.1 Candidatus Kaiserbacteria bacterium RIFCSPLOWO2_02_FULL_54_13
CGGGCGCGCGCAATAGAGAGCTCGCCGTAGCGAGCTTCCTGCCGAGCTCGCCTGCCGCGCGCGCGGGGCTTCTCCCCGGCGACTCCATCCTCGCCGCCGAAGACGGCCACTTCGTCTTTTCGGGCGCGGACCCCGCCGCGTTCACCGAATTCGTTGCCAAAGGAGAAGGGAACACAACCATCGCGCTTACAGTCCGGCACGTGAGCGGGAAGGAGGAAACGCTCTTTGCGCGGCCCGAGGCCGGCATCGTCCCTTCTGACCCTTCGCGCGCGGTACTCGGAGTGGAGGTCGCCACCATCGGCATCATGCCGCTCTCGCTTGGTTCTGCGATGATTGAAGGCGCGCATCTTACCTGGGGCGCAACGAAGATGACCGCCATCGGGCTCTATCACTTCTTCTCCGGCGTCTTCACTCTCTCGGCCGACCTCTCGCAGGTCGCGGGACCCGTCGGCATCGCAGGTGTCGTCGGAGGCGCTTCGGCACAAGGACTTGGTCATCTCTTTTCCATCATGGCGATCATTTCTATCAATCTCGCACTCATCAATCTCATCCCTGTCCCCGCGCTTGACGGCGGCCGGCTCCTTTTCGTCATTATTGAAAGCGTCATCCGCCGGCCCATAAAGCCGGTTATCGCACAGTCGGTCAACGCGGTCGGCTTCCTCTTCCTCGTCTTTCTTATGCTTGTCGTGACCGCCCACGATATCTTCCGCATCGTCGGGTAACTCTCCCCACTCCTAACGGATGCCCTATGTAATCAAATAAGACAGGTATCCACAACTTGTCGCTATAGGTACAAGTCTTGGATAGTCACAGGTGGTATCCACAATACTAGCCGACCGTCCACTATTTTGGATAGTAGTAATATATAGGGTAACCCTATGTAATCATGCTCGTCGTGACCGCCCACGACATCTTCAAAATCGTGAGCTAGACTAAACCCAATTAACGGTTGAGGTACGTCGTACTACATCCAGAGAAGGTAGCTTTTGTTCCCACGATAGTCGCCTTACAATCAATAATTCCTTTTTGCGGCAGTACAGCAAGTTCAAACGTTTGAGGCGTACTGCGACCACAATTTTGTTTTATTATATTCACCGAACCGACAGTTATAATCTGATCT
>MFMI01000013.1:28302-28447 GCA_001783465.1 Candidatus Kaiserbacteria bacterium RIFCSPLOWO2_02_FULL_54_13
AGAGGCCACTGATCACATTTCATGGCCACTTCGAGAGCCATACTAGAAACACCCGAATAAAAAGAAGCTTCTGCTAGTTCTTTCGCTTGGTTGCTCGTTAGCCATTCCTTTTCCAGTTTTTGATATGTGGCAAAATTGTTCGTTG
>MFMI01000014.1:0-9522 GCA_001783465.1 Candidatus Kaiserbacteria bacterium RIFCSPLOWO2_02_FULL_54_13
AAAACTATTGCGCGATGGCGTTTAATTCCACGCACTCAGCCTCTTATTTCTTTCTTTAAACCAAAAAGTCTGAAAACAACTACGCATTTATTGCACTTGCAGTCTTTGTATATCTTGCCGCCTATAGGACACCGGTAGCGCCGGTTCAGGTGTCGCCCACAGCGGAGTTCGGCGGGGTGTCCTTGAGGATTGAATATGCGACAACATCAGAAGCCAGGGAACGTGGGCTCGGGGGCCGGACGGAAATACAGGAAGACTACGGAATGCTTTTTGTCTTTCCAAAGAGTGATTATTACGGCTTCTGGATGAGGGATACGCTTGTGTCCCTGGACATCTTCTGGTTGGATAATTCCGCCGGAGGCGGACCCGCCTCCGGCGGAAAAGGACAACTTGCGGTGGTGTCCATGATGACGGATGTCGCCACTTCCACCTACCCCCATGTCTTTTATCCGACAGTGCCGGCGCGGTATGTCCTTGAGACTGCTTCCGGCTTCGCCAGAACCAATAATATTGCAACAGGTACGTTCCTGCAGTTGAAAAATCCTGAACTCGTTTCAGAGTAGCGCTGTCCACAGGGCATTTTTTATGGATAAGAGTAAACTTATGTATAACCAATCGCATTATTATTTCTAATCCAATCGTCCCGTGTATGTCCAAAGTTATTAAGGTCTCTTCTCGTGTAAAAACAGCTGTCGCGTCGGCGCCGGAGACCACCGCACCGCCGATTTCTAAAGAGACGCGCCGGTATCGCGAGATGGTCCCGCAGGTTGAAAAGCGCGACGGGCGGCTTGTTGCATTTGATTTTGATAAGATTGCGGCCGCCATCTGGAAGGCGATGTCGGCGGCCGAAGACGGCAGTCAGGACGATGCGACGCTCGTCGCGCACCAAGTAGCGGGCGAACTCGGGCGATTCGCGAAGAAGTACAAGAGCTTTCTCCCGACGGTGGAAGGCATCCAAGATTCGGTAGAGAAATATCTCATCCTGAACGATTATGTGAAGACGGCGAAAGCGTACATTCTCTATCGCGACAAGCGCGCACAGCTACGCGCCGCGCACGTTGATGTGCCAGAGAGCGTGAAAAAGCTTGTCAGAGAGAGTGAAAAATATTTTGAGGGCAACGCGCTCGGTGAATTCGTCTATCTGCGCACCTATGCGAAGTGGATACCCCTAGAAGGGCGTCGCGAGACATGGGTTGAGACCGTTGGCCGGTACATTAATTTTATGCGGGAGAATCTCGGCGATACACTGACAGAGAAGGAGTATGCCGAACTGCGCATGGGCATCTTGAAGCAAGAAGTGATGCCGTCTATGCGCCTCATGCAATTCTCCGGAGATGCGGCGCGCCGCTGTAACACGTGCGGCTACAATTGCACATTCACCGCGCCGGTCAAGATTGAAGATTTTGCCGAGATAATGTACCTCTCAATGCAGGGATGCGGCGTCGGGTTCGCGGTAGAGAGTCAGAACATAGAACAGCTCCCGCAGATTATGAAGCAAACGGGGAAGCAAAAGAAAACAAAAGCGGAAACGCATGTCATCGCCGATTCTAAAGAGGGCTGGTGCGATGCGCTCACGCTCGGACTCAAAACCTGGTACGCGGGAAGGGATGTCACCTTTGATTTCTCTCTAATTCGCCCCGCTGGTGCGCGGCTGAAGACGATGGGAGGGAAGGCGAGCGGTCCCGAACCGTTTCAGAGTTTGCTTGCGTTCACGCGGGAACGCGTTCTGAAACGCCAAGGGCGGCGTCTGCGCTCCATTGATGCGCACGACATTATCTGCAAGATTGGCGAGTGCGTGGTCGCCGGCGGTGTCCGGCGCACTGCGATGATTTCGCTCTCCGACCTTGATGACGTGGAGATGCGCGACGCGAAGAAGGGCCAATTCTATATGACCGACCCGCATCGCTCGGTGGCGAACAACTCTGCAGTCTACGAGGCACAGCCGACCAATGCCGAGCTTATGGATGAGTGGGTCGCGCTTATGAAGAGCGGGAGCGGCGAGCGGGGTATCTTCAATCGCGCCTCTCTGGCGAAGACAATGCCCAAACGCCGCGTGGATTACTTTAAGAAAGTCGGCTTTATCGGCGAGGAGGGTGTCGTGCACGGCTCTATCGGCACCAACCCGTGCGCCGAGATTGTCCTGCAGTCCAAACAATTTTGTAATCTCTCGGAGGTTATCGCGCGCGCAAATGACACGGAGGCTTCTTTACTCCGTAAGGCGCGTCTCGCCGCAATTCTCGGCACCTACCAATCAACGCTTACGAAGTTCGGCTACATTTCTAAAGAATGGACTGACCACTGTGCGACGGAGCGGTTGCTTGGCGTCTCTATCACGGGGCAATGGGACTCGCCGGTGGCACGGCGGGCAGAGGTGATGCAGAAAGTGCGTGATATGGCCATTAGGACGAATGTGACCTATGCAAAGCGCTTTGGCGTGGAACGCTCAATGTCGGTCACGGCAGTGAAGCCCTCGGGTACCGTCTCCCAGACCCTCAACTGCGCCTCCGGCATTCATCCGCGCCACGCGCCGTACTATATCCGCCGCGTGCGCATCAGCGCGACCGACTCGCTCTTCAAGATGATGCGCGACCAAGGCGTGCCGTATTATCCGGAGGTTGGGCAGTCCCTGGAAGAAGCGAATACGTTCGTGCTGGAATTCCCCGTCAAAGCGCCAGACCACTCCAAGGATGCGCGATTCAAGGATGACATTTCGGCGATGGAACAGCTGGAATATTGGAAGAGGGTGAAGCTGAACTTCACCGAACATAACCCGTCGGCAACCATCTCGGTCTCCGAGAATGAGTGGATCGGCGTCGTAGATTGGATACAGAAGAACTGGGACATCATCGGCGGGCTCTCGTTCCTCCCGAGAAACAATCATGTCTACCGCCTCGCGCCCTACGAAACGATTACAAAAGAGGAATACGAAGACCGCGTCGCGCGATTCCCCAAGGTAGACTACTCCAAGCTCTACGCTTATGAGCGTCAAGACGAGACGGAGATGAAAAAAGAACTCGCCTGCGCCGGCGGCGTCTGCGAGATAGAATAAAGACTCCGCGACACGTGCAATTTTTGAGGACGCATAATCCCGTGCTCGGGATTTGCTCGGCCTCGCGCCGTCGCGCTCCGGAGCCTCAAAAATTGCACGTGTCGCTCCGTTAGAGAAGGAAGAAGCGTCAATCGTTTCGCCTCCGAGAGTCTCCGAAATCACACTCGCGACTCCGCTGGAAAGGGAGGGTAAGAAAGGGTAAAAATCAACGACCTTGACACAGGTTTGCTTTCGTGTATACTTATTGTGTAGTTCTTTGATAGCTTAACTTGCGTTCGCCACAGCAGAAAACGGCTTATTCGCTAGGCCATTCTCTGCTGTGGCGAACCTAAACACTGGCGAGCTTGAACAGCACTGTAAAAACGCTCACACAAAGGAGAAATCATGAGCGAACAACAGCCACAAGTTTCAAAAATGGCCGGCGCATTGGTCGAACATCAGCGCGCCTTTGAAGTCATGCCGACCGAGGACCGTCAATGGGTGATCATGAATACGGTTACCGCGATCGGTCTGTTTGCCGAAGCGGTGAAGAATCGTTCTTTCTCTGCGGTGAAAAAACTTCTCGAGTTCGTCAAAACCGTCTCGCTGCCAGCGATTGGTACGTTCGTTGTAGCGGATAAGCTCCGCCCCGGCAAGACGATTGACGGCATCGAGGTCGGTTGGCTTGGCGATAATATCAAAAAGTACTTCCTGTCGAAGATTGAGAAGAACGTGGTCGCGGCCGAAGAGTTGAAAGTGAGCAAACTACTCAAAGGTTCGCGCGACCCGGCCATCATTACCGAGTTCGGTGGCGAAGAGAAGGTAGAAATCACCTTCGGCCAATACTGGGAATTTCTGAAGACGGCGGACCAAAATTCCTGGTACGTTGCCTACATCCGCGACGTGTGGGGCGTTCTGTGGGCGGTCTGCGGCTACTGGGACGACGGCGGCTGGTACTTCGAGGCGTTTCCGCTCGACTACCCGCACAGGTGGGATGTCGGCGGTCAGTTCCTCTCTCGCTGATTCTCGAAAACTCTGGCCCCTTTGGGCCTCTTGACCTTCTGAACCTTTGCCACTTTGGCACTGGAACGGAGGGTCTTTTGTTATAATTCAACACGAGGATGTCTTGGGCTCGTCGAGCAAGCTCTGCGAGCAGCGCCTCGGGCGGTCGTAGCTCCAGGATCACAGCGAGCACGCTCTCTGCGAGTGTGGGTACTGCCGTTCAAAAAAGATTAGAATCGGTACGCTATGCTGGCGGACTTTGAGGTCCCACATGAGATTCAGTTCCAAGAGTATTCGAGGAATGGTGGCCCTTAGGGGTGTCATTGATGGTGTGGCGTACGCATGTAGAGCGTTCTGTGGGCGGTCAACGGCAACTGGAACGACGGCGGCTGGAACTTCGAGGCGAATCCGCTCGACAACCCGAACAGGTGGAATGCCGGCAATCAGTTCCTCTCTCGCGACTCTCATCTTTTCCCGTCCTGCTGTAAGCGGGGCGGGTTTTTCGCTAAGATGCCTCTCTTCCATCCTCCAACCATGCGTCCTATTTCTTCAATATCTTTCCCTAGTGAGATAAAATGGCTCTGTGCCATGAGGTCTGACTCCCACGCGATTTGGATGAAAAAGCGAACCGCATCAACGGCACGAAGAGCTTCTTCAAGTGGAGGCAATTTTTGGCTGACCGATGCGTATGCGGCTTTGCGGAGCGAGTCTAAGAGGTCAAGCCAGAGCGCATCAATCCGGTCGCCGATACCGAAGCGCTCCGAGCGCGCCATCTTGCGGTGAACAATGAGCCACATTTTGTAAGCGGCTTTGGCGCGCTCAAGCACCGGCAGGAGCGCCGGGGGGGGGTCGCCTCAAAGAATCCGTCTCACTCATACCTATAACGATATCATCTCAGTTGAAAACTTACTTCTCGCTTGGCAGGAATTCAAACGTGGGAAAGGAAAACGTACTGATGTACAAGAGTTTGGGCGATATCTAATGCAGAACGTTTTAGAACTGTATTATGAACTCTCCACAAACACCTATCAACACGGTGGCTATGAGCATTTCAAAATAAACGACCCGAAGCCGCGCGACATCCACAAGGCGAGTGTGCGCGATCGGCTCGTACACCACGCGCTCTACCGCACACTTTATCCGTTCTTTGACCGTACGTTCATCGGTGATTCGTACTCATGTCGTCTTGGGAAGGGAACACACAAAGCGATGAATCGTTTCCGGACTTTCGCCCGTCAAGTATCCAAGAACGACACGTACACCTGCTGGGTACTCAAGTGCGACATCAGAAAGTTCTTCGCGTCTATCGACCAACAGGTGCTAATGGAAATTGTCGGCAGATATATACCTGATGAGCGCATTCGTTCGCTCATTGGAAACATCGTCGGCAGTTTCAATTCTGGTACAAAAGGGAAGAGTCTCCCGCTCGGGAATCTCACCTCACAGCTTCTCGTGAACATCTATATGAACGAGTTTGACCAATTCGTGAAGCATAGGCTCAAAGTCAAACACTACATCCGCTATGCCGATGATTTCGTCCTACTGTCCGAAGACAAAAATTACCTGCTCAAAACACTACCATATATGGTAGTGTTTTTACGCGACACGTTAAAGCTCGAAATGCATCCGAACAAAGTTTCCATAGAGACGCTCGCTTCGGGTGTGGATTTCCTCGGTTGGGTGCATTTCCCTAAGCACCGCGTGTTGCGCACAAGCACGAAGTGGCGGATGTTTCGGCGGATTGAAGAGACGAACGGCAAAAAGGAAACAATACAATCATATCTTGGACTTTTGAGCCACGGAAATGCGCACAAACTCTCAAAATTGATTTCGAATGGAACTAAAAATAGAACCAGCTAGGCGAAACCCCGCGCAGGAGCGCGGGGTTTCGCATATTGTTTGGACTCTGGCCGATAAGCCGAATTCTGTCGCGGGCGACCATTTATCTGGGACGTTCATTACTGAACGCCTCAAGCGGCACAAACTGGAAGCTAGAGACTGGTAGCTAGAAACTGGAGATTTGTTCCAGCATCCAGATTCCAGCCTCCAGCATTCCAGAGTACGGCCTTGCACAGAAGTAAGGATTTAGCCGTTTCATTCTTTAGTCGCCTAAAGACTCATCTCCCGGACTTAACCGGGAGACACTTCCTGCCTTTCGTCGGAAGCGTCTCTGCTCGCACCTCTATCCTTGCGGACGACGGGCGTTACCCGCTACCCTTCTCCCGCCACACTGCGTTGACATAATTGCTTCAGCCTAACGGCTGTAGGCAACGCGGCAAGCCGCAATGCCAAGCCAGTGTGTCGGGCCGTGTTCGGACTTTCCTCCCGTCACACTTCTGCAGTGTGGCGGGCGGTCGCCTAGCCAGGGTCCGGGCGCATTATACCACCCCGTTAGAGACTACGCTAGGGAATATCGGAATCAGCGCAATATAACCGTGCTCCCTGCAGCATTTTTTGTATGGGAGCCGTACGCACAATAGAGAATACCTCCGCATCCAATATGGCGCGAAGCGGCGTGTGCGCTCCGGTATGGGCGCCAATGCTTGAATACGGATATGTCGCTATGTGTCCTCCCAAGAACTGGGGGTCCACCACATGGCTGGTTTCCCAATCGGGCTCATAGAGTACTGCCGGGTTGCAGTGCACGTAGTTGATGAGGTGCTCCAAGTAACGGTCTGCAGATACATGACGGGATTGGAAGGGCTTGAGAAACAGATTTCCGACACGCTCGTGCCGCGCATTAAAGTATAGAGTGTACGCCGTTCCCAATTTCCGCATAAATGCGGTAATGCCCCCCTCCGAGACCTCTTTCAGTACCAAGTGAAAGTGGTTTGGCATCAGACAGAACGCGCCGATAGCGACCAGCCTTTTGCCACGAGGCATACCCAGCACCTCCTCAAATTTGCGTATTCCTATATCCTCGCGCCGGAGAGGCGACCCATCATTAGCCAAGTATAGAAGTTCCAGAAAGCGATGGTAATCTCTGGCATTTTCAAATGAAGTACGTCCTTCAATACTGCGATTGTAGCAGTGGTACCACTCGCCGATAGCAAACGGGACTTTCCTCCTCGTCATGCCTTGAAGTATAAGGTGTCACCTTACGGAGTCAAGAAAATTAAGAAAAACGTAAGGTGTCACCTTACGGAAAAGTGTGGATAGGCGCTTGACCGAGAGTAGAATGATATATACTGGCTCTATTATCACCAGTTAAGCATAATTTAAGAATTCACCATGCCCCCGCAACAAAATCCGGCCGCACCGCGTCGTTCAATAGAGACTGTGAGCATATGGGCGCTCTTTGTGACTTGCATCGTAGCAGTGTTCTTTTTCATCCCGTCAACAACAACCCCGCTAATGGTAACGAAGACCTTTCTTCTTGCCGCCGGTGCGCTCATCACGCTCGCGCTCTACATCCTCGCACGTCTCTCGCGAGGGAATGTCATCTTCCCTCCGCTCGTCCTTGTCGGCGCGCTCTGGCTACCCGTCGTCGCGTACGCCCTCTCGTCGGTATTCTCCGGCATACCGTTCACACAAGCGCTTTGGGGTTCAGGACTTGGGACAGACACGTTGGGCTTCATACTCGCCGTAACCGTTCTCGGCGCCTTGACCGCGCTTATTCTGCGGCGCTCTGAACAGTATCGTTCTTTCCTTATAGCAGGCGCTTTCGTGTTTTGTGCCGTCGCCGTTCTTGAGACGCTCACGGTTCTGTTCGGCCAGGTGAAGCCGGACATCATCCCGCCGACCTTTTCGTTCCTCGGCTCTTTCGGAGACCTCGCATTCTTCTTGGGGCTCGGTGTCGTCGGCGTTCTCATCACTCTTCGTTTCCTTGAACTCCCCTCGCGTGCGTACCGCACACTTATCGTAAGCGGGGTTCTCGCCCTCTTCTTGCTCGCCATCGCGAACGTATCGCTTGTCTGGATACTGCTCGCGCTCGTCTCGCTCGGCCTCTTTGTTGAATCGGTAATGAATCGCGGGCCGCGAACCGCCGATGCCGACTTGGACGACGTAGACATCATAGACGACGCTCCGGTCGCGATGGGTACCGGCAAGCATTCGCTCGTCCTGCCGCTCTGCGTCCTCGCGATATCGCTCTTCTTCTTGGTCGGCGGGACGCTCGGCGGCGCGCTCGCGCAGACGCTCAACGTAAATGTGCTTGACGTGCGCCCCTCATGGCAATCAACCTACTCGGTCGCGCGCAATACCTTCACCACCTCCCCAATCTTCGGCTCGGGCCCCGGCACGTTCGGCGTTGAGTGGCTCAAATATCGCGATGCATCGCTCAACTCAACTGTGTTCTGGAATATAGACTTCACGTCCGGTATCGGCTCCATCCCGACATCTGTCGTTACAACCGGTCTCCTCGGGGTTATCGCCTGGGTAACATTCTTTGCGCTCCTTATCGTATTCGGCCTCCGCATGCTTATGGTGCGCGCGTCGCGGGATACGTTCATCCGGTATGTCGCGATATTCTCGTTCGTCGCTTCTCTCTACCTCTTCACCATAGCGATATTCAATGTACCGAACGCAGTCATACTTGCGCTCGCCTTCGTCTTCATGGGGCTCTTCGTCTCAACGACGCGTTATGCAGAAGGCGGTCGGCAATGGGGAATCGTCTTCTCGCGAAGCCCGCGAGTCGGCTTCGTCATCGTGTTCATGCTCACCATCGTGCTTCTCGCATCAGTCGTTGCCGCTTATGCGCTCGTCGGACGCTATATCGCCACTGCCAAGATTGCTTCCGCGACGGCGGCGTTCTCCGCCGGCGATCTTGATACCGCTGACAAAGCCGCGCAGGACTCCATTTCGTTCGCCCCGAGCGTTGTTGCATATCAGATTCAAGCGAGCGTTGCGGGTGCACGCCTCGGGCAGATTCTGACCTCTACCACGATGTCAGCGACGGCGGCGCAAAAAGCGTTTCAGGAAGCGCTTTCGTCCGGTATCAACGCCGCGCTGACCGCGACCCTGCTGGCCCCTTCCAACTACCAGAGCTGGCTTGTACTCGGGAATCTCTATGCCCAAGCGGTACCGCTTGGCGTTGCCGGCGCATACGACAGCGCCAAATCCGCATACGAAAAAGCTCAAACGCTGAATCCGACCAGTCCGCAAATTCCGTTCATCCTCGCGCAATTGGACATCGCAAATAAAAATATCAAGGGAGCGAAGGAGCATCTGAAAGTCGCCATCGGGCTCAAGCAGGATTACACCGCCGCCATCTTCCTTCTGTCGCAGCTTGAGGTCCAAGACGGCAATGTGAGGGAAGCGCTGGCCGCCGCGCTCGCCGCCGCGTACTTCACGCCGAATAACCCGAGTATCCTCTTCCAAGTCGGCATCTTATACGCGGCGCAAAATGACTTCGCGAATGCCGCACGAGCGCTTGAGGCGGCAGTTGAGGTCAATCCGCAATTCGCGAATGCGCGCTACTTCCTCTCCGCGGTCTACGCGAAGCAGGGGAGCCTAGAGAAGGCTCTCGCGCAAATGCAGGCCATTGCGGCAAT
>MFMI01000014.1:9534-20284 GCA_001783465.1 Candidatus Kaiserbacteria bacterium RIFCSPLOWO2_02_FULL_54_13
CGCACAAGCCGTCACCGCACAGCTCGCCGCGCTTGAAGCGAAGAAAAATCCCTTCCCCACGAATCTTCTCACCATCACGCCGGCTCCATAAGGCGCGTTGGTAGCGGTGCGCAAAACAAGTTAATATACGGCGATGGTTCGACGAATATTTGAACGCATCGGCGGGCCGATGCGCGCGTTGGCCCGCCCGATACGCGGCCTGCATCAGGCCGCGTACTTGCTCGCGGGGCTGACCCTCGCTTCCCAGATCCTCGCACTCCTGCGCGACCGGATATTCGCGCATACCTTCGGTGCCGGTGAAGTGCTGGACCTCTACTATGCCGCATTCCGCGTACCGGACCTCGTCTTCGCGCTCGTCGCATCCTTGGTAAGCGCGTATGTGCTCATCCCGCGCATCACGGGGGCAGACAGAGAAACGACGCGGCGCGTCCTTTCTGAATCGGCGTCATTCTTATTCGGCATCGGCGGTATCATCTGCGTGATACTCGCTCTCTTCATGCCGCAGTTTCTCGCACTTCTGTTCCCGAACTTCGCCGCATCGGCCCACCAGGCCGAGTTTATACTGCTCGCGCGCATCCTGCTCTTCCAGCCCATCTTGCTCGGGCTCTCGGGGGTATTCGCGAGCGTGACGCAGGTGCATCGGCGCTTCACGCTCTTCGCGCTCTCGCCGGTACTCTATAACCTCGGCATCATTTTCGGCGCCATATTCCTCTACCCGCGCTGGGGTCTCTCGGGAATAGGTATCGGCGTCATCATCGGCGCAGTCGTGCATCTCGCGGTGAACATCCCGGTCGTGATGGAGGCAGGTGTCATACCGCGCCTCCGCTTCCCGACGTTCGCTCTCATGTCGTCAATCGTACGGGACTCTGTCCCGCGTTCGCTCGCGCTCGGCATGGGCTCGGTCACGGCCCTCGTTCTCACCGCGCTCGCTTCCCGGATCGGCACGGGAGCGGTATCAGTCTTCACGCTCGCCGGCAATCTTGAAGCGGTCCCGCTCTCGCTCATCGGCGCCTCCTATGCCGTCGCGGCCTTTCCCGCACTCTCCGAAGCGTCGGCTCTTGAGAAGAAAAGCGAGTTCACGCGCATTCTCTCTTCAAGCGCGCGGCACATCATCCTCTGGTCGGTCGTCGCTATCGGACTCGTCGCCGTCTTGCGAGCGCATATCGTCCGCATTGTGCTGGGGACAGGGGCGTTTGACTGGAACGCAACCCGCCTCACCGCGGCCCTCCTCGTCGTTTTCATAGTCGGTCTCGCCGCGCAGGGGCTCGTGCTCCTTTTCTCGCGTGCACTCTATGCGGCGAGGCAATCCTGGCGGCCGTTTTTGTATCAGCTCGCCGGCGGAGTGCTTACGATGATTCTCGCCGTCGCGTTTCTCTCTCTGCGGGACACGGGACTGCACAATTCTCTTGCCACGCTTCTGCGCGTCGGCGACGTCCGCGGCACGGCTGTCATCCTGGTCGCGCTCGCGGCAACGCTCGGTCAGATATTTCTCGTCGGGCTCTCTTTGCTCGCGCTCCGTACCATTGCCCCCGGTCTCGCCTCCAGCCTCGTGCGGCCGCTACGGGACGGCTGTGTCGCCGCGCTCCTCGGCGGCACGGCGACGTACGCCACTCTCGCGCTTCTGGGCGGTATCGCGCCTCTGACGACGTTTGCCTCGGTCCTTATTGAAGGAACCATCGCCGGCGTCGTCGGCTGTGCTCTCGCGGCGGCCGCACTCCACTTCATTCAGAATGAGGAATTTCTCGTTATGGCAGGCGCGCTCAACAAACTCTTGCACCTTCAGAGCGGCCGCTCCGCTGTCCTCGCGCCCTCGGCCGAAGAGCCTGCACAGCCATGAACCCGACACACAATAACGGCATCGCTCCGCGTCCCGCAAAACGGGACAATGCCGTTTCGTGTGGCGGGGTGAACCCCGGGAACATCCGCAATTTTTCCATTATTGCGCACGTGGACCATGGCAAGTCAACGCTTGCCGACCGCCTGCTGGAGCGCACGGGGACCATTCCCGAGCGTCTTATGCGCGACCAAGTGCTTGACCGTATGGATCTGGAGCGCGAGCGCGGCATCACCATCAAGATGCAACCCGTCCGCATGGTGTGGCGGCCATCCCATGCGGAAGTACGAAGCACGAAGTACGAAGCACGAAAGGAATCCAATTTCGAATTTTCAGATTCAGAATACATTCTGAATCTGATTGACACGCCCGGACATATTGATTTCTCATACGAAGTCTCGCGAGCGCTCCACGCCGTTGAGGGAGTGCTTCTGCTTGTTGATTCCACCCAAGGCGTGCAGGCGCAGACCTTGACGACGCTTGCGGCGGCGCAGGCGCAGAGATGCGTCGTCATCCCGGTTGTTTCTAAAATTGATTCTCCCGCCGCGCGCGTTGACGAGGTAAAGGCCGAACTCGCGGGACTTCTCAAGGTGTCGCCGGGCGGCGTTCTCGCCGTGTCGGGGAAGACGGGTGCGGGCGTTGATGAACTGCTTGAAGCGATTGTGCGGCTCGTGCCGCCTCCGCGCGTTTCTGAATCAGGGAACGGAGAACCGCGAGGGCTTATCTTTGACTTCTCGTATTCAACGCACCGCGGCGTTGTCGTATATCTGCGCGTCTTTGACGGCACATTCAGGAAAGGGCAGCAACTGACATTTCATGCGGCGGGAAAAGATTTCATCGCACTCGAGACCGGCATCTTCACGCCAGAGGAGACACCCGCCGAGTCTCTCTCGTCGGGCGACATCGGCTATATCGTGACGGGCATCAAAGAGCCGGGTGTCGTCGCAGTCGGCGACACCATCGGAGTCGTGCACGGCTCTCTGCCGGCGCTCCATGGCTACGAGCGGCCGCGGCCAGTGGTCTGGGCCTCGGTATATCCGGAGAATCAGGACGACCTCCCGCTCTTGCGGAAGTCGCTTGAGCGCTTGCGCCTCTCTGATTCGTCGCTCTCGTTTGAAGAGGAGTCTTCGGGCGTCTTGGGGCGAGGATTCCGTTGCGGATTCCTCGGACTCCTCCATTTGGAGATTGTCACCGAGCGCCTGCGGCGCGAATTCAGCCTCTCGCTCATCGTCACTATTCCGACCATCTCATATGTCGTCACGAGAACAAACGGGGAATGCGAAATTATTTACACGCCCGCGAAATTTCCCGAGCACGGCGACATCATAAAAATTGAGGAGCCGTGGGCGCGAGTCATTATCATCACGCCGCCGAGGGTTATGAGCACACTCGTCCAGATGCTCTATGAACATGAAGCACAGGTGCTCTCAACCGAGACCTTTCACGACGGTCGTATTGAAATAGAAGTAGAGATGCCGCTCCGGGAGCTTATGCGCGGATTCTTTGACAGGCTGAAGAACATCTCTTCGGGCTACGCCTCGCTCTCGTACGAGATTCTCCCCCCCCGAACGGCAGACGTCGTGCGATTGGACATCCTCGTGGCTGAGGAACCGGTGCCTGCGTTCGCGCGCGTGGTGGCGGCACGGCGCGTGCAGGAGGAGGCGGAGAAGATGGTGGAGAAGCTCCATGCGATTCTACCGAAACAGCTCTTCAATACGAAGATTCAGGCGCGCGCGCAGGGGCGTATCATATCTTCACGGACGCTCTCGGCGATGCGCAAGGACGTCACCGGATATCTCTACGGCGGCGACGTCACGCGCAAGATGAAACTCTTGGAGAAGCAGAAGCGCGGGAAGAAGAAACTGCTTGAGCGCGGTACCGGGAAAGTCAACATTCCCGAAGACGTTTTTATGAAGATGGTCCGCGTTGATTCGTAAAACAAGGTTCAACCTTGGGAATCTGAATTAAGGTTGAACCTTGTTGTACGTTATACTGGGGTATGCGCGCGAAACAATGGCGGCAGGGGATTGTCATCGGCGTTCTCCTGCTTATTATCTTCTGGCTCGTCTCGCTCATCTGGGGACTCTTCGGGAAAGCGCAGATAGCGGTATCGGAGGCCACAGATGCAAAACGGCAGTACGAGGAGCTCGAGGAGCGCAGGACGGCGCTAGCGGCAGACCTCGCGGCGCTCGCGACCGCCCGCGGGCAGGACGCGGCCATTCGCACGGCGTTCGGGGTTGCACGGCCGGGAGAAGAGGTTATCGTCGTAGTGCCGCCCTCCGTAGCGACGACCGCGCCGCCCCTCTCGTGGTGGCGGAAGCTCTTCAGCTGGTGGTAAAGCTTGTGTACCATATTTCACGCTATAGCGTAAATTAAGGTACATGAAAAAGATATGCGGGATTAGTTTAGTGGTAGGACGACTGCTTCCCAAGCAGTAGGCAGGAGTTCGATTCTCCTATCCCGCACCGGTATGTCCGTGGATACATAAAGATGTTATACTAAGGCACATAACACAACGAACATGGACCCCGTTAGAAACTAAAAAACGATTAACAATAAATTTACTTATGACAGACAACCTTTCGGAACAGGTTTCTAACGGGGTGGATAAAAACGTTACCATCTACAGCACGCCGACTTGTCACTTCTGCCAGATGACCAAAGACTTTTTGAAGGAGAAGGGCATTGCATATACCGACTTTGACGTTGCGCATGACTTGGAGAAGCGCCAAGAAATGATACAGAAGTCGGGTCAGATGGGCGTCCCCGTCATCTTCATCGGCAATGAAATGATAATCGGTTTTGACCAAGAGAGGTTGGTGTCTACTCTCGGCCTGCCTGCGCAGGCAGGCATTACCGCATAACGTTCGGCCTCGCTCGCCGTCGTAGTTCAACGGATAGAACGAGGGATTCCTAATCCCTAGATGCAGGTCCGACTCCTGCCGATGGCACTTGAGATGGTAGAATAGAGAACATATGGACCAAGAAATAAAACGGCAGTTAGAAGAGATACACGCGCTTACCAAAGATAACCATCAGATGCTCCGCGCCATCCGACGCCATCAGTGGTACGGGGTTATCGGCACGATTATCTTCTGGGCGGTCTTGATTATCACGCCGTTCTACCTCTATCAGCAATATCTCCAGCCGTTTGTTGAAAAATTCCAAATAACGACTGGCACGTCCACCTCCGGTCCCTTCGGCTTGCCGACTTCCGCCGACCTACAAAAGCTGATAAACTCCTTCAAAGCGGGGCAATAGGTCACGCGAAGGGCTTGGCCTGCAATAAGGCCATTCAGTGCGACAAGCTTGGATAGCTCAGTTGGTAGAGCACTTCCCTGAAGAGGAAGGGGTCCCCGGTTCGAGCCCGGGTCCAAGCACCGGTATGTTGCGAGAGATCTTTCTCCGAATTCAGAAATATGAGCGGCATCTCTCTGCACTCGCGATGGTCGCGGGCTTCGTCGTAGACAGTATCTTCTTTGAACGCATTGACCTCTGGCAGACGCAGGCGGTATTTGCCTCCTACGCGGCGGTCTGCTTCATCAGCATTCCGCTCCTCCAGTGGTTTGAGACGCGTGCCGCGCGCGGTGTGCCGGTCCCTCGCTGGCGGCTCTTGCTCCCGCTCGCGACACAGTTTGCACTCGGCGGGTTCTGGAGCGGCTTCGTCATCTTCTACGGCCGTTCGGCGGTGCTCGGCGCATCGTGGCCCTTTCTCCTCTTCATCTTCCTCGTATTCCTCGGGAATGAATATTTCTCCCGATACCACGCACGGCTCGTCTTCACGAGCGCCCTCTTCTTCTTCGCACTCTACTCGTACGCGATTTTCGCCCTGCCGATGTATACTGGCACTATCGGGACGCTGACCTTCCTCGCGAGCGGTGTTGTCGCGGTCGGCGCCTTCGCACTCTTCACCGCTCTTCTGCGCGCGCTTGCACGGGAACGCTTCTTGAGTGACGTGTGGCACATCCGTATCGGCGCGCTCACGGTGCTGGTTATTATGAATGTATTCTATTTCACCAATGTGCTCCCGCCTATCCCGCTTGCGGCGAAGGAGGCGGGCATCTATCACTCGGTGTGGCGCGTGCCGGGCGCGTATCTCGCGAAGAGCGAGGCACAGCCGTGGCAGGTGCGCTATCTCGGCTTCGCTCCGACGCTACGGGTGACTCTCGGAGAGTCGGTCTCTGCATACAGCTCTGTCTTTGCGCCGACAACGCTCACCACGAACATCGTACATCGCTGGCAATGGTATGACCCGAGGCAGAAGGAGTGGCTCACAAAATCGGTTATCAGGTATCCAATCGCCGGCGGCCGCGACGGCGGGTACCGCGGGTACTCTGAAGTGCCGATGAGCACGGAGGGGAAGTGGCGCGTGAGTGTGGAGACGGCCGACGGGCGGATTATCGTGAGGTTGCCTTTCATCGCAGAAAAAACGGCGGTACCGCCGTTTAAAGAAACGATTATACTGAAATAATTAACCGGCCTTGACGCGGAGTTTCGTCTGCTTCGCCTTATCAAGCTTGGGGAGCACGATGGTGAGGAGGCCGTCCTTGGCGCTCGCGGTAGAAGCGTCTACGTCCACCTCCTGTGGGAGCATAATGGTGCGTGAAAACGAGCCCCAGAAGAGCTCTCGCGTGAAGTAGTCTTGCCCGACGATTTGTTCACGCTCCATACGCGAACCGCTAATCTCAACCATGTCGCGGCTTATAGAAATACTCAACTCATCGGGGCGTACGCCGGCGACGAAGGCGCGGATGACGATATCGTTCTGGGTCTGATGCACGTCAACGGGGAGCTGTCCCTCGCCCCCCAAAGCATCGTCATTGAGCGGCGCCGGGCTGGTGGCGCCCTTCGCCGACTTCGCGTTCGGCGCCGCACGCGTCGGTGCGGGCGAGATTGGCAACTCTTCATCAAATGAATCAAATGCATCGCCGACTGGCGAACTGCCGGAGAGACGCTCAAAGAATGTTCGCTTCATAGATTAGTACGTTTGTTAGGAAAATTACGGTACTGGAAATATTTTAGCACTTCAAATGCCGCGAAGAAGATAACGGCGACCATCCAAACAAGGAAGAATGCGGCAAGCGCGGTTGAAGCACCTTCTCGTATGATAAGCGCATTAAAGGCGGTATGCAATGCAATGGCGAGGATAAGTCCCGCCGCCGATGCTATGGTGCGGATAAACGGGCGATACTTCGCCGAGAATGCGAATGCGAATCCGATTGAGGCAGAAGCGACGACATGGAGCAATGTTGAGCCGATGAAGCGCAGGTTGCCGGTGAAAACGCTCGCCGTGAAGTCTCCGGTAGAGAGGGGGAGGATAAGAAAGAGCATGTTCTCGGCCGCGGCGAAGCCGAGAGCCACGGTAATCATGTAGATGACATAATCGGGTGACTCGTCCACCGCCCGGCGCCAGAGGATGAACGAGGCCGCCATGATGTACTTAATGACCTCCTCAATGAGCGCCCACGAGGTCATGAGCGGCACGTCCATGGCGAGGTGGTCCTTGGCGTACTGTTCTAGAGGGAGCGCGAGCGGCACCGCCGCCATGCCCGCGACGAAGGCGAGGGCGATGAGCGTACGCGGCTCCGGACTGCGCGAGTCCTCCTTCAGGAGGAAGTAGAGCCAGATGAAGGACGGCAGGAGCCCGCCGAGAAATGCGTAGCCGAGCGTGGTAGCGGTAAGGGTCACATTTTATAGTATAACAGCCTTCGCGGTAGCCAATTTCGGGCAGCGCTCCGGGCCGCTCGGCCAAGTCTAACTACCCGAAATTGGCTGCCGCTTCAGGCTGGCCATTTGGCGACCATCAAGAACTTTGCATCTTTGGTCGGCAGGGACTGGTAGATTTCTTCGGTAATAAACGGCATAAAGGGGTGTAAAAGCTTGAGTGCGTTTTCAAGAATATAGTGAAGTGTTTCTCTATACTCTGGCTTACCCTTACTCTCTTCAATTATTTCCGCGGCGAAACGGCTCCAGATATAATGGTAAAGCTTCTCTGCAACCAGGTACATCCGGTAGTTTTCCAAATCGTTCGTCACATCTCTTGCGAGCGTGTCAAACTCGTCCTTGAGTTTAGGTATGGGTTCTCCTGTGCGCTCCTGCGAGAGTACAAACCGCGCGATGTTCCAGAGCTTGTTTGCGAAATGCTTGTAGCCCTTTACCTTGTCCTCACTGATGCGCATATCGGTCCCTGGCGTGTTGCCGACCACGAGCGCCATCCTTGTAGCATCCGCACCGAACTTCGCCGCGACATCAACCGGATTAAGAACATTCCCAAGCGACTTCGTCATTTTACGCCCTTGCGCGTCGCGGACGAGTCCGTGCAGATAGACCGTTTTGAAGGGAATCGCGCCGAGCGTGAATTCGGTCATCAGTATCATCCGCATAACCCAGAAAGGGAGGATGTCATACCCCGTTTCAAGCACGTCGGTCGGATGATACGTTTTAAAATCATTCGTTTGTTCGGGCCAGCCGAGCGTAGAGAAGGTCCAGAGGCCTGAAGAGAACCACGTATCAAGCGTGTCCTCGTCTTGCGTCCATCCGTCTTCCTTCGGCTCAATGCCCACCGAAATATCCTCGCCCTTGTACCAGACCGGTATGCGGTGGCCATACCAGATTTGCCGGCTGATGCACCAGTCGCGCAGATTCTCAACCCAGTGGAAATAGGTCTTTTCAAAATAGTCCGGAATGATTTTGATGGCGCTAGTACGCACCGGTTCGGTCACGAGTTCCTTCAACGTCTTGTTGCGGCCGGGGACTTGTTTGTTCACCTCTATAAACCACTGCAATTTCGGCAACGGCTCTATGATGCCGCCAGTGCGCTCGGCGGTTGCGACATTCTGTGTAATGTCCTCCTCTTTCTCAAGTAGCCCTTCGCTTGTGAGCCATTCTACAACTATTTCGCGCGCCTCGGTAGTCTTCTTGTCTTTGAGGCGACCCGCGACCGTCATCTTCGCGTATTCATTTATCACGATGACTTCGTGCGAGAGCAGATGCCGGTCGGCTACCTCCCAGTCGGTGTGACTGTGCGCCGGCGTGAGACCGACTGCTCCGGTGCCGAAGACAGGGTCAACCTCTTTGTCAGCGACTATTTTGATGTGGATGGGCACGTCGCAGAAGACGGCGTCATACTCTTTGCCGACAAACGCTTTGTAGCGCGCATCATCCGGATGCACGGCAACGCCGACATCGCCGACCTTCGTTTCAGGACGCGTGGTCGCGACGGGGATGGGGAAGTCCTTGCTGTAGCGGAAGGTGTAGAGCTTGGCAGGGCGTTCTTCGTAGACAATTTCGTCATCTGAAATAGTGGTTTGTCCCTTCGGGTCCCAATTAACGATGCGCAGACCGCGATAAATAAGGCCGGCATCATACATCATCTTGAATACTTTATTAACCGCGCGAGTGCGCGTTTCGTCAAGTGTGAATGCCTCACGCGACCAATCAAGCGAGGCGCCCATCACTTTCAGCTGGCTCACGATAGTGTCGTGGCTCTCTGCCGCGAATGCGTGGATGCGCTTCAGTAATCCTTCGCGCCCGAGGTCGTGGCGGTTGAGCCCCTCATCTTTCTTTACTTGTTTCTCAACGACCGATTGTGTCGCGATAGCGGCGTGGTCGGTGCCGGGGACCCAGAGCGTGCGGAAGCCGCGCATGCGCTTGTAGCGGATGAAGATGTCCTCAATGGCGAGCATCAGCGCGTGGCCCATATGGAGCCGCCCCGTCACGTTTGGCGGCGGGAGCACGATGGAGTAGGGCGGGGCATCTGCCTCGGTGACACTCTGCTTCACGCATTCGTCAGGATTAAAAAGACCGCTTGTTTCCCACGCTTCATATATCCGTCCCTCTGTCGCGGCCGAGTCGTAGGGCTTCAGAAACTTTTCAGGCATTGCCTTAAAATATAGCAAATTACGACCGATTTTGCCTGCCCCGTGAGATGGCGTCTGCGCTTATCTCACTGGGGCGAGTGAAAGGTTGCCGCTTGCGACAGTGTCAGGAGCGAACTCTTCGCGGCGCGCGCGATAGTAGCCGGCGAGCGCAATCATAATGGCGTTGTCGGTTGTTAAACTGGAGGCTGGAATCCGGAGACTGGAATCTGGAAATTCAGAAGCCATCTTTTCTTGAAATACCCGCCGGATGTGCGTGTTCGCGGAGACGCCGCCGCCGAGCACGAGCGTCTGCGCGCCGGTCTCCCTAAGCGCCTGTGACGTCTTCTTCCACAGCACCTCGGCGATGGCGTTCTCAAATTCGTGCGCGATAGCTTTTTTATCCGCTTTCGAAATATCCCTATCTTTAGACGGTCGTCCATTCATAGGGAGATTGTTTTTTAAGAGGTACAGCACGGCTGTTTTCAATCCCGCGAACGAGAAGTCGCAGGTGCCCGAGTCAATCATCGGCCGCGGTAGTGCGAACTTCTGCCAAGGGGCGCCCTTGGCTGCCAAGGGCGCCCCTTGGCGAACGACCTCGGCGAGGCGGGATATCTCGGGTCCGCCCGGATAGGGGAGCCCGAGCATGCGCGCAACCTTGTCAAAGGCCTCGCCGACCGCGTCGTCGCGCGTTTGCCCGACAAGTTCGTATGCAAGCCACTCCTTCATCAGCACGAGCTCGGTATGCCCGCCCGAGATAAGGAGGGCGAGTACCGGCATCTCCACGTTTTTGACCTCTAATTTTTCAGTTTGAGATTTGTTTGATTCTTCGTGCTTCGTGCTTGATGCTTCTACCCGAGCTAGGGCAGCAAGTATATGCCCCTCCATATGGTTCACCGCGATGATCGGCTTGCCCCAGAGGAGCGCGAGCGCTTTGGCGAAATTGATGCCAACCCAGAGCGCGGGCTCAAGGCCGGGACCGGTCGTCACTGCAATGATATCTATCTTGGGCGGCTCGCACCCGGATACGAAATCAAAAAATGTTTCAGAGAGGCCGGAT
>MFMI01000014.1:20371-21472 GCA_001783465.1 Candidatus Kaiserbacteria bacterium RIFCSPLOWO2_02_FULL_54_13
GATTCCAAGATGGGCACCAGATTCTTCGCATGCTCGCGTTTGGCAAGGGCGGGGAAGACCCCTCCGTATTCTTGATGAATATCTATCTGCGAGAGGAGTGCGTTCCCGAGCACCGTGAATTCAGCATGATTCTTATCCCCCCTGCACTCAAGAATCGCGATTGCAGTTTCATCGCATGATGTCTCTATAGCCAGAATTCTCATAGACAGGAGGTCCTTGCCCCGTAGCCAACCGAGCGGAGCGAGGTTGCGGTACCGGGGTCAATCACGAGGATGTTCATGTTCTTTCAGCACGGTCCAAGGGAGAGGGTCGCCCCACTTCAGTCGGAATGCGGCAGATTGGGGATGCCCGCTGCCGCCATATTTTTTCGCAATGGCTGATACATCAATACTCGGATCGCTCCGGAGCGAAACGTTTATCACATCTCCGTGGAAATTTACAATGAGACCGAGAGGCGGCTTGCGGCGTGCGAGTTCATTTCCAACATCCGATTTAAACATGTCGGCGGCGGTTACCAGGTAACATTCAATTCCTTCGAATGAAACGAGCACCGCCTTATTTGCAATTTGTTCAACCAAGAGAGCGAAGTGCTCCGCGTAGACTCTCCCTTTCTCAATCAGCGACTTTCGTGTTTCTTCATTCTCTAATTCTTGTGCAAAGCGATCCCATTCCGAGAACGCAAACGGACGTATATATACGTACGCAATCACAGCGCGAGTGTCGGGCAGTTTAAAGAGGTATAAGTCGCCATCTTCAACATGTTTGAGCAGTGCTGGAACGGAGGTATCGGGATGGAAATAACTCCATGCGATGGTCGCGCCGGAACGCTTCTCATCAAATACATGTTCCGGCACGCTCTCAACGACTTCTCTCGCACCGAGGTGATGGTCAAGGATAGTGACGGATCCCGCAGTTTCCACAATGAAATCCATCTCCTCCTGCGGATAAGAAAAATCCAGAATGAATACTTTTCTGCCCGCAAGTCCTTCTGGTACCGGCCAGCCATGCTTCACGGGGATATATTCCGCTGTGTCGCCGAATTTCTTCCATGCGGCATACGCGCCGCCGAAGCCGTCGGGACAGCTGCCGTGGTAGAGGACC
>MFMI01000014.1:21484-27024 GCA_001783465.1 Candidatus Kaiserbacteria bacterium RIFCSPLOWO2_02_FULL_54_13
TACTGTGAGTGTAGCCGTTTATCGCGTGAAGCGCACGTAGATACCGGCGGGGACGACGCGTTCGCCGCGGGCCTCTTTGATATGCATCTCGCCGCATTCTCCCTCTACAATACCGAATATGCTCTCAACCGCTTGTGCAAAAGAGCGCGGGGCATAGCCGGCGGCGTAGCCATTAAGGAGGAAGAACGAGCCGGGCTTGCCCGAGAAGAGCGCCTTGAGCGATTCAAGGAGCTTCGGGAGGTCTTCTTCAATCTTCCACACCTCGCCCTTGGCGCCCCTGCCGAAGGCGGGAGGGTCCAGGATGATGCCGTCATATTTCGTGCCTCCTGCCTGCGCAGGCAGGCGCCTCGCTTCGCGTTTTACAAAAGCGAGTGCATCGTCCAGTATCCAACGGATTTTATCTTCGCCGATACCCGAGAGCCGCGCGTTCTCATGCGCCCAATCCAGAGACTGTTTTGAAGCATCCACATGCGTAACCGAAGCACCGCCGCGCGCCGCGGCAATGGTTGCGGCGCCAGTATAGCCAAAGAGATTCAGCACTTTCATTTTAGGGCGCACGTGTGCTGCGATCCATTCCCAATTCGGCGCCTGCTCGGGAAAGATGCCGGTGTGTTTGAATCCGGTGAGGCGCGCAATGAGAGGGAGACCTGTTCGCACGACGACCCATGATTCGGGAACCGGCTTGTGTATATACCATGAACCCTGCCTACCGGCAGGCAGGCCCTTCTTATCTTGTCCGCCAGTTGGCGGAGTAAAAGTCGTGTGTGCGTTGGTCCACAGAGGAGCATTCTGTTTCTTCCACAGAGCTTGTGTTTCCGGGCGTGCAACGATGACAGCGCCGAAGCGTTCAAGCTTCATATTGTCGCCAGAATCAAGAAGCTCATAGTCGCCGCACGATGTTGCAATAAGATGTTGGTCGTGCTTCATACCATTTTTATCCTATAGGATGGATTTGGTATATCTGTGGCGAGCGCCTCGGGATGCTTGCGTGACCATTCGTAGAAGACGACCGCGGCAGAGACAGCCGCGTTTAAGGACTCGGTGCGCGCGTGCATAGGAACCTTGAGCGTCACGTCGCAGGCGGTGAGCGTCTTTTCTCGTATCCCGGCGCCTTCGTTGCCGACGACAAACGCGACGGGCGCGTCAAAGGTCTCTGCGCCGAGCGTCGTCCTGCCGTCCATAGCGAGGCCGTACGTCCAAAAGCCATTTTCCTTCAGCACTTTGAGCGTGTGGTTCACATTGCCGATAGTAATGAGCGGGATGCGGAAGACCATGCCGGCAGAGGCCTTCACCACCGCGCCCGTGACACCGGCTTGATGATGCTCGGGGATGAGCACGCCCGAGAGGCCGAAGGCCGCCGCCGAGCGGATAATCGCGCCGACGTTGTGCGGGTCCTGCACCTCGCCGAGCACGGCAATGGCAGGATTCGTTTTCATATCAATCGTCTTCAAAAAATCATCAAGCGAGATGAGCAGGGGAGCTGGGTTCATCGTGAAGATGACTCCCTGGTGCGCCGTGTCTCTCCCCACGAGCTCTTTACCCGAACCCTTCGCGAGCGTAGCGGTCGGGATAGAGTGTTTCGTTAAGAGCATGCGGAGCTCCGTATCACGTAAGTCGGGCGCGAGAAATACCTTGCGTATGGTCTGCGGAGCGTGCTGAAGCGCCTCCATAAGGGCATGCTTGCCGTAGATATAGACCTTCCCTTGGGAGGATTTCTTGTTGTGCTTTTTTGGTCCCATGGTGCGCGGTATAGGACTCGAACCTATAACATTCACAACGTCAATGTGACGCTCTACCAATTGAGCTAACCGCGCCTGTTCGTTGGGACTATACCATAAAAAATACGCGCATCCTTCGGGATGCGCGGTACTGCGAGGTGCTACCAATCGGATCAGGGGCGGGGCTTGACGCCCTTCGCCTCCATGACTTCCGGCCACCTCCATACGTTTTCGAAATTGCTGTTTTTCGGGTACTGACGCAGATAACCTTTCTTTCCGTCGTCGTTTGCCGCGACCTTGGACGGCTTGGCGACGAAAACAACTGCTGGTCCATGCTGTTTCGGCATTTCAACTTTCTCCTCGTTAATAAGGACAGAACAAAAAACAAAAAGACCACCACTGGCCCTTTTGTTGCCAGCACTATAGCTCATTGCGTATTAAAAAGCAAATATTTGAATTTGTGACCTCGGCGGGAGTCGGACCCGCGTTCTGAGCTTGAAAAGCTCATGTCCTAACCGTTAGACGACGAGGCCTCACTAAAACCTTATCATTTTCGCCCCGAAATGCTAGGATGGCGAGCATAGCCTGCCTGCGCAGGCAGGGAGGCGTCGCATAGTGGTCTAGTGCGCCGGTTTCGAAAACCGGTATGCCGCAAGGCATCGTGAGTTCGACTCTCACCGCCTCCGCCAACTTTCAACACAGGTTTCGCACGGCATTGACAGAGACACTTGTTCTGGTATATTAAAACCTGTGCTCTTTGATGTCTGGGGGGCTAATTACCGAGAGGTGAATCATGTATGACGGATTGTCTCGGAGAGCTTTTGAGCTCTCTTTTGTAGCGGCCCTGTACGTGGCCGGTATCGTCTTGTGGTCTATTTGGGAGGCAGGAAAGTATTCCATGACACCGGAACCCTACTGGCCGTGGGCTGTCGGCATTTCATTTGTGGCTTTCGCGTACGCAGCGACGGAGACTGTCTATGCGACTCGGAGTGCTCATGGCGACGAAGTCACTCGCATCGAGAACCTGCAATCACAGATCAATGGCGCAAGGGGATTTCTGTGGTGGGGTAGCCCGCTCGGATGGCTTGGCTTGTTCTTTCTCTGGGTGACCAAGAAGTCGCCCATCATGTGCTTGGCTGCCCTGGTCGTCCTCCTGTATCTGCTGGAGGATGACAAAAAAATGTCATAGCCGCCGAGTGAGGAGCGCGCCGAGCGCTTTTCACTCGGCGGTTTCTCTTTTATACTCACCGTTTCTTAATCCAGAGATAGATATCTTCAAGCGCCTTCACGCCGTCGCCGGCGGCGATGTTGTTCTGGTGATAGAGCTCGTCGGTACAGTCGCCCGCCGCCCAGATACCCTCCACGCTTGTACGTTGATTGTGCGGGTCCACCTTGATGCGCTTAATGGGGTCAAGCGCCACAAGCCTCTCCGTGAATCCCGTGTTCGGCATCACGCCGATCTCGGCAAACACGCCCGAAACGGCGACCTGCTTCTCTTCGTTCGTATTCTTGTCTGTATATTTCAAACCGGTGACGAATTGGTCGCCCATGATTTCAGTCGGTTCGGCGTGAGCAATTATGCGCATATTCGGATGCGCTCGCGCCTTTCCCACGGTCACGGGGTCAGCCTTAAACTCTTTGTGTCGGTGAATAAGCGTGACGGACTTCGCATACGCGAGGAGCTGGAGCGCGGTTTCAAATCCGGCATTGCCGCCGCCGATGACGGCGACGTCCATCCCGCCAAAGAGCGGACCGTCGCAGGAGGCGCAGTAGGTGACGCCTTTGTTTTCAAATTTTTCGGCGCCGGGGATGGCGAGCTTGCGCCGTCCGGCGCCCGAAGCGATAAGAACCGCTTTTGCGGCGAACTCCTTTCCCGTTTTTGTTTTTGCAAGAAATCCTTCTTCCGTTTTTGCAAGCGAAGTGACCCGCTCGCCGAGGGCGGGCGTCACGATATCGCCCTTCACCGCTTCTAGATGCGCCTTGAAGAGTTTCGCCAACTCCTGGCCGTGTATCTTGGGAGCGCCGATCCAGTTCTCAATGCCTTCAGAGACGACCGATTGGCCGCCGATCTCTTCGGTGATGAGAACCGTTTTTAATTGTTTGCGCGCGGCATAAATAGCCGCCGCCACTCCTGCCGGCCCCCCGCCGATAATAATGAGGTCGTACATTCCTCTATCCTACCATTTTTATTTTTTGTGTCGGCGCAGAAATGCCGGAATAGCGCCCCACGCCTCGTCGTCTTCGGGAGCAGGAGGGGCTCCTTCACGTTTATGCGGTATCGCGGTCACGATAGGCTCCTCCTTCTCTTGTTTCTTAGCGTTTTTCGGGATGTCCATTTTGTCAGGCTCATCTTCTTGCTTCCCGCCGGGGGCGGAGCCGCCTCTGGCGGAGAGAACTTCATGATAAATGTGTCCGCGCTCTTCCTCGCGCTTCTCCGCTGACATAGAGAAGAGAGAACGTTCGTTGCCGGAATGCGAGGCGTGTGCGGCACTCTCGGGGAAGCCGGTCGCGATGACGATGATGCGGACCTGGCCTTTCTTCAGCTTGTTATCCTTCATCACGCCCCAGATGATCTTCGCCGTCTTGTCTACCGATTCGCTGATAATCTTGGAGGCTTCGTGCACCTCCATGATGCCGAGGTCGTCGGAGTGAGCGACGACCCAGAGAACGCCCTTGGCGCCCGAGATAGAAATGTCCAGAAGCGGAGAATTGACCGCGCGCTTGGCGGCCTCCTTCGCGCGCTCGTCGCCCTCGGCGATGCCGATGCCCATGAGCGTGGGGCCGGCGCCCTCCATGACCGCCTTGATGTCATTGAAGTCGGTGTTGATGTCGCCCGGCGTGCGGATGATGTCAGAAACACCCTCAACCGCCTCGCGCAGAACTTCATCACAGAGCGCAAAAGCTTGTTTGAGCGAGAGCGTTTGTTCAACGATCGCGAGTAGCTTATCATTCGGGATAACAATAAACGCGTCCACCTCCTTCTTCAGGTCCGCGAGACCGCGCTCCGCGATATCCTTACGCTGGGCGCCCTCAAATCCGAATGGCTTGGTGACGATGGCGATAACGAGCGCGCCGACCTCCTTCGCTATTTTCGCGATGACCGGCGCGGCGCCGGTGCCGGTGCCGCCGCCCATTCCGCACGTGATGAACACCATATCGGACCCTTGCAGGGTTTCTTGAACCTGCTGGCGCGTTTCTTCAGCGGCGCGCTTCCCGAGCTCGGGGTTCATACCGGTGCCGAGTCCTCGCGTGAGATTCTTGCCGATGTGGACCTTGCGCCGAGAGAGAGAACGATGGAGGTCCTGCGCGTCGGAGTTCACGGCAACGAACTCAACACCGCGAACCTTAGAGTTAATCATGTGGTTAATCGCGTTGCAACCGGAGCCGCCGACGCCGACCACACGAATACGAGCGAATGTCTCAACCTCTGGTTCAACGCGTTTGGACATACAGTGAAAGTTATGTGAAAAGTGACGTGTTCGCTATCATACCAGACGCGAGTAATATGCAAATATTGACAAACTATACTGAAATGTTTTAGGGCTAAACCAACTTTGTTGCAAAATTGGTCGCCCAAACACGCCTTGCGTGTTCTAGGGCAAAAACTGGCGGAAGAACTTACCGAGGAGCGCGCCGAGGCTTTTTGGTGGTGCGGCAGTGTCGCCCGTGAGGCCCCAGAGCGCGAGACCGTACGCGACCGCCCACGTCGCGTCGCGGATTTTCGAATCGGTGGAGAGGCGAAATTCGGCAAGCCGCGCGGGGAGCTTCAGCGACCCCTTCGCGATATCACTGATGCTTCCCACTCCCGCCCCGCCGCCCGAG
>MFMI01000015.1:0-1619 GCA_001783465.1 Candidatus Kaiserbacteria bacterium RIFCSPLOWO2_02_FULL_54_13
GTACAAAGTTATATCAAAACTATTGCGCGATGGCGTTTAATTCCACGCACTCAGCCTCTTATTTCTTTCTTTAAACCTCATTTGATGTCCTCCGCATCCTCCCACACGACTTCAAACATAGGGCGCAGAGCGCTTACGACGTCTACCGATTTTACGACAACGACAAATGGTTTTTCTCCTAAACTACTGATCGCGAGTTTGTCTCCATATAGTGAGAAGTCCATGCGTGCCCCGCGAAGTGCCGGCCAGATGCGTACTTGCTGATTTAGTTTCAAGTAATCTCGAGCATAAGGTAACTCCCCTTCGTCATCTGGAACGATGTGAGTTCCGCGTATCTTCTTTTGGAAATCCTTTTTGTGAGCTTTAATCCATCGGTTAATGATTCCAGGGAAATGAGCATTGAGGCGAACATAAGAGGTAACAAAAAATGGATTACTGTCGTGATTGATTTCTTCATATACGTTCAGTATCCCTTCCTTCGTATCGTGATAGGAAATCTTCGGTCGAGACTCCCCTCTATTCCCCAATGTTTTGAAAATCGGCAAATACTGGATGAAATTAGTGACGTCAGCTTGTAGCCGTCGCAACACTGTTGCGGCCTCCATTGCTTGGAAGGCGCGTATCTTTTTACCAGGAATCTCGCTCACATACCCGCGTTGTATCAAACCCTCTAATAAAACGTAAATAATCGGTCGTTTAAGGCCCGAGAGAGTGGCTATCTGTTGAACGGTTCCCGCTCCGAGGCTAAGAAGCGCAATATACACTTGAGCCTCCTTATTAGTAAAGCCGACGCTGCTCAGGACTACGACAAGGTCTTTATCCATACCTCCAAGGTTACGCGATTCCACTAACTCTGTCAATAATATTGACGAAAGTATCGAAGATATCCTTTTCTTGCCTTATTTTATGTAGATTTCAAGTTAAAAATATTGACGTTCTAACAAATTAAACGTAGTTTTTATATGGACTCAGATTTTCAATCCGTTGTTTGAAATTAAGGAGACTCGTATGAAAATCAAAAGAAGTGGCCCAATTTCCCGAGCCGTTTTCTGGATGGCTTTCTGGTCGTGGCTGGAAGAGAATGAGAAGATTCGAACAGAAGCGTATATTTGGGAATTATTGTGGCGTGTCCCACTGGCCTGTGCTTTCTGGGTTATCGTTGTGACTCTTTGGTTAGGTGTGTACGGTTTCCTTCTTGTCACCAACTACGCCGCAAGTGAGCTTCAGGAACCGACCATAATCATCATTACAATCCTCTACGACACTTTCCTCAGCTTCGTGCTCTTTCAGTTTTTTCGTAGCAGATAGATGTCAAAACCGAAAAGACCTTGAAGCCCCGCCTCGTACGGGGTTTCTTTTTTATTTCAAATACTTCTTTTTGTTGATTTTGTCGGGAAGATAGGACTCATCCGAATACTTTTCGTACCCCTTACCATAGTCCAGCTCCTTCAAGAGCTTCGTGACGGGATTGCGAAGCTTCTTGGGTACCGGCAGGTTGCCGAAGGCGCGCACGTCTGCCTGTGCGGCGCGCAAGGCGTCATAGGCACTGCGATTTTTCTTTGCTCCTGCGAGGTACGCGACGCCGTGGGCGAGGTTGATGGCGCATTCGGGGTAGCCGA
>MFMI01000015.1:1683-4909 GCA_001783465.1 Candidatus Kaiserbacteria bacterium RIFCSPLOWO2_02_FULL_54_13
GTGCGATAAAGAGAGGGTCCTCTCCCGCCTCTACCATCCGCGCGAGATAGTAGAGCGCGGCGTCTGCCTGCGACGCGCGCATACTTTTTATAAAAGCAGAGATAGTGTCGTAGTGCTCCTCACCCTTCTTGTCGTAGCGCAGGTGTGGCGACTCCAGCGCCTTGTTCAGCGTTTCAACAGAAATGTTCCCATACAGGCTCATCGCGCCCTCCATCATCCCGAGCGCCTTGCGCGCATCGCCGTTGGCGTAGCCCATGAGCCAGTCAAACGCGTCTTTGTTCACTTTAATTTTTGTTTTCTTAACGATAGCGCGAAGCGCCTCTTCAGAGAGCGGTTCAAGCACGAAGACGCGACAGCGCGAGAGCAAGGGCGCGATAACTTCAAACGACGGATTCTCGGTCGTCGCGCCGATGAGTGTCAGCTCCCCGCTCTCCACGTACGGTAATAAGAAATCCTGCTGGCTCTTATTAAATCGGTGTATCTCGTCTAGGAATAGCACGCGAGGTTTAAGGGGTAAGGTTGAAGGTGTAAGTGAATTCCCTCGCCCCTTACCACTTGTACCTAACAACTTCCGTATATCATCCTTGCCGGCAGACACAGCCGAGAGTTCAAAGAGTTCTGCATCTAGGGCGCGCGCATAGATGCGCGCGATGGTCGTCTTCCCTGTCCCGGGCGCGCCCCAGAGAATAAACGAGAACTTATGTTTCTTCTCTACCGCCACCCGCAAAGGTTTTCCTTCTCCGACAAGGTGTTCCTGCCCAACAACGTCATCAAGCTTCGTCGGCCGTATCCGCGCGGCGAGGGGTTCCATCCCCCTATGGTACTCCTCTCTTTAATTTTGTGCGGGACGGGAGAACCGTGATTACACTTTCGGTCACACATAATTTCTCGCTAGAAATTTGCGCGACCTCGACTCGGACCGTCGCCCTCCGTCTTTCGATTCTCCACGCAGGACGCCCCACGTCCTGCTCATCCCGCACATCCTCACTCTGTTCGTCTGTGCGGGACGGGAGAATCGAACTCCCGCTAAGAGGTTGGAAACCTCCTGTTCTACCACTAAACTAGTCCCGCATATTTACATAGCGAGAATACCATTTTTGCCGCGCATTTCGTAGCTCCGTTTCGCAGCGGAGCGAAGTAATGGTAGCGTATGAATATGTCGCGCTTCGCGCCCTATCTCGGCATCGTTGCCGCGCTTCTCCTCGGCGTTTTTGTAGTGATATTCTTCGACGAGTTGACGGCTCTGAACTCCCCTGCCTCCCCCTCTGCCGCAGTCTCCGACATTTCTCCGATTTTTGTCGGACCGTCAGCGTCTCCGCCTCCCGCGGCACTTCCACAACAGTCGCCCATTAAGAATGCCGCATCGGCGGCTGTTATGCCGGCACCGCAGAGAGAGGTCCCCACCCCCGCTCCAGTCGCGGCGACCACAACATCTCCTTCCGAGAGCGCCGCATTACTCGGCGCTTCTGCGCTCACGCTCCGCGCCGCGCTTGTAAACATAATCTGCTACGCCCCCGTCGGTAGCAATGCGCACTCCATCTTGGGCAGCGGCGTCTTCATTGACCCGAAGGGTGTCATCCTCACCAATGCTCACATCGCCAAATACTTCTTGCTCGCCGACCGCAATGTCTCCTGCACCATCCGCGCGGGAGGTCCCGCGACAGACACTTATAAGGCCGCTCTCATCTACATCTCTCCCATGTGGCTCCAAGCGAACGCGGATGTTCTTTCTCAAACCCTGCCGAAGGGGACCGGCGAATATGACTTCGCACTCCTCGCCGTTACGGGGAGTACGACGGCAGAACCCCTGCCTTCTTCATTCCCGTCCATACCGCTCGCAACGAATCCACCCCTCTCCAGCGTACCGGTCATCATCGCCTCCTATGGCGCGCAGTCTCTTGAGCCCGACCAGATACGGTCTGCTCTCTTCCCCACTATTGTCCTCGGCTCGGTGAAGGACGTCCTCACTTTCGCCGTGAACACCGTTGACGTACTCGCGCTCGGCGGCTCGGCCGCCGCGCAAGAGGGTTCTTCTGGCGGCGGCGTTTCCGACGCTTCAGGCGAACTGGTCGGGACCATCACGACGAGCACCATACAGGGCGACGCCAACAGCCGTTCCCTTAATGCCATCACGGCCTCGTATATCCGCGCCGCGTATGCGAGCGAGACCGGGCAGGCGCTGGACCTCCTGCTCGCCCGGCCTACTGCGGATTCTATTTCTGACTTCGCGCCCCAGCTTTCCGCACTTGAGAAAATCATAACCGCAAATCTGCCTTAATCATCGGGCCGCCGAGAATCGGACTCGGTCTGCCTCCCCTTCGGGGCCACGGATGTGTCTCACACATCCTGTCAGAAATAAAGTCGGGGTGCGGAGAATCGGACTCCGTCATCTTGCTCCCAAAGCAAGCGTACTACCGGTATACGACACCCCGACTTTACTTCTGACCCCACGCAGGCGTACTACTCCCAAGCGAGCCGAGTGACAAACGAATCATAATTCATTTGTCCGAGGCAAGCGTAGGGAGAAAGCTCCGCTTACGGCATACTCCGGCCCGCCTTCGCACTTTAGCATCTCAAACGATTTGAGGCAGGTAGTTGACGCGCGCTATGCCGTCGCGGCGGCGTAGCCACACGAGGCACCCGTCTACCTGCCACTCCCCAGCCCACCCTTTTTCAAGGACATACCATTCCCCCGTCCGCGCGACCTTGCGCACCTTCGCTTCATGCAGGTTGAGCGAAGGGTCGTACGCATCTTCTCCCTTGTTTTCTGCGAGAGGGAAGTCATCAGCGAGCACCGTCTTCACCTCAACAAAATGCAAGGTGTTTCCTTCTTGTGCAATGATGTCCAGCTCGCCCGTTTTCTTCACAAAGTTGCGGTCGCAGATAGTGAAGCCGTGCCGCCGCAGGTATTCACAGGCCATGTCTTCACCAAGTGCACCCACCTCTTTACGCGTGTAAGACGAGATATCCATGGCTTTTAAGAAAATGGCTCATTCCCTCACTATTTCACGGACTTCATGAATTGTCCCGTGTCCTTTATCCCCAGTGTGCACAGGTTTATACACAACGGAAAAGCTGGATTTCAAGGGGCTTTCTTGGAGATGCGTCTGGTTTTTTAACGCGTGTGCCGTACTATGCAGAGATGCCCCGATGGTGAAACGGATATCACGCGAAGCTTCGGACTTCGAGTTCTGGGTTCGATTCCTGGTCGGGGCACTAGAAATAG
>MFMI01000015.1:4923-6719 GCA_001783465.1 Candidatus Kaiserbacteria bacterium RIFCSPLOWO2_02_FULL_54_13
GTACTATTGTCGTCACGCGGGTATGGTTCAGTGGTAGAACAACTGGTTGCCAATCAGTTGACGCGAGTTCGATTCTCGCTACCCGCACCAAGCGTGTGTGCTACGATTTGGAAATGCAGTATCGCATCCCTGAAGAAGTCGCAAAAGTTAGTAAGAGTCTGCGAGATGCGGGCTATGAGTCATATCTCGTCGGCGGGTGCGTGCGCGACCTTATTATCGGCCTAGAACCTAAGGATTGGGACATCACCACCAACGCTTCTCCGGAGCAGATTCAAGCCGTATTCCCCGACTCTTTCTACGAGAACGACTACGGCACCGTCGGCGTGAAGACCGGCTCTGAAGACGCGCGCACGGCAATCATTGAAGTCACTCCCTATCGCCTAGAATCCGGATACTCCGATAAGCGCCGGCCAGACAAAGTAGAGTTTGGCACTTCCCTGCTTGAAGACCTCGCGCGTAGGGACTTCACCATCAATGCTATCGCGCTAGACGATTCTAAAGGACATCTCGTAGACCCTTACGATGGTCAAAAGGACATAAAGGACAAGATAGTACGAGCCGTGGGTAATGCGCAGGACCGCTTTAACGAAGACGCTCTGCGCATGTTGCGCGCTGTCCGCCTCGTCGCCGAGCTCGGCTTCGGTATAGACGGCGACACTGCCGCGGCGATTAGCGAGAATAGTAAGCATCTAGGCCATATTTCTAGCGAGAGGGTCCGTGAGGAGCTCGTGCGGATACTCAATTCTACCCAGCCGATGAACGCTCTCGTCCTCGCGCAGAAGCTCGGCATCCTAGAGTTCATCGTGCCGGACCTTATCCGCGGTATCGGCGTTGAGCAGAATCAGGCGCACTCCTATGACGTCTTCGGGCACAACCTCCGCACGATGCAACACGCGGCCGACAAAGACTGGGACTTTGACATCCGCCTCGCCGGGCTCTATCACGACATTTCCAAGCCAGAGACGCGCCGTTGGTCGGATGAGAAGAAAGATTGGACATTCCATGGCCACGACGTCGTTGGTTCACGTGTAACAAAGAAAGCCCTTGAAAGACTCCATTTCCCGCGTCAGACGATAGAAAAAGTCGTTAAATTAGTGAGGTGGCATATGTTCTTCTCTGACCCAGAACAGATTACCCTCTCTGCTGTGCGCCGGATGATTGTGAACGTTGGCGAGGAGAATATCCAAGACCTGCTTAATCTCCGCATCTGTGACCGAATAGGGACGGGGAGGCCTAAGGAACAGCCATTCCGCTTCCGTAAGTACAAGGCGATGGTTGACCAAGCGCTCCGGGACCCGATATCGGTAACAATGCTCAAGATAGACGGGAATCGCATTATGGAGCTGTTCCACGTGAAAGCAGGACCAATCATCGGTTGGACGCTTAACGCGCTTCTTGAGGAAATACTTGATGATTCTGATAAAAATACCGAGGAATATTTGAATAAACGAGCTGGTGAGCTACTTAAACTGCCAGAAGATGAGCTAAAGAAGCTTGGAGAAGCAGGGAAGGAGCGTCGCGAAGTCGCAGAAGATGAGGAAATAAAGCACATAATGGAGAAGCATCACGTCTGTTAGATATGAAATCTGTTCCACGTGGAACATTAGTCCCTACGCCAACAAAGCGCAAAAATGGTCGCGCTCCGGGCCGCTAGGCCAAGTCTAACTACCATTTTTCCGCTTTCTCGGCTTCGGGAAACAAGAGTTAAAGAAACTTTTAAGAGGCTGATTTTGTGATACGGTGGCGTACATACAAGCTAAAACATGAAATATTTAATATGCAGATTAAAAAAGGGC
>MFMI01000016.1:0-4393 GCA_001783465.1 Candidatus Kaiserbacteria bacterium RIFCSPLOWO2_02_FULL_54_13
CGAAAGATTTTCCATGTATGCACGGGATAGAGGTGAAGATTCCCTTCATGCGTTTCGCGCGCATCCGCGCGTGCGATAGAGAGGATATGCAATTCCTCAACAAGTGCGGCATACGTGCGCATCCGCGCACGCGCGGCGCTCGTCGCGTTAAATATCGTCGGGTCGTTGGAGACGAAAAGGACTTTCATAGCGATGTGAGGAGCCGCGCGGTCGCATCAAGCATATGCGGAAGCGAAAAATCATCCATGCGCTTTTGTGCAGCGAGAGCTCGCTTCCGAGCCGCTGTAGGATCGCGCGCTACATCCACAAGCGCCTGTCCGAGTGCATCGTTATCTCCGGGCGGCACTAGAAGCCCCGTCTCCCTGTGTGTAAGAAGCGTCTGATGAAATCTCGTGTCAGTCGCAATGACGGGTGTGCCGAGCGTCATTGCTTCGATGAGCGCGTGCGGGAAACCTTCGTATCGTGAATTAAGCACGAAGACGTCCGCTGCCTTCACCCAACCAAGCGCCTCGGCACGCGGAAGGCCCGAGGCGATGAAGACGCGCCAGCGGTCGTGACTTTGTGCGACGCGCTCAATCGCCTCAAACCCCTTCCACGGCACGCGCCGACCGGCTGATACGATGAGAAATTCTCCTTCTCTTTTTTCAGGCATCGGAATATATGCCGGAAGGTCAATCCCGTTGTAAATAACGGCGATTTTTTCTTGCGGGATACCCCACGCAATAACGATGTCTTGAAGGTACGGGCTCGGCACGATGACCTTCACAGCGCCCTGCGCGACAGAGGTCTGGATTTTCTGCAATACGCGAACGAAAAAGTTTGTTTGTTTCGTTTTCACGAACTCATCAAGCTCCTGCGTAACGCCGAATCGCTGGCGCCCCTGCTCCCACGCATAATCGCCGACTATCTTTACGACAAAGGGCCTCCCCGCCCGCCTCGCCGTCCACAGTGCCGAGAGACCCGCTGAAACCGGGTCAAGCGCGAGCACGATATCGGCACTGCGCGCCGCCTTTCGTACGCGAAAATAATACGCAATGTGCCGTATGACTTTCGGCAGGTGCCGCACCTCGTTGAATTTCACCAGCGCCACTTCAATACCCTTCGCCGGCAGACCCTCGCACAAGAGCTTCGCATAGGTCGCCGGCCCGCCTATCTCGGGCGGGTACAAGGGTGTCGCGATAACCAATTTCATGTAGTGATACTAGTATAACCCTGCTCCCGAGTACATCGGTTGCAATATAAAAATAGTGCTCTAATAACTCAACATTTTTAATCTTTTTTGAAGTCGGTAGGTATTTCCGTGTTGTAAAAGTCCTCGATACGAGCTAATCGTTCCGCGCTTCGGATATCCCTCCATCATCCGAATAATCTTCCTTTTGGTACTTGTTCTGATCTGTCGGTGGTGCGGGAAATGAACCCATCCTAAGAAATCCACTCCCGAGGCAAAGGTTGTGATTGAAACCTTGTCTGGATGTAACGTTAGCTTCAAATGTCCGCTCAGAAACACTACGATATATCGTAGTGTTTCTCGGAGATCGTTCCTGTCCCGAGATAAGAAGACAAAATCATCAGCATAGCGGATATAGTATTTTTGCTTTAGTGTGTGCTTTACATACTGATCGAACTCGTTCATATAGACATTCACGAGGAGCTGGCTCGTGAGATTTCCAAGCGGCAGTCCGACATTCGGAGCAGTTGTATGAAAACTCTCGATAATGTGCGTAAGAAGCCAGCGGATGTCGGGATCGGCAATATGTCGTCCAAGAATTCTCATGAGAACAGTATGGTCAATGCTCGCAAAAAACTTCTTGACATCGCATTTAAGCACGTAGCATGTACGAGTATGGTTTTTGGATGCCTTGCGGGCAAAACTTCGGAAACGGTCGAGCGCCTTATGGGTGCCTTTGTCATTTCTGCATGAATAGGAGCCAAAGATAAAGCGACCGTGGAAGTACCAATAGAGCTCCCTGTAGAGCAGGTGGTGCACAACACGATCGCGCACACTTGCTTTGTGGATATTGCGTGGCTTTGGGTCAGAGATATTGAACGCTGAATAGGGTCCGTGCGTATAGGTCTTATTTTTGAGATCTCTATAGAGACTGGCGATATGTGTGCTAAGTTCGGCTTGAAAAGCGATAACGTCTTTCTTCTTTTTCTTCCCGCGCAGGAATCGTTCCCACGTTAAAAGAAGGTTCTCGATGGTAATGATAGAGTTGTAGGTATGAATGAACATAGGCCTTTAAGCCCCCCCCGATCCCGCTCGTTCTTGTCCGCGCAAAAGAAGTATATCGACTGTGGCATGGCTCAATCATAAACTTAAAACGCGTTGATCGCTACACGCTCGGAGCAAAAATTGACGACGTATTTACCTTGCTTCTCGAACTCATATTCCGGGCATGTTTTGCCTATGATAAATTCGAGAAGTTATCCCTCGTCTCGCAGGCGATAGCAAAGTCCGACCTTCTTAAATTCTTTTTACAACTGGGATGGGAACACGCCATCATTGATCATAAGCGGTACGGAGAATTCATTTTATTACTCGACGAAGTGGGGCGCATGCTTGGCGGGTGGAAGAAAAGCATTGAAGACAAAACTCCCGCCAGAAAGTAGCGAGAGAAATCATCTCTGTCGCAGAAGCAGAGGAGGGTGTTGTCGTCGTTCCACACCTTCTCGAAGTTGCCGAGGTTGAACTTGAAGTCGCCATCGGAGTTGGCGTTCACGTTCGGCACGCAGTGGTAGCCGTCCGCAGAACCTCCTGAAGCTAAGTACGATGTGTTATCTGTACCACCAAGAAGAACGCGTGTTCTTCTTTGTATTTTATCCCGAGTCCTGCACTCGCGAACACACCGCACCGACGTATGTGATTTTTTCATACAAGGCGGCACTCGTCTGTAAAGCGTACCCGGCAGACTACTCGCCAATCCTTGTACGAGAATTCGATGACAGGCAACCGTAGCCGCATGCGCTATCGAAATCTGCATCCAGTATATAAAAAATTGAGCCCGCGCAAAAGCGAAGGCTCAAAGAATCTAACTTCCAAAGACCGTTTTGAGTGTCTACGGGTCTAAGGACTATTCGACGTCGCAGAAGCAGAGGAGGGCGTCGTCGTCGCGCCACACCAGCCCGAAGTGGCCGAGGCGGAACTCGAAGCCGCCATCGGAGCGGGCGTACACGCTCGGCACGCAGTGGTAGCCGCCCGCATCTTGCCAGAGGCGATCTTTTTCACCGAAAGAACTGTGCCAGTAGCCCTTGGGCAATTGGTCGCGCTTCTGCTCGAACACAAGCGATGCGCCTTGCGCACCCGTGAGGACCGTCTTCTGCGTGGACAAGAAGGCCATGCGTTCCTCGGAGGTCGTCATGCCACTGACGACCTGCTTGAACACGCGAACGTGTAGCTTTTCGCCTGGCTTCAGGACGCGACTCGGATTCGAAAAGTTCTCGTCGTTTATCGAGTCGTTGTAGTAGTAGAACTTCTTGCGATTCTTTTTCGCGAACGTCTTGAGCCATGTCGCGTGATCGTAGTTGTTGGGCACCGTGATGATCCCGAGATCCGCGAGCAGTGCGAACTTCTTTACCGGTTCAGCTTTTGAAGCCGCCGCTGACGTTCCCTGTTGAGGAAACGGATCACGGTGTTCCAGATACAGTTGGAACGACGCTCCGTTGACGAAACTTTCCGGCAGAGCTACGAGACGGAAGAATTCACTCATTTGTGGAGCCGAGATTGTCGTCCCCACGATGTCGACTTTCGCCGCCATGTTTTTCTCCTAAAAGAGCTATCCTGAAGCGCGGGAATCCGCGCCTCATTAGCCGCCGTGTATAATATACCAAGGATTACAAAAAGTCAATAGCTGTGGGCCAGCAAATACGGTCTGAAACAGACGCTCCATCTGTTTGGCGATGAGATTCCAATCATATTTCTCGAGGACAAGCTTCTTCGCAGCCGCCTTCACCCGAGCGACCTTTTCTGGATCCGCGAGAATGTCCCGCACCGCACTCGCGATCTGCTCGGGAGAATCTTTGTCCACCGCCCAACCGGTCGTCTCTTTGTCAGAATTTCGTTGCGCATCAAAAAGGAAGTCCGCGATACCGCCCTCCTGCGTGGCGATGACTGGGAGTTCTGCCGCCATTGCCTCAATAAAGGAGATTCCCATTCCCTCCGAGCGCGACGGACGGATGAAGATGTCGCATGCGTGCAGATAGTCCGGCAAGACAGCGATACCGGGATAATCCTCAAGTACTACCCGACTCGAGACACCGAGCTTTTGCGCGAATAACGCAAGCTTGTTCTTGTCGGGACCGAACCCGAAATTAATGAAGTACACGTTGCTCGGAAGCATCGGGAGGGCGCGAATAACATCATCGAGCGCATTCTTGTGCACGAGACGAGAAGTGC
>MFMI01000016.1:4412-4709 GCA_001783465.1 Candidatus Kaiserbacteria bacterium RIFCSPLOWO2_02_FULL_54_13
TTCCCCACGGAATCCCATTCTCTCTCCCCAGGCGAGCAAGAAATTCGATATCGCCTGCAGAGCGTCAGCCTCCGTGAAGCTACGCTTGAACAAAGGCCACACCGGCCGCGCGAGCCGTTCGACGTGTTCGGGCGAATCGCCTTCTTGGAGCGTGAGCAAGTAAGGCACCTCTGGATGGAGCGTCTTGAAGATGCCGGCCGGAATGCCGCACGAGTGCGACATCATGGCCCAGATGCCGGTGAAGCGATATCGCCGGTGAAGCCGTAGAGCGGCGAAGACGGCCGCGAACTGGAACCA
>MFMI01000016.1:4729-6627 GCA_001783465.1 Candidatus Kaiserbacteria bacterium RIFCSPLOWO2_02_FULL_54_13
GAAACTTCTTCAAATCAACGAAAGTCGGCGAGGCTTTTGAGAAACCGATGCGGTGTACGATGACATTCCCTATCTTCTCCATTTTCGGCAAGTGCGAGTCAAACCGGAGCGTCAGCACATGGAACTCAAACTCCTCCGGCGGTAGCCGGTCGGTGATCTCCTTGATCGCGACCTCTGCTCCGCCAACGAACGTTGGATAATACGCAAGCGAGAATATGAGAACTTTTTTTATTTTCTTATGTGGCATTGCGTTTGCGCAGGATGGCGGCATAGGCGAAGCGGATTTGGTTGGCGAAGGAGTCACCCGCGCCAAACGACTTGCGGGCGCGCATGCGTTTTTCAAGTGAGACGAGCTCCCTCCCTTGTTCAGGCGTAGAGGTATGAACCTGGTCGGTCTGTGAGAGAATAAGGCGCAGGAAGAGCCGCTCATACCACGAGAGGTCCTGGTCGGCGAGCGTGACGAGAAGCGGGATGAGCTTCCCTCTCCGCACCGCGAGCGCGGGGAGAGTGCCGTAACTTGCCATAATGGACCACGAGAAAAGATATTTATGTTTGTTCGCGAGGCGTAGCGCCTCGCGTATACCAAGAATTGGCAAAAGAAATTTGTCAAAGCGATTGCCGAACCCGACACGATAGACGGTGCCGTTTGCAACGATACAGGGAACACCAAGTGCCTCTTTCGTGTGGACGGCCGTAATGATGTCAAAATGCACATCAGGAACTTGCCGCATAAGCTCGCAGAGCGCATCTTCCGCGGGACCCGAGACGGGATAGAAGGTGGTGGTGAAAACGAGCACACGGCACTCGGGTGGCGGCTCGGGCTTCGTGTGCTTCACGAATCCGGCGATGTCGTCTTTCAGCGAACGACGTGGCGCCCAGCCGAGCGCGCGCGTTTTACTGCAATCAATAGCGGCTTGCATACGATTCCCCTGCCGCTCGGGAAGCATAATGACCTCCCTGCCAAAGAGTCTTGCGAGTTCAAGAATGGAATACGCATCTTCTGTGCTTCCGATACCATACCCGTCGCCTGTTCCCCGTGCTCCAACGACGACGAGACCGTCAACAATGTCGTGCACGTGCGTGAAAATGCGTACTTGAGTCCCCGGAGCAACGACGCCGAGAGGGAGTCCGCGTTTGTACTGCTCTTTGAAAATCGCGTTCACGGTTCCCATGGCGCCCGCGCGCTCATTCGGCCCATACACGTTATAGAAATAGGTGATGGCGTAGTTGATGCCGAACCAATCTCCGTAGTTCCTGACCAGTTCGCTCATACTCGCCTTGCTCCATGCATACGGACTCTGGTCGCGCCCGAGACCGCCATCGCTGAATTTCGTTGACGAACCCGCATAGACGAGCTTCGCGCCGCGGCGACGCGTGAATTCAAGCACGGCGAAGGTGCCGTACTGGTTCAGGTCCCACACCTGTTCTACATCCTCAAAACTTTTCTCGAGACGCGAATATTCGCCGAGGTGATAGATGAGGTCGGGTGTCTCCGGCACATGTTTCTCTACATCCTTGGTATGGCCCTCGCGATACTCCACGCCCTTAACATGATTCTCGCGGCTACCAGTAAAGTAGTTGTCCAGCGAGATGACCTTGTGGCCATCCTTCGCCAGACGCTTGCAGAGATTCGAACCGATAAAGCCGGCTCCGCCGGTCACGAGAATGAGCTTTTGGTCCTTCATGGTATGAGATTAGTACAAAAAAGGCTACGGTGCGAACTACAGGAATATGAATGCTCCGCCCGCGACCAGAATGACACCGAGAAGACCGAGGGTCCAGATTGAATTGAAGAGGCCAGCGGCGCGAGCATTCGAGGCGGGGGGAGGCAATGCCGCCCCCGCAGGGGCGAGCTCTGTCGCTCCTGCGGGGGCGCGAACTGCTTCTTCATGTGCTTG
>MFMI01000016.1:6662-15605 GCA_001783465.1 Candidatus Kaiserbacteria bacterium RIFCSPLOWO2_02_FULL_54_13
GGCGCTGCCACGATGCCTACCGTTATCTGTGCCTTCATGTTCGCGAAGGTGACGGGACCGATGCCGCTCACCTTCTGTATGTCCTCAATGACTGCGAACGGGCCGTTTTGAGTACGGAAATCAACGATAGCCGCGGCCTTTGAGGGGCCGATGCCGGGGAGGGTGTCAAGAAGTGTCGCATCGGCCGTATTGATGTTTACGAGCGCCGCATACGCAGTAAAAGGCAGTAAAACGGCTAGAGCGATCAGCCCGGCAGTGCGCATGAGTATTATTATGTACCGCCCTTAAGCACGTCGCGCAATGTGTCTTCTGAGACCTCAAACGGCCGTTTCGGCGACTCTCTCCGCTCTAGCTGTGCCGGGACGGCAGGTTTGGGGTCGGGAACCGGAGGTTGGCTATTGCGCGTAATCACGTCCGAGAGGGCCCCCTTCAGTGACTGTTGGTGTTGTTCGTGTTTCTTTTCTTTTTCTGCACCGCTTTTCATCGTCATGGTTCGCAAAATTGACTTTAAATCTTCAGTGCTTTTCTGCGGCTGAGAAGGGGGCGACGGACGTACAACAGGAGGACGGGACGGAAGCGGAGTTGCCGTGCGAGGCATAAACGGTCTGGCCGTTCCCTTTTGTGCGGGTTCGGATGTGCGAGGCACTTGCCTCTTTTTCATCCGCATATCCGGCGGCACTTCGGACGCCGCGCTTGCGGCAAGCTCTTGTATGATAGCGTTCTCTATGTTCGCGCGTGGCGCCGTGAATCGTTCGCGCGAAGAATCAATGACCTGTTCGCGATAGGATACTTTTGGCGATTCTATCGGCGGAATGGTGACGGCAGAGAACGGTACTGACCCGACACCATCTATCATAAGCGTGAGGTAGACCTGTCGGCGGTCTAATCCGACGACGTCTTCTTTGGTGAACTGCGGCATAAAAATGGTCTCCAGCACTTCGGCATCAAAGGGTCCGACGCGAAAGACGACGGTGGTGCCGACGTTGCCGAAGACGGCGTCGCGCACCTCTTCTTCCATCTGTTCTATATATTGGTGCGCGATGACGAGATTCAATTTATATTTGCGCGACTCGGAGAGGATTTCTGCAAATGTCTGGTTTGCAAAATTCTGGAATTCGTCAACGTAGAAATAGAAGTGCGGAAGCTTTGCGAGTTCGCCCGCGGGGAGATTCGCCCGGCTCATCGCGGCGAGGAAAATGCGCGTGGTGAGCATAGAGCCCAAGAGGCGCATGTTCGTCTCCCCCACGAGGCCCTTGGAGAGATTAATGATGAGTATCTTCTTCTTGTCCATCATTTCTCTGATGTCAAACGAAGATTTCGGCTGGCCGATGATATTCCGTATGAGCGGGTTGCCGGTAAACTGGCCGACCTTGTTCTGGATGGCGGGCGTCGCTTCCTGGGTATAGCGGTCGCCGTAATTGGCGAATTCTTTCGTCCAGAAGTCCTTCACGACCGGGTCCTTCACGTTGTCCACCACCTTCCTCCGATACTCTTTGTCGGTATACATCCGGTTGACGCCGAGCAGGGTCGCGCCCGGATATTCAAGAAGGGCGAGGAGCGTGTTCGTAAGAATATATTCCATGCGCGCGCTCCACGCGTCCTCCCAAATCTTCTTGAAGGTTGCCATGAGGCCGGAGACCACCAGGTGGCGTTTATCGTAGCCCACGTCCTCCATCACGTTGAAGGCGATGGGGTGCTCCATATCAAACGGAGCGAAGTAGACGACGTCCTTGATGCGATTCTCGGGGATGTAGTCCAGAAGCCGGTCAACCGTGCCTCCGTGCGGGTCAATGAAGGCGAAGCCTTCGCCGTTGCGCAGGTCCTGGATCGCCATGTTCTCCAGCAGGGTGGACTTGCCCATCCCGGTCTTGCCGATGACGTACATGTGGCGGTCGCGGTCCTTGGACTTGATGCCGAAAGGGATATACTTCCCGCGCGCATCGGTAGCCGCGAAGTAGGTAACGCGTTCTGGATTCTCCATTACGCTCTAGTATATCAAAATCTTACTCCCTATGAACACGCAACGAGAGGCCGATGCCGAGGACGCACGCGCCGAAGATAATTGAGAGCAGGTGGCGAAATGACATCGGCAATCCTGAAAACGGCACGAGAATAACGAGAATGCCGAGAACGATAAGCATGCTTGGGCGGGACATAGGTGAAGTATATCAGGGCTCTACAATGACGACAAACTCGCCACGGATGGTGGAGGGATGAGCGGAGAAATGCGCCAGTAATTCAGCGGGCGTACCGGCAATGACTTCTTCGTGGATCTTGGTGAGCTCGCGCGCGATGGTAACGTGTGACACTTTCAGCGTCTCAAGCTCTTTCAGTAATTTCAATATGCGATGCGGCGATTCATAGAGCACGGTAGGGAACTCGTTCGCCGCAATTTTTTTAAGCAACGTTTGCCTTCCCTTCTTGTGCGGCAAGAAGCCCAGGAAGGTGAATTCTGACGAATCAATTCCCGCGACCGAGAGTGCCGCGGTGAGCGCCGAGGGCCCCGGTATCGCCTCAATTAACACACCAACATCCTTGAGTATGTAAGGATGTTCTCGTACTGCCTTCACGAGGCGTGCACCGGGATCAGAAATGCCGGGCGTACCCGCGTCACTCACGAGCACGACGTGCTCGCCCGCTTCAAGCCGGGCGATTATTTCATTTGCTTTTTTTATTTCTGTCGCCGCATCAAGCCGTTGCAATGACTTCTTAATTTGATAGCGCGCTAAAAGCTTCGCCGTAAGGCGAGTATCTTCGGCATAGATGACGTCGCACTCCTTCAGCGTTCGCAGAGCGCGGAGCGTGATGTCCTCCAAGTTCCCTATCGGCGTCGCAACCACGGAAAGTTTACCCATCCTGTCACTCTACCTTACTCGCTTGTGGATATCACATTGACTTATACGCTTAGGACGATATAATATACTGCGGAGCATCATTTCTGACCCACTACTGTTATTATTGTGAACGAGGAGAAATTGCTATGGATACGGAATACACCCTTGGGGCGGTAGAGAAGGCCCGTGAATTATTTGCCCTTCTGCTTGCGGACCGCTCGCCATTCACGCTGACGCAGGACACGTATGAACAGTTCGGGATTTTCGCTCTCCCCGACGATCTTCTCGAATTGTGTCGGCAAGTGCGTGCGGAAATTGAAGAGACGGAGCAATACCGGCTTTCTCCTACCCAAACCAGCATTGAGTTCTTCAGTGTCGCAAACAGGATGCACCTTCTGATCATCACCTGAGCTCAGGCGTGAGATTCAAAACGGTCCCTTCGGGGACCGTCATTTTTTTACGAGTGTGTCGGCGATTTTATAGATGTCGCCCGCGCCCATGGTGATGATAGTGTCGCCCGCTTCGACCTCGCCAAGTTCGCGTTCAATAGCATCAAAATCGAGTGCAGTCGCTTCCGTGCCAGTCGCGCGAATACGCTCGGCGAGGATTTCACTTGAGATAGAGCCGTCGTCTACCTCGCGTGCAGGATAGATAGGCGCGATGAATATCTGATCGGCGTCGCTAAATGCGGTAGCGAATTCACCAAGTAAGTCTCGCGTGCGGCTGTAGAGATGGGGATGGAATGCGACTGTTATCTGTCCTTTTACCTTAGCCCGTAGTGCCTGTAGGGTCGCTTTTACAGCTGTGGGATGGTGGGCGTAATCGTCATACACGTCTGCGCCCCTCATTGTCTTCCCTTTGTATTCAAATCGGCGCCACGTGCCGAGAAATGAGGCGAGCGAATCAGAAATTGTTGCATTAGAAATCGTCGGGAGAGCAACCCGTGCGGCCGCCGCGGCCGCACGGGCATTGTTCTGGTTGAATTCCCCCGGAAGACGCAGTGCGTATGCGGGTTCTTGTGCGTAATCAATAATTCTTGCCTTGGCGTGTGCGAGCAGGGGCGCGATATTTTTATCATTCGGATTCGTGACAATCGCGCCGTCTGCAGGCACTTTCTCAATCGCTTTTCTGAATGTCTCCTGCAGTGCCGTAAGCGAGGGGAACCAGTCCGTATGGTCCCACTCAAGATTGGTAATGACGAGTACCGTGGGCGAGAGCTCCAGCAAGTGGTCGCGATATTCGCACGCCTCCACAACAAAAATATCAGAATCGCCATGCAAATAATTAGAACCAAAATCTTTCACAATAGAGCCCACAATCGCTGTCGGCGACGCTCCTGCATCCTTCAATATTTTCGCGAGCATACCGGTCGTCGTCGTCTTCCCGTGCGTGCCCGCAACCGCAATTGTCTTCTTCCCTTTTGACACTTCACCTAACATTCCGAAGTATGACTTCTGTGGAATCCCGCGCCGAACTGCTTCTGCGCGTTCTACATTGTCCGAATGTGCGGCATCAGTATATACGACCAGTTCCGTATCTTTTGGAATATTTTCAGCGTTGTACCCGATCGTTACCGGTATACCCAATCTTTCTACCGCGTCCAATGTAGGGAATCGCACGTTATCCGAACCGGTTATCCGGGCTCCTCCGCGAAATAGCATCTGCGCGAGCGCAGACATTCCGACACCAGCTATACCAACAAAATGGACTTTCTTTCCCTTTTCCATACGCCTAATCTAACATCTCTATGACATAGGAGGCATCGGGGAGCATCGCCGCCACGTGAGAGCGGAACTGCGGCGTATCTCTGCTCACGAGGAGCCGAAGCTTGCCGTCGCCGACCTCCCGCGGCCAGAGTTGCCGCTTGACACGGCTCGCAACCGCCTCTGCCGGGTCAAAAAACGGTACGTCTCCGAGTACCTTGCGGAAGGAGACCAACGCGAGCGGATAGTGCGTGCAGGCGAGGATGAGAGCGCCATATTTCTTCATGTCACGCGTAGCGAACACGGCCGCGATCAATCGTTCCTGGTCTATCGTGGAGATGCCGAATTCTATCGCGCCGGCGAGTTTTGGGATGGCAACCGTGTCAATCTCAATGCCGAGCATCTGAAAAGCGTTTTGGTAGAGTTCAGAGAAGATGGTTGCGGGCGTGGCCGCAAGCAGAATGGGCTTTTTGAAATCTTTAAAAGAGCTTACCGTCGGACCGACCATTTCAATGAGGTTCTGCTGTGCGAGTCCGAGCACGTCAAAGAGCGAGATCGCGAGCGAGGCCGAGACGCTATTGCAGGCGCTCACGATGCTGGTCGCGCCGCGCGCCTGGAGGACGCGGATGCTGTTCACCGTGAGCCGCGAGAGCTCTTCGCGCGACTTTTCGCCATAGGGCGCATTTTTGATATCGCCGAAGTAGAGAATGTCCGCCGAGGGCATCTGCTCGCGTATCGCCTTCAGCACCGTCAGCCCGCCGCTTCCTGAATCAAAGATACCGATCATAAGAAAAAAGTCGTCATTACGAAACCGACAGCTATTCCGACAAAACCGCCACTGATTATTTCAAATAACGAATGCCCGCTAAAGGAAAGGAGACGCTCTTCGACGACGATTTTCTGTAGTGAAGAATCGTTGCTTTGCATGAAATATTCTTCAAACAATACTTGGCGTTTTTTATCCTCAAGCAGACCATAGATTAGAAGTAGAGAAACAATCACTCCAAAACCAAACAATAAGTTCATGCCATCATATTTCCAGATTACATAAAGAGCACTTGTAAGAGCCGCTGTGTGGCTACTTGGGAAACCTCCTATCCAAAAACTTGGCCATAAAAAAGAACGCGGTTTGCGCTCATCTTTACTCAAATAAAACCAAATTACTTTTATAAATTGAGTTACCACAATGGCAACAAAGAAAACGATTATGATTTCCATAATTTTTGAAATCTAACGACCGTAATGAAACGTTTGTCTGTTTTATTGCGACGGTAGCTGGGGAAAGAAGGGTCGGATGCTGTATTTCTAGAATCATACACCGTTTGTGGCGGCAGTAATGAAGTGATTGCATCTTTAAAACGAAAGATAAGTTCCCCAAATTGATGGGTTATGAAACGCTCGCCGAATTTTTGCGTTATCTGTTCATAACAGAAATCCTTTTGGATTGTAAATGAATGTAGAAACGGCGCCACATACACCGAAAGACTCGTCGCCTCAAATTCATTCAGCATCTTTCCAATAAGTCCGAGACAGAGTCCGCGCCACCCGATATGCGCGATGCCGATTTTCTCTCCGTCAGAGAAACAGACGGGAGCGCAGTCGGCCGTTTTGATGCCGAGAGATAGGTTGTGATTCCGTGTCATGAGAGCATCGCAATCGCTCAAATCTTCGGTTCCTGACACAATGTTCACTATGTTTGAACCATGAGGAAGTTCTGGAATGACGACGGTATTCCCCGCTACGTTTTCGCCGGGCATGAAAAGTTCAACATGCATCCCGCCGATGTTTACGTCATTTTCTTTTGTCATGGCAGTTTCTTCACCAGTTCGTTAAACTGGTCGCCGCGGTCGTATTCGTTTTTGAACATGCCGAGGGAGGCAAATGCTGGCGAGAAAAGAATAGTGTCGCCTGACTTCGTCTCCTGTATCGCGGCTCCGACCGCGTCAGAAATAGTATGATATATCATACCTTTTGGTAATTCGTTCTTAATGCAATCGGTGCCGGTGCCGGCGAGCAGGATGACCTTTTTCACTCCCGGCAATCTTGCAAGAAGTGCGCTCATATCAAGATTCTTGTCTGCTCCGCCCATAATGAGCACGGTGCGCGCGGGGTCAAGAGCAGAGAGCGCGGCAAGGGTCGCTTCGGGCGTCGTGGCTGTCGTGTCGTTATAAACCTTCACGCCGTTCTTCTCTGCGATGAGCTCTAAACGACCCGGGACGCCTGTAAACGCCTCTAGAGCGCGGTGACTGACTTCGTCTGGGATATCTAGCGCGCCCTGCCTGCCGGCAGGCAGAGAGCGGATTGCGGCGAGCGCGAGGGCGGCGTTGTAGCGGTTGTGTATTCCGGGAATTTTAAGCACCCACGTGTCGGGCAGTTTGGTCTCGTCAACGACAATCGTCTTTGATTCAATTCTCTCGCCGTATCGGTCAATAATAGTCGGCGCGCACTGTTTGCCGAGAATGAGCGTGTCTTCTGGCTTCTGGTACAAAAATATGTTCGCCTTGTCGGCAAGATACGCATCCAAATCATTATGGTAATAGTTAAGATGGTCTTGGTAGAGCGTGACGAAGACCGCGATATGAGGACTCATCTGCGCCTCGCCCCAGCCCTGCAACTGCCACGAATCCAGCTCAAGCACGGCAATATGCTCGGGCGTTATCTCCTTAAGCAATGAAAGAGTGGAAACGCCACGAACATTCCCGCCAAGCACGGCCGGCTTCCCTGCTTCTTTCAAAATAGCGTAGAGCATATGCGCCACGGTGGACTTGCCGCGCGTGCCGGTCACGCCGATACAAGGGATGCCGGAGAGCTCGGCGAAGAGGTCCGCGCTCATACGGACCGGAATGTTATTTTTCTTCGCCTCGGCGATATAAGGAGAATCCAGTGGGACGCCGGCGGCTTTGAGAATCATATCTGGTCCGCGCTTGCCGGAGGCGGGTCCGCCTCCGGCGGAAAAATCTTCCAAACGATGCTCGCCCAGCACAAAGGTGATGTTCTTGTATGATTCCAATTGCACCACCGACTCGGTAAGTTCTTCGCGCGACTTGAGGTCGGTCACGACAAGCTCCGCCCCGCACTCGGCGAGGTAGCGGGCATCACCGACACCCCGACCGAGGAGGCCGAGTCCTATAACGGTAATCCGCTTCCCGCGAAAGCGCGCCGAGGCGTCCACCCCGGAAGCCCGACTCGCAGACGAGTCGGCAGACATCCCTGATGTCTTGCTTCTAACGGGGTCCATTACGCGAATCCTAGCCTATGGACAAGGTTTTGTCGTCCAGGTGTCGGCGTGGGTGAACGGGAGAGACGTCTTCGGTAATTCTATGACCTGGTACGGCGCGGTTACTGATTGTGCGAGCACACAGCTCTCGTTGGGCTTCACGAGCTCTATCCTCACCACTCGATCGTCAGCGTCTTCTACCTCGGTTACCGCTATGTCATAACCGGCAGTCGGTACTTCGCCGGCGAAGACCGCCGCTACCACTTTTGTATTAAAATCAACTGTCGGGATGGGCGGAGCTTCTTGTAAAAGATCCCAGAGTCTCGCGAGCTCCTCCTGCGTATCAATAAGATAATTCACGCGCGAAGTCACTTCAGACCGCGAGCCCTCAGCGAGCGCGGTAAACGGCACAGTAACAGCCGCCGGGCCGCCGCGGTCAGAGCTAGTCATAAATACTCCCGCTACCACAGCGAGAAGCACGAGCCCGACAAACACGAGTACTGTCCTCATTACCTCCAGTATAACCGCGATAAACACTCGTTCGCCGAGCCATGGGTATAACGATGTATCTGCTTTAAGAGTGGAAACACGAGGCGGTTTCTGATAGTATCAAAAAGTTCTCGCAACTGTATGGATTACCATACTGCTTGCTCGTTCGGAGAACACCAGAACATATGAGGACATACGTTTGGTATTTCCTCACTCGCAAGCGTAGCTCAGCTGGTAGAGCACCCGACTGATACTCGGGCGGTCCCAGGTTCGACCCCTGGCGCTTGCACCAAAACAACAAAAACACCCTTCTGGGGTGTTTTTGTAATTGTAAAAATGTGTAGAAAAGATGTGTGCGCTCTTTTGTTCCGCCTATTCAACTCTGGAGACTGGAGGCTAGAATCTGGAGTCTAGAAATTTCCAGCATCAAGTTTCCAGCGCCCAGCTTCCAGAGTACCCGATTACGTTCCCGGGCGCTCGAGTACCATTTAGAGACGAGTACTATCTCTCACCCGCCCTTTCTTGGAGAAAGAGCGGGTATCGACATGACCTTCCTTTCGAGAAGATCGGTTCCAAATTGGATATGTTCCACGAACAGCTTCCGCTACCCGTGCCTTGTTACGACTTAGTCCTTGTCATTGAATTTGCCGTAGTACTGCGCGAGGCAGTCCTTCGGGCACCCCCAACTCCCTTGACTTGA
>MFMI01000016.1:15618-16616 GCA_001783465.1 Candidatus Kaiserbacteria bacterium RIFCSPLOWO2_02_FULL_54_13
ACCCCCAACTCCCTTGACTTGACGGGCGAATATGATAGTTGGCACAACTTCATGTTTCCACATAGCATGCGGATTTCCCGCACTACGCGAATCCTAGGAATGCATCTTCGATTTCAATTTCATAATCTTCGCAAGACCCTTCTTTGTGTGATGGGCTTTCGCAATGGCGAGATCTAGAATTTGGCAAAAAAGCTCAAAGTCCTTATCTCGTTTACTCTCGAGCGGATGCCTTTTGAAAAAAGGTACAACCACTCTCTTTAGTAGATCATAGTTGAATATCTCAAACCGATAGTTATCTCGCTGATTTTCCCGATATTCGCGTTGGAAGTATATCCTTCCGCACCCCCAAAACTTTTGTACTTTCTCAAGGAGAGGAAGGTCGTCTTCCCGCATCTTGATATAGTAACGGCACTGTACTCTATAATTTATAGAGCCGTGCTCTTTTCTTGGGGGATTGAGGAAAACTGTAAAGCTTCCTTCGCCATCGGTTAAACCAACAATGTAATCGGCAGATAGCACACCAGGTTTCGTCCTTCTCGCATTCTTCTTGTGGAAGAGCGCGATACTATGACTCAGCTGACTCCCAGTTTCCGTTGATTGTTTCATCTGTATATTCTATCAATGAATTGACGGTACATACATCATTCGCAATCGTTGCCATGTGGACAACTGGGTCTCCCACGGGTCACGCATAATTCTATTCCATACATCCTGTACAGCCTTTCTTGGTATCTTCCCCATACTCACCGCCCACTCATGGGTCAATACAGCTTTGTATATACAGGCTACATTTTGCTTCCAGATCCTTCAGTCCATGCCTTACGGCGTTGAACCTATCTTTCAGCTACGCTCCCCACGACGAGTGGGGAGGAGTGGATTTGAACCACTTAGAACTACGCGCTGCCGGGCGCATTTATTTGTGAGTACAAGACTCGAGAACGTATTCACCCCGGTTTGGCTGACCCGGGATTACTAGCGATTCCGGCTTCAAGAGGTCG
>MFMI01000017.1:0-4362 GCA_001783465.1 Candidatus Kaiserbacteria bacterium RIFCSPLOWO2_02_FULL_54_13
ACGGCGGCACCAAAGTAATCGCCGACTTCCCGCTGTTTGTGAATACCACGGCCGTGACCAGCGGTGTGGTCAACACCTTCAGCCCCGGCACCTATACCGTCTCTGAAACCAATCAGCCGGGATACACCGCCACCATCAGCGGCAACTGCAGCGCGTCCGGCTCCGTCACGCTCGCGGCGGGCGAGAACAAGGTGTGCACCATCACCAACAATGATGTGCCGCCCGTTATCACTACCGGTTGCACCAGTAACTGCGGAGGCGGCGGCGGCGGAGGCGGTCCATCTAAGCCGAAGGTCGTGCTCTCCTCGGTTCCCCATGTCGGCCAAGTCCTCGGCTCGTATCTCTATCTCTCGCAGATTCCATACACGGGTCTTGAGCTCGGCCCCATCGGCACGACGCTCTACTGGCTCGCACTTATCGGATGGGCACTCGCTCTCGCATACCTGGTGCTCTTTGGGGCGGTGCCATTCGCGAGCCGTTCCGCACGCAGTTTCGGAACCCGTGTCTCAAACGCTCTGAATGCGCAAGAATTGCGCACTGCACCTGCTTGGGTGCCAGAACCCGCACCGGCTGTGATGCCAGAACCGCATGAAGCCCGGCGCCGTACTGAAAGTGTGGTGGGTGAAGCGCCACGCGGGTACTCGTCCTACGAAGGATTCAAATCCTTTGCGAAGAACGGTGCCCTTTCAATAGACGATATCGTGAAGGGTCTCGCAAGGAGCCATTCTCCAGTCCCTCCCGCTCCGACGCCTTTCGGGTCGGAGCTCCGTCCGCAAGCATCAAGAGTATATGCAAATGTTGAGCCAATCTATGAAAATGTTGAACCAATCACGGCCGACACCGCTCGCGATACGGTGCCCGTCTCGGCCCCGGCACATATCCGCGGCTTTACTGCCGCGCTTGTAGAGGGCGACCGCGAGGCAGTCTTCGCTGGACTCCGCCAGCATGTCCGCGGCGGCGGGATGCCGGAAAAACTCGTGTCAGAGGTCGTATGTCTTCTTGACGACGCGTATCGCGCTCGCGTGGACGGGACCGCGTGCGACGCCGACATGGCGCGCCTCGTCGCGCGCCTCAACACGCCGACCCTAGAGAAGCTTATCGCCGCGCTCACGAACGCAATTGACTCCAGCTACTCTACCGGCGTGACCGGTGCCAAGCTCGCGCTCACCCGCGCGCTCGCTACCCTCGGCGCCTAATTTCTTCGGTAGCTTTCGCTATAAAGTCGGAGAGGGGAGTCGCGTCTGACTTTCCCTTGTCGCCTGCCTGCGCAGGCAGGCGGCTATCCACTGAAATAGTTTTTGCTTCAACTTCTTTATCGCCGACGACGAGGAGATAGGGGATTTTTTCCGTCTTTGCGTCCCGTATTTTCTTGCCGAGCGATTCGTTCGCATCGTCTACTTCCGCGCGAATACCCGCCGCTTTGAGTTCGTTCAAGACTTCACTCGCATACGCGCCGTGCTTTTCAGATACCGGCAAGATTTTTGCTTGCACCGGCGCGAGCCAGAGCGGGAATGCCCCCCCATATTTTTCTATGAGGAACGCCATAATGCGCTCAATGGCGCCGATAGAGGAGCGATGTACGACGAACGCTCGGTGTTTCCCGCCATCTTCGCCGATATACGTGAGGTCAAAGCGGTCGGGCATACAGAAGTCGTATTGGACCGTAAAAGCCGTATCCTCCTTCCCGTTCACATTCTTCATCTGGATGTCTATCTTCGGGCCGTAGAAAGCCGCCTCGTTTTTCGCCTCTTCAAATTTTGAACCGCGGCTTTTCATGAGTTCCCGTAACAGATTCTCTCCTTTTTCCCAACCCTCGTCATTTTTATAATATTTCTCCGTATTTGTGCGGTCACCGAGCGAGAGGCGATACCGGTAGTCCACGTCAAGCGCGAGACCGAAGACTGATGTGACGTATTCTATGAGGTCAAGAGCCCTGCTGACTTCTTCAACGGACTGCTCTTCGGAAGCGCAGATAATATGCGCATCTGCGAGGCAGAACGTGCGCACGCGCTGGAGACCCATCAGCTCGCCAGACTGCTCGTAGCGGTAGAGCTTCGCGAGCTCGGCGATACGCATCGGGAGCTCACGGTAAGAGACCGGTTTGCGTAGATACAATTCAAAATGATGTGGGCACGTCATTGGTCGGAGCATAAATTGTTCCTCGTCTATTTCAATAGGCGCATACATTGAATCTTTGTAATGCGGGTAGTGGCCGCTCTTTTTATACAGTTCCAGTTTGGCGATATCCGGCGTATAGACATGGAGATACCCGCGCTTTATTTCTTCATCAACGATAAAACGTTCAAGCTCGCGCCGGATAACGGAACCCTTAGGGGTGAAGAGAGGGAGGCCTTTCCCGACCACATCTGAAAAAGCAAACAAATCAAGCTCCTTACCGAGCTTTTTATGGTCGCGCTCCCTCGGGTCCATATCTGCAGAATATATCACACATCAGAGCGGTTTGAGCTCTTCTATCGCGAGCGAGACCTCGCCTCCGCGGCCAGATCCGTTTCGGATAGAGACCTTCGCTTTGGCGAGGAGGCACGCGCCCGGGACGATAGTGCTCGTATGCGTCTTGAAGAGCTTAGGGAAAACGACCGCCTCAATGGAGCCAGTCGTATCCTCTACGGTGAGAAAGGCCATTTTCTCCCCGCTCTTGGTGAGCACCGAGCGCACGAGAGTCACGAGGACCGGCAGGATGACGAGCATCCCCTGTTGCCGCTCCTCTTTAATCTTGGCGATAGTGAGTACTGATTTCTTAATAATAGCGGTGTGCGCATCAAGCGGATGGCCGGAAACGTAGATGCCGAGCAACTCTTTTTCCCAATTCAACTTTTCTGTGAGCGAGACCGGCTTGCCTATCGGCAGTGTGAGTGTAGCTGGCGCAAGAAATCCGCCTCCGCCGAAGGCGGATCCACCTCCGGCGGAAAAGAGAGAGTCTTGGGGCGCTTCTGCGGTCGCTTCGCGGTGATACGAGAGGAGCGTCTCAATATTTTCAAGCAGAGAGCCGCGCTCGCCAAGCTGGTCAAGCGCGCCGCACTTGATAAGCGACTCAAGCGACTTGCGGTTGAGATTTTTTGACGCTATTCGAGAGAGGAAGTCGGAGAGGGAGGCGAAGACTCCGTGTGCTTCTCTCTCGGCAATAATCGCTTCTGAAATGCCGTCGCCGAAGTTCTTAATTGATGAGAGGCCGAAACGGATGGCGCCATTTGACACAACCGTAAACATCGTGCCGCTCTCGTTCACATTCGGCGGCAAAATCTTGACCCCCATGCGCTTCGCTTCGGTGACATAAATGGATATCTGGTCGATATCGCCCGAGTCCGCGGTGAGGAGGGCGGCAAGATATTCCACCGGATAGTTCGCTTTCATATATGACGTCTGGTAGGCGACCTTGCCGTAGCTCGCGGCGTGCGCCTTGTTGAAGCCGTAGGCGGCAAAGGGCTCTATGAGTTCCCATAATTTTTCCGCCAACTGCTTGGAGAGTTTGCCGTATTCCATAAAACCTTTCGTCAGTTTCTCTTTCTCCGCCTGCATAACCTTCGGAATCTTCTTCCCCATCGCTTTGCGGAGCATATCCGCTTCAAGCCACGAGTACCCGCCGAGCTTTATCGCGGTGAGGAGCACGTCGTCTTGGTAAACGAGAATGCCGTAGGAGAAATCAAGGTACTCCTTCATACGCGGGTCCAGATAGTGTATGAGCTTCGGATTATGCTTGCGCTCAATATACGAGGGAATCGTCTCCATCGGTCCCGGGCGGTAGAGGGCGACCATCGCATTGATGTCATGGATGGTAGTCGGCCGCAGTTCTTTAAGCCAGCGGGTCATACCGGAGCCGTTCAACTGGAACGTACCCTCGGTCTCGCCGCGCGCGAGCATCTCAAATGTTCGTGCGTCATCAATAGGAACATTTTCAATGTCAACAACGATGCCGCGCGCCTCCTTCACCCTGGCGACCGCGTCGGCGAGAACGGCGAGATTTTTGATGCCGAGGAAGTCAAATTTCAGGAGCCCCACGCCGCCGTACTCGTCGGTGATGGAGTACATATCATATTGCGTGATGAGTTTGCCGGTGCCCTTGGGGTCCGGTTGGATGGGAGTCCACTCAATAAGGGGTGTCGGCGCGACCACGACGCCGGCCGCGTGGACGCCGACATGTCGCACGCATCCCTCAATGCGCTTCGCGAGGCCGATGACCTCGCGCGTATCGTCGTCTTCGTCGTAGAGCGTCTTCAAATCGGGTTCCAGTTCAAGCGCACGGTCAATGGTCATCGGGAACCCTTGCGAGCCTATTGGGATAAGCTTCGCGATGCGGTCGCCGGTGGCGTAGGAGTGACCGAGCGCACGCGCGACGTCACGTAC
>MFMI01000017.1:4371-6873 GCA_001783465.1 Candidatus Kaiserbacteria bacterium RIFCSPLOWO2_02_FULL_54_13
GGCCATATCCATGTCAATGTCAGGCGCCTTCGGCCTCTCGGGATTGAGGAATCGTTCAAAGGGTAGCTTATAGAAAAGAGGATCCACGTTCGTGATGCCGACAAGATACGCGACCAAACTGCCTGCCGCCGACCCTCGCGTGGTAGTGAGGATACCGGCACTTCGTGCGAATGCGAGCAAATCGGCGACGATGAGGTAGTACACCGCGAAGCCCTTGCCGATAATAATCTTCAGTTCATACTCAATGCGGTCGGCAATCTCCTTCGTCTCTGCGAGACCGCGCTCTTCAATGCCCGCATACGCCTTCGCACGCAGTTCTTCGTCGTGATTTGTAAAGCCGGGTGAGACCGGCACGGCGGGGAATGTCCATCTCCCGAGTTCAAAGGACACGTTACAGCGGTCGGCAATCTTCCGCGAATTATCCACCGCTTCGGGGGTATCCTTGAAAAGTCCAAGAGCGCGGTGTTCGCTGATGAAGGAGAAGTCCTCGTCTTCATTCTTCCCGCGCCCGCCCTGTTGAATGCGGCGCATAATCTCGGTCGCCTCGCGGTCCTCGGGCGCGAGATAGTAGACGTCGTGTTGCCCGACAAGCGGAGTACCGCTTGAATGGGCAAGGGCGACTATCTGCTGTTGCAATTCTTCGTGCCCAGCGACCTTCGGGTGATGCGTTATCTCAAGGAAGACATTCTCGCTACCGAAAATGTTCTTGAATTCCGCGAGCGCGGCCGCGGCGCCATCGGGGTCGCCGGCGCGCAGGCACTGGGCGACGTCGCCGGCGAAGGAGGGCAGGAGCGCGATAATGCCGCGGCCGTGCTCGCGCAGAAGTTCCTTGTCTATGCGCGGGCGCTCAAAGAACCCTTCGGTCCATGACTTCGTTACGAGCGCGAGCAGGTTCGTGTACCCTTGGTTCGTTTTGGCGAGGAGCACGATGCGCGAACGCTTCGCGTCAATATTCGGGTCCTTCTCGTGCCGCGAGCGCGGCGCGAGGTACGCGTCAACGCCGAGAATCGGCTTCACGCCCGCATTCGTTGCCGCCTTGTAGAACTCAATCGCGCCGTGCATATTGCCGGCGTCGGTAAGCGCGAGCGCGTCCATACCCTCCTTTCGCGCTTTCTCCACGAGTTCATCCACCTTCGGCAACGCCTGCAAGAAGCTGTAGTGGCTATGCGTATGGAGATGGATGAATCTGCTCGCCATTGCCTCCACAATACCAAATCTGCGACCGTTGCGTTTGCCACTCCCTTCACCTTGCAATTTTTTCGGGGGGGGGTACGCTTAAGGCATAACCTAACCAATATTCATTAAGTATGAGCGAAAGATTAAATCAACCGAGTCCCGAGGAAGTTGAAAAAGCCGGCCAAGAGAATATGGGAGTTAAACAAGAACTAATGAGTGCAGAAAGAGAGTCCTGGGTAACTGGTAGACTAAGTCCGGCAGATCTTGAGCTATTTAAGCAGATCGCCCCTTCTTTAGAGGCCATACACATGAAGAATGGGGTCACGAATTATAAATTCAAACATAATGCACAGGAAATTTTAGTTGGCAGAAGCACAGGAGATGGCGCCGATAAATATTTTATTGAAATAGATGGTAAGAGGTCTACTTTCTCTGAGTTTGGTGAAGATGCAACGGCTTTTAAAAAAGCAAAGGAAGTGTATTACAAATTGCTTCACTTCTTGAATAAAATAGAAAATAATGAACATATTGAAAAAAGTGTTGACGACTTAATTGAAAAAAGACCTGACTTGTATAAGGAGAGGGTAGATGCAGAAGCGAAAGCCGTTGCAGAGAAAATAATGGATTCGTTTCTTGGGTAAGTCAGGTTGTATCCTAGTCAAAAAATGAAGAGGAAGTACCGATTTAACTTCGGTAAAGTGTCCTACCGATAGATATCTTTGCGGTGTTCCACTCCAAGCAGTCAGAACCTCTCATAGTTAGTCACTATCCACAACTCGACGCTATAGCGTCAAAGCTTTGATACCTGAAGAGGTAGGATACATGCATGGGAATGGTGGAAAAAGCTGCGAGGAGGGAACGGCGATTGGGAGCATTTCAGAACGCGATGCTCTATGCAGCGCTTGGCGGAGTCATGGTCGCGATAGGTGCGGTACCGGATTTTTCTAAGGTCATAAAATATTACATGGGCGCTAAGAAAGGCGCCAAGTTCAATTATCAAACGAAGACGGCGCTCGGACGGCTCGCGGCGTATGGCCTTATCACGTTTGAAGAAAGAGGCGATCGGCGCTATGCGCGAATCACTGAACGAGGGAAGCGAGTACTGGAATTTGAGATGCAGAAAACCGCTCTGACCAAAAAAAGGAAATGGGACCATCGGTGGCGTGTGATCATCTTTGATATTCCAGAACGACGTAAGAATGTGCGGAATCGCTTGCGGCGATTTATGCACGAGTATGGATTTGTACGGTTACAAGATAGCGTTTGGGTATATCCGCATGACTGTGAAGACCTTATTGCGCTCGCGAAAGCGGAGTTCCGCATTGG
>MFMI01000018.1:0-2869 GCA_001783465.1 Candidatus Kaiserbacteria bacterium RIFCSPLOWO2_02_FULL_54_13
TGAATAATTAATTTTCACTTGCTATGGCAATTCGAGTGGCGATAAATGGTTTTGGCCGAATAGGCAGGGCGTTCGCACGGCGTTCTTGGGGGCGCGGCATGGATTCAACTGACTCACCACAGGTTGAAATTGTTGCTGTAAATGACCTCGGCTCGCTGGAGAATCTCGCCTATCTCTTAAAGTACGACACAGTATACGGAAGAGCCCAGTTTGCAGTAGGCAGTAGGCAGGAGGCAGGCGGAAGCAAAATACTTCTGATAGATGGAAAAGAGGTAAAGTTTCTTTCAGAAAAGGATCCTGCACAGCTACCGTGGAAAGAGCTTGCAGTGGATGTCGTCGTGGAGGCAACCGGCTTCTTTACTGATTATGAAAAGGCAAAGGCGCATATTGATGCGGGGGCGAAACGCGTGGTCATTACCGCGCCAGTCAAGGAGGAAAATGGGCTCGGCGCGACAGTGCTGATGGGACTCAACGAGAACCGCTTGAAGACCTGTCGGATATCCAGCAATGCTTCGTGCACGACGAATGCCGCAAGCCCGGTCATCGCCATCTTTGACGAGACCATCGGTATTGAAAAAGCGATACTCTCCACCACGCACGCGTACACTGCTTCGCAAGCAATCGTAGACGGTCCGTCAAAGAAAGATATGCGGGAGGGTCGAGCGGCGGCGCAAAATATCGTGCCGACCGCCACGGGGGCCGCCACCGCGGTCGCGCAGGCGTACGAACCGCTTGCAGGGAAGTTTGACGGCATCGCGCTCCGCGTGCCGGTCGTGGCGGGCTCTATCGCAGACATCACCTTCATCGCCAAGCGTCCGACAACCCGCGAAGAAGTGAATGAGATACTCCGTGGCGCGGCTACCGCGTCGCGCTGGGCGGGCATCTTTAAAACAACCGATGAAGAACTCGTCTCCAGCGACATCGTTGGCGAGTCCTGCGCCTCTATCGCGGACCTCTCTCTGACGCGCGTGGTAGACGGCAATCTGGTGAAGGTGCTCGCTTGGTATGATAACGAAATGGGATACACCGAATCGCTGGTCCGTCACGTAATCGCCGCCGCAACGGCATAATCGTAGACAATGTCTAACCCCGTTAGAGACCCGTTTATTAGCACTTAACTCCTTTCGACTATGAACGACTCTCAAAACGAAGTCTCTAACGGGGCTAAAATATTTATTGCCGCCGACCACGCAGGATTTACGCTCAAGAACGCGCTCGTTGAACACATCCGCACGCTTGGCTATGACATTGAAGACTTAGGCCCCGCCACTCTCAATCCTGAAGACGATTATCCGGATTATATGATGCCGCTTGCAAAGCGCGTGGCAGAGGAGCCGGAGACACGGGGCATCATCATCGGCGGAAGCGGGCAGGGCGAGGCGATGTGCGCAAATCGCATACCCGGCATCCGCGCCGCCGTCTTTTACGGCCCGCGGCACGTGACCGCGGCACTTGATATTGAAGGTGGTCACTCCGAAGACGGTTATGACGCCGTACGGCTTCCCCGCCGACACAATAATGCAAATGTCCTCTCCATCGGCGCGCGCTTCGTCTCCGGAGACGAAGCCGACGAAGCAGTCCGTATATTCTTGGAGACGCCCTTTTCAGACTCGCCACGCCACGCGCGCCGCCTCGCGAAATTTTAGGAGTATGAGCCTCGTCGTCCCGGCCGTACTCCCTTCCTCGCGTCAGGAGCTTGAGGAGAAGCTCGTCCTTTTTTCACGAATCCCTTCGGTGAATCGCGTGCAGATAGACGTTGTTGACGGCCGTTTTGCAACGCCGGCGTCCTGGCCCTATTCACCCAGCACTAAATCAGATTTAGTGCTGGGCAAGCCGCCAGAATTACAGAGGATGATTGTGGATGGTTACATGCTTCCGCAGTTTGACCGCATTGAATATGAAATTGACCTTATGTGTGTGAATGCCGAAGAAGCGGCAGCTGCGTGGCTCGCGCTCGGCGCGAGAAGCTTCGTCTTCCACGCCGAGAGCACAACCAGCTTGCCGCGGCTTCTCTCCTCTGTCCGCACCCGTCTCGGCGCGGGCGACGGTTCCATGTCCGGTCTCGTCTCATACGGCATCGCACTCAATATCTCGAGCGACCTCGCGCTCATTGAACGGAGTCTCGGCGAGGTGGCGTATGTACAATTTATGGGCATTGTGCGTATAGGGAGGCAGGGTCAGCCTTTTGACGAGCGTGTCTTTGAGAAGGTGCGCGTATTTCGCGAGCGGCACCCGGCAATCCCGGTACAGGTTGACGGCGGTGTCTCGTTCGGCAATGCAAAAAAACTGCTCGCGCTCGGCGTCTCACATCTCGTTGTCGGCTCCGGCATCCTGAAGGCCAAGGACCCCGCCGTCGCATTGAACGCACTTGAAGAACTTCGGAGCTCCTTCGGCGTGTGAGTTATAATGAGGGAATGGCACTTACCGACGAGCACATCCGCGCGCTAGAGAAACAAGCAGAAGCTATCCGCGAGACGATTATCAACATGCTCGTCGCGGCCGGGAGCGGGCACACCGCTGGCCCCTTGGGCATGGCGGATATTTTCACTGCATTTTATTTTCATGTTCTGAATCACCGTCCGGAACAGCCGGAATGGGAAGAGAGAGACCGTCTCATACTTTCAAACGGCCATATTTGTCCGGTCCGCTACGCGGCGATGGCGCACGCGGGCTATTTTCCAGTAAACGAGTGCCTCACGCTCCGCAAGTTCGGCAGTCGGCTCCAAGGGCATCCTGAAAGATTGCGGCTTCCCGGTATGGAAACGACTTCCGGCCCTTTGGGCGAAGGGCTCTCACAAGCCGCTGGAGTCGCCTATGCCATTCGTATGGATAACGAGAATCGGGACGTCGTACGTCCCGACATAATGTC
>MFMI01000018.1:2877-19793 GCA_001783465.1 Candidatus Kaiserbacteria bacterium RIFCSPLOWO2_02_FULL_54_13
AAGACGTAATGCCACTGGAACCGCTTGCAGAGAAGTACCGCGCGTTTAATTGGCATGTGCTTGAGGTGAACGGCAACGACATAAACGCTTTCATCGCCGCGGTTGATGAGGCAAAGGCAATTCACGAAAAGCCGACGCTCATCATCGCACACACTATCCCCGGCAAGGGCGTACCCGAAATAGAGTTTGATTACCACTGGCACGGCAAGCCGCCGACGGCCGAAGAAGGAAAGCGGTTCCTCAAAGAAATCCGCACGATGGGCGGTAAACTCCCGCACGAATATGCTTAATAAAAACGCAAAACTTTCTGCAAAAGTGTTTGCGGACGACATAGAGAAAGCGCCGACCCGCGACGGCTTCGGCAAGGGAACGGTTGAAGCAGGAAAGGCAGACCCGCGCATCGTGGTCTTGTGCGCCGACCTCGCCGAGAGCACGCGCGCCGAATGGTTCCAAAAAGAATTTCCCGAGCGTTTTATAGAAATGGGTGTCGCTGAACAGAATATGGCGACGGTCGCCGCCGGTATGGCGCTCGCCGGCAAAATCCCTTTTACCGCGAGCTATGCGGCATTCAATCCAGGGCGCAATTACGAACAAATTCGCACAACCATCGCGCTGAATAATGTGTCGGTCAAGATATGCGGCATGCACGCGGGCGTTTCGGTCGGGCCCGACGGCGCGACGCACCAGATGCTGGAAGATATCGGGCTCATGCGAATGTTGCCGAATATGATTGTGCTTACGCCCGGCGACGCCGAGGAGGCGCGAAAGGCGGTTATTGCCGCAACAGCGACTGACGGGCCAGTGTATATCCGTTTCGGCCGCGCGGCGACGCCCGTCTTCACCACGCCAGAATCCCCTTTCCGTATTGGCAAAGCGCTTCTTCTCTGGGAATCAGAGAATCCAAAGATTGCCATTCTTTCAACCGGTTCATTGAGCCACACCGCGCTTGTCGCGGCACGAAATTTGTCTGAAAAGGGAATTGAGACGCTCGTATTCCACTTGCCGACCGTGAAGCCGCTTGATGGAGAAGCAGTGATTGATGCGGCGAAACGTACGGGGGTTGTGGTAACGATAGAAGAGCATCAGGTGGCAGGAGGATTCGGAAGCGCCGTTGCAGAATTCCTCGCCGAACACCATCCCATGCCTCTCAAGCGGCTCGGTATACAGGACCAATTCGGGCAATCAGGTTCTCCGGAAGAATTGCTCTCGCACTACGGACTTGACGCCATGCATATTGAGGAGGCGGTGCGCGCTTTTGTCGCCAAATAACTAGACCGGAGTTATGCGGTATTCCGCGGGTGCATCAGCGAGGAACTGGAGAAGCGCGTCGCGCGTGAGGAGCCCTTTCTGCGCGCCGGTCTCCTGCACAACCGCCATTGCATTGACCGGTCCCCAGAGGAGCGCGTCGCGGAGCGGTAGCCCGAGCGCGAGCGCCGCGACAATGGTGGAGGACATCGCATCTCCGGCGCCCGTGCGCTCCCTCGGGGGCCGTGAATCAGGATATAAAGGTATTTTGAGCATCTCGATTCCGTCAAAGGAGTAGGCGCCGTTTCTGCCATCGGTGATGAGCACGGTCTTTGGCCCCAGCGCGCGCATCTTCTCCAACAATGTTTTAATATCGGTCTCATCCGTCTCCAGAATGCGCTCGGCCTCTTCTTTGTTCACCGCGACGAGCTCTGTCACCGCATAGAGTTCGACGAGTCTTTCCTTTCCCAGTTTTATCTGGAACGTACCGGGCTGGAAGGCGAGCTTTGTCTCTGGATGCTCTTTGAACCACTTGGCAATCTCATCATGAAATTCGTCTGCGTGTTCGCCTACCGAAGAGAGATAGAGCCACTTCGGCGGAATGAGCGCTTCGGGGAGGAGGTAGGGGTATGCTTCGTGCCGGATAAGGATGGTGCGTTCGGAATCATAGGAGAGCACGTAGTGATGGTTTGTCGGCAGACCGTCGTTGACGGCGACATAGCTCGTGTCAACGCCCTCGTGCGTGAAGGTCGCGAGGATTTCTTCGCCGAAGCGGTCCCTCCCCACGTTTGAGACGAATCCAGAAGAGAGTCCCAGCCTGGCGGCGGCGACCGCCGCATTTGCCGCGTTCCCGACGCCCGGCACGAGCGCGGAAGACTCGTAGGGAATCTTCGCGCCCCACTGCATAGAGATGGTGCAGTCTTCATGATTGACGTCACAATGCACCTGTGCCTCTTTCAGCGTAATAAACTCGTCAACGACCGTGTCGCCGACAGCAATGAAGTCCATAGGGAGATGGTATCATAAAAATATGACCGACCTTGTCGCGATTGCCCGCTCACTTTTCGCTCCCGGCAAGGGAATCCTCGCCGCAGATGAGAGCGTGCACACCGCGACAAAGCGCCTCGCCGACTACGGCATTTCCGCCAGCGTGGAGACGCGCCGGCTCTACCGCGACCTCTTCATCGGTGCCGAGGATATTGAGGAGTCACTCTCGGGCGTCATCCTCTTCTCCGAGACGCTTCTGCAGAAGGGAAGCGACAAAAAATTGTTCCCAACATCGCTTGCGGCGCGCGGAATCCTGCCGGGAGTGAAGGTTGACCTCGGCGCCGAACCCTTGCCCGAGAGCCCGCACGAATTCATTACGCAAGGGCTCTTGGACCTCCCCGAGCGGCTAGTTGCGTATAAGAAGCAGGGGGCGGTTTTTACCAAATGGCGCGCGGTCATCCGTATTGATGGCGACACCTTACCCTCGGCGGTTGCGCTCCATGAGAACGCGAAGCGACTCGCGAGCTATGCGAAGGAAGCGCAGTCGGCCGGTCTCGTACCCATCTTGGAACCCGATATCCTGCACGAGGGGAAGCACAGCCGCCAGCGCTCTCGCGCTGTCATCGGAGAAGTCTTGAAAACGCTTTTTTCAGTGCTTGAGGAGCATTCGGTTGACCGCGCGAGCATCGTGCTGAAGACTTCTATGGCGCTCTCGGGGAGTGAGAGCGGCCGAACTGATTCGCCCGAAGAGGTCGCTGACGACACTCTCGCGGTACTCGTCGAGAACGTTCCGCCGCAGGTCGCCGGTATCGTCTTCCTCTCAGGCGGGCAAACGCCGGACGAGGCAACAACAAATCTCGCGGCGATAACCCGCCGAGCGAAAGAATTAAATATGCCATGGCCGCTCACCTTCTCCTTTGCGCGCGCGCTTCAAGACGAGGCGCTTGCCGTATGGAAGGGAAATGAAGAGAACGTCCCGACCGCTCGCGAGGCTTTCCTCAACCGCCTCGCCAAGGTCTCCGCCGCCGCCAGCGGCTAACTGATTAAATCATGTCGGGACGTCGTACGTCCCGACATGATTTATGGCTAATATTCAAGTGATTTTGAATCTATTTCTTCTGCTGTTCTGTCAGCAAGATACTCCTTGAGAGAAGAGACATAATCCCCACCAAAAGAAGGTTCAAAAAGTGTTTTGGTAAGAATTGATGGAAAGTTCGGTGTGCCGCAATAATCGAGATAACTGCTCCAGCGATAGTTCTTAAGATATTCAAATACTTTAGAAATCTCAGGGATAGTACCCTTATCGCGTTCGCGCCATTTTTTTGCACCCGGAAAATAATCAAGCGAATTCAAATGAAGGTAGTGAAGAATATAGAGAAAATGTTCTTGACGCTCGATAAGTATTTTCTTGGTACGTCCTTGGAACAGCGTACCTCGACGTCTGTGTCGCTCATTAAAGTATCTCGCATAACCGCTTAACTTACGCAGAAAGAGAGTCAGCCCGCCCTCAACGCGCTCTGAGAGCAAAAGGTGGTAATGATTCTTCATCAGTTCCCATCCATGTATATCAACAATACGTTTCCGATGTCGGGACGTCGTACGTCCCGACATCTCATGGGTGGTAGTACTAAGGAATTCAATCGCCGGGGCAGTATCGTTGAATTCATATAAGTCGTGCACGAAACGCGCATAATCTTGTGTATCGAGAAAAATTTTGCGTCCCTCCACACCTCTGTTGATCACATGATATAGTTCCATATCTTTGGTATCTCTGTAGTATAACTCATGTCAGGACGTACGACGTCCCGACATTTAAAAAGAAGAACCCGAAGGTCGGGTTCTGGTGCTCGTCGGACGAGCAAGGTTTTATTCCCATTCTTCTTTTTTCAACACTGTTCTTCTCACCTTCACCTCCGATATGTACATCGTCCAAGGCGGGTCCTCGGGGTCGTTCCCGCCGAATACCTCGGCGATGAACGTACCATGGTCCCTGTTCCCGGCGGCCGTGGTGTAGTCATACATGACATCTTCCCACACGTACATCCACCCCAATCCCGGCAGTTCGGGGATGAACTTTTGTAGGAGATACGAGACGTACACCCCGTTGTCACTCCTTGAGGTGATAATAAGATGATAGTATACACCGTCCTTTAGTTCCGGACTTTGCGTCCATCCCATAACACAATTGTACTGCACTTTGTCAACCTGCCACCAGGTCTCGAAAGTCACTGTGTTGTTCCTTGACGTGGGGCCACACCCCGGTACGTTCTTGGGGTACTCGGTCAAATTCCCGAAGACAACGCCACGCCCCCAGGCTTCTATTCGTGACACGTCCCCTTCGGGGAACTTCGAGTATGCCTGCAGTCCCACCGCGAAGTGCCCGTTATTCTTTTTGGTGAAGAACCCGTCACCGTTGAACATGAGGTCTATTTTTTGCTCCACCAGCTCTTCTTGTTCTGTAACCTCTATGTTAAAGTCAAGGTATCCGCAGTCCCCCTTCTTGTAGTACGTTGAAGATGCGACACAGAATGCGTTCCCATCCGCGGGAGAGTGTGTAAGGGCGAAACTCCCGTAATCCACTTCAGTGGTCACGAGTTCCGCCGCGTGAGCGGCGACCATAGACAGCAGTAGCAAGACAACGCCAAAGAGCAAGTTCATTTTCGTTTCCTCCGATAACTTCCCCGGTCGGCCATTCCGACCAGGGTCTACTAGCACGTTACCACGATTATCTACTTTATGCAAGTTCTCGTGGGGGTAAATCCTGTGGGGAAGCCAGAAGCATTGCATTGTGTGCTTAATTCAGCTATAGTCGGGCATTATGCTTACGCTCGCAGTTGAGAAGCGCACAGACAATGGTGCGACCGCGACGGTTCTGCGCCGCACCGGGGTAATCCCCGGCGTCGTCTACGGCGCGCACCAGACGGCGACGCCGATTAAGATTGAGGCGCGCGCGTTTGAAAAGGTTCTGCGCGAAGCCGGCGAGGCGACCATCGTTTCTCTCACGGGCCTCGGCCTGTCCGGCCAGGACGAGCCGCTCCCGACCCTCATCCACGAGGTTGACCTTGACCCGCTCACGAATCAGCCGCGCCACGTTGATTTCTATGCCGTCACGAAGGGGAAAAAAGTTGAAGTTGCCATTCCGCTCGCCTTCGTCGGCGTCTCGCCGGCGGTGGAGGCTGGCGCGAATCTGGTGAAGGTGCTCCACGAGATTGAGGTGGAAGCAGACCCGATGAACCTCCCGCACAACATTGAAGTGGACATCTCAACGCTCGCGGCCATCAATGACCGTATTTGTGCAAAAGACCTCGTCTTTCCCGCGGGCGTGACGCTCGTGAGCGAGCCCGAAGAAGTCATTACGCTTGTCCAGGAAGTCGTTGAAGAGAAGGAAGAAGAGCCGGTAGCGGCGGATATTACTTCTATTGAGGTTGAGAAGAAGGGTAAAGAAGAGGAGGCAGGAGCAGGAGTAGCGGAAGCTCCCCCTGAAGAAAAAGAGAAGAAGTAATTTTTGGTATACTAGGCGGATGTTCCGAAAGGTTTGCATAGCTTTTGTCACACTCGTCGCGGCCTTCGCTGGCTGTTTTGTTGCGTCAGAGCGCTTGGTACAGGCCCAAGACCTGACCCAAGAGGAGCGCGCAGTACTCCAAGCGCAGTATGACGAGCTCCAGAAGGAAATCGCCGTGCAACAGCAAATCATTAAGGATACTCAAGCGAAGAAAAACACCTTGCAGGGCGATGTCACCCTGCTTAACGCCAAGATTAAAGCGGCACAGGCGCAAATTGACGCGAAGAATATCACCATCAAGCAGCTGGCCGCGCAAATAGCAAAGAAGAATGTAGTCATCGGACAGCTCTCGGAGCGTATTGAACGCGGGAAAGAATCACTCGCTTCAATTCTCCGCCAAGAAGACCAAATTGACAGCTCATCCATTGTCGTCATCCTGCTCTCAAACGACGACCTCTCGTCTCTGTTCGCCGATATAGACGCGTTCGTTTCTATCAAGACCGGCCTCAAAGAGCTTTTTGCCGATATCCGTGAGGCGAAGGCGCAGACGGAAGTTGAGAAAGCCGATTTAGCGACGAAACAGAATCAGACGGCCGATGCGAAGTATGAGGTGGAGACGCAACAAAAGAGAATTGCAGGCGACAAGACGCAGAAGCAACAGCTCCTCGCGATAACCGCCAATCAAGAAGTTGAGTATAAAAAAGTCCTCGCAGACCGGCAGGCGAAGGCCGCGGCGATACGTGCCGCTCTCTTCCCACTGCGCGATGCCGCCGCGATTCAGTTCGGCGATGCGCTCGCATATGCGAAGGAAGCACAGACAAAGACCGGCGTGCGCCCCGCGCTCATCCTCGCCGTGTTGACCCAGGAGTCCAATCTCGGGAAAAACGTTGGGCAGTGCTATCTCACCAACGACAGCACCGGCGCAGGCGTGGGCAAGAATACGGGCACGGTCTTTGCCAGGGTGATGAGCCCGACGCGCGATGTCCCGCCATTCCTTGCTCTCGGGCTGGAGCTCGGCTTTGACCCGCACCACCAGGTCGTCTCGTGTCCTATTGCGAGCGCCGGTGGCTGGGGAGGCGCGATGGGCCCGGCCCAATTTATCGCCTCTACATGGGCGGCCTTCGCGGACCGTATTGCATCGGCGCGAGGCATTGCTGTTGCAAACCCGTGGGACCCGCAGGACGCCATTATGGCGATGTCCATATATCTCGGAGACCTGGGCGCCGGCGCCGGAGGCTATACCGCCGAACACACAGCCGCGGCGAAGTATTATGCGGGCGGAGCATGGGCCACCGCGGGGAGAGGCTATGCGAACAGCGTACTAGCTCTCGCCACGGCGCTCCAGGGCAATATTGACTTCCTTTCAAATAATTAAAGAAGCTCTGCTTACAGCACGAGCGATTGCATCATCTTCGGTACATCGTGCAAGAAATATCGCTTGACGGTTTTCCAGTCAGTCTTGAAGTGCAGGTCAGGCATCGGGTCCTCCTCTGCGTCAGCGAAGTATACGAGACTCTTAAGAATATGATGATAATCATGTGCAACAGAAGGATATTGGTCGGGAAGGCGGCGCAAAACTACTTCAAGCGGCTCTGTATGCGTGCAATACCAGAACAGGTCCACAAAATCACGCTTGCGCCCGCGCTGACTAATCGCAATGACTTTCATAACCGCGATGTCCTCCGGCGCGAGGACGGCAATATTTCCGTACTGGCGTTTCGGCGCGCGCGGGATGAAAAACGGATATGCAATGAAGCTCACCTGCGCTCCATGTAGCCGGCCGTAGATCGTATTCTCCTGCAGGATGTCCGTCGTCCATCCGGGCATCGAGAGTCGTTCGGTCATTGATGCAATAGAGAATGCTCCCTCCGGCGTGAAGAAATCAAGGTCCACTGACGCGCGGTGGCCGATGGCGAGCGCGAGCGCCGTGCCGCCAGCCAGGTACCACGGCGAATCCTTCAACCACGAAACTCCTGCCAGCGCCTCAAGCGCCTGCCGCGTCTCTTTGGGCAATACTTCAAGATGCCAATCTGTTAGGTCGCGAGGAGTTGTTTCCATAACGGGCGCGTCTCGGGACGGAGCACGCGCGAGCGCAGAACGACGTCGCGAATGAGTTCGCGCGGGTAGGTCCGATACATCCAACGCACCTCCTCGTCGGTGCCGTAGTCTAATATGCGTTCTATGATGTAATTGGCATGACGCTTCGCGTCCAATGTCGCCGGATTGATGTCCCAGAACAGCGACCGTCTGGAGGGCATGTCCATAATAGTGTCATTATACCATATTTAGTTATCCACCCCGCCGCCGCCTTTCTTCCCTGTTCACGCTATATACTTGAAAAATATGGAGGAGTTTCCTAATGGGTCGGTACAGCCACAGCCCGCGCCGGTACAACCGGTACCGGTGTCGCCCGCATTCACGCCCATGCCGAAGCGCGTGAAGATGATGTGGGTCCTCGGTCTGGTCATCCTTTTCAGTGCGGGAGCATACGGGTATCGGCACGAGATCGCAAAGGTCTTGGGTATCGGTTCCTTCACAGGCCCGGAGGTCCAGCTACAGACCGTGCAGGGGAGGGTAACGGAAGTGAGCGCGGATGCATTGCAAATCGCAGTTACCACTGCTACCACGAGTGTCCCAAGGACCGTACCCATCAGTCCGACGACCAAGATTGAGAAAATATTCTCACAAAAGAATGCGAGCAGTACCACAGAAGAAGAGATTCCAGTAGAAGTGAATATTGAAGATGTACAGACTGGAACTGTCGTGACGGTAACGTATCAATCAGAAAAAGATTCAGTGCTCTCCGGCGTGAGCCGCGTTACGTTCACTTCAGACGAAAGTGTTGATGCATATACGGAACAATCGCTCCAGTCGCTCACGGCGGACCCCAATGGATATATAAAAGGGGAAGTAGTTTCGGTTGACGTGACGGGAAAGAAACTTTCGTATAAGCCGTACACATTCATCACGCTCGGCACGGAAGTGATGAGTGTCACATTCCCCGAGAACATACCGGTCTACAGCGTAGATTCTGCTCTGCGGTTAACAATCGCTCACGCGAGAGAAACAATTGCTCTCGCAGATATACAGCAAGAGCAAACGATTTTTATTATGATAGACCGAAAGTCCCTGTCAGGGAACGGAGTCGTTCCGCTCGCGTTCATCGTACTCGGGACATAACAAGAAACGCCGTATGAAATCCTCTTTGCTCAAAAAAATCCTCCCCCTCTCCCAGTTTCTCCTCCTTGTATTCTTCGTGCTCCCGAACTTCGCGCATGCCCTGCAGATTAGCCAGATTTACTACGTGGACAGCCCGATTACGGTAAACTCCCAACTCAATGTGTACTGGGAAGGCGCCTACGAATGGGCGCAACAGACTAACGACGTATGGTATTGGGAGGCCTTTTCTCCGGCTCCAAATACCTCAAATAATTATTTTACGCCGGCAGAAATGGGTTGGGGTACGGGGTGGCACGCACTTGCGGTATGGGATGGAGTAAGTACTGTATACGAAACACCGCCAATATACGTTGATAACCCGGCGCCCTTTGTAAATGGGGCCTGTTACATGACGACTGAAAGCGATATGTTCAACCAACAAATCCCATTCTTTATAGACTTGCCCACAAACGAACTTTGCCTTTCTGGTGTTGCTTCTAACATTGCGACCTCGGGAAGTGTAGTGGGGGCTCCAAATGCACTTGTCTGGAATTTGAACGAAGGAGACTATGCCAGCGGTTGGTCCTGGCACTGTAACGGTTCTGGCGGTGGAACGACCGCAGGCTGTGGCGCCGGTATGTTTCCCGCTTCTGTCAGTATTCAGTGGAATCCGACATCTATCACTTCTGGCGGCTCCAGCAACCTTAGCTGGACTTCATCAGACGCAGACTACTGCGAAATGGGCATCAATGGCGTGTCCGATTTCAACGGCGATGGTGTTAGTGATTACAGCACCAATACGACTCTGCTGTTCAACTACAGTAATTTGCCTCAAGGACCATTTACTTCAAACCAAACATACGGTCTCAGTTGTTCACGCTACAGTCGTTGGGTGTCGCAGTCAGCGACGCTAAACGTCACTCCCGCTACCTACGCCCTCACCGTCACTAAGGCCGGCACCGGTTCCGGTACGGTGACAGGGGTCTCATCTCCAACGCAGACGAACATTAACTGCGGGACAACCTGCGGCCCTATCAGCTACACTTCCGGCACTGGCGTTACTCTCACCGCCACCCCCTCGGCCGGCTCAACCTGCACCGGCTGGTCGGGCGCTTGCACCGGCACCGGCACGTGTGTCGTTACTATGAGCGCCGCCAAAAGCGTCACCGCGACGTTCGCTGGCGACCAGCCGTCCGCCACCCTCACCGTTTACACAGGTCCATACAATCCGGCGACCGTTGGCGCACACGATATAACGCTCACTGTCGGAGAAGAGAATACAAAAGTGTGGAGTTCAACTGGCGGGACATCGTGGAGTTCATCCTATTCATATAATAACGGTACGTGTACAAATGCCGGACTCACTGGTCCGTGGACTGCCGCCACTGCAGACGGGTCGGTAACTAACATTGCAAACGTAAATAATTCCGGGTGTACTGCCACTATCACCTATACGGTCACGGGCTCCGGGGGCACTGCGAGCGATACCATACATGTAACCACGGTCGCCGCCGCTCCTCTTAGCATCGTCGTTAGCCCTACGAATTATCCTGTCACTCTGCCGAATAGCACGGTCTCTGCGACCTATACCCTGACGAATGGGACTTCTGCGAATACAAATTGCCGACTCCTAGATTATGCCGGTACCCCCCTTAATGCATACGCTTCTTGCGGCGGGAGTATGTCAGTGACCGCACCGGCAGTAGCCGACACTTACGGATATTCCATACAGGCGAATAAGAGTTCAACCGGAGAGACAGTGACGAGCAACAGCTTCACCGTGACGGTCAGCCCTCCAGGCGGTAGTGCCTCGCTCTCTTGCGCTCGTTCGCCGTCCGGGTCCCCGCTTACTGCTCCGGCAACCGTAACCTACACTGCTGTGCCCGCAAATGGCGCGGCTGCCCCGTACACCTTCAGGGATGCTCTCAACACAGTGCTTCAGTCAGGTAGCAGCCTCACCTACCAACAGACCTACAATACGAATGGCACGTACGCCGTAACAGTTGGCGCATCCAATGTTTCTCCCCCGGTGGCCTGCGGCACGGCCTTCACCATCGGGGGAGCGTGCGGCTCCTCGCCAACGGCGACCATCACGGCCGAGCCTGCACGAGTGCGTGCCGGTTCACCGGCCAATATTGCGTGGACCGCTTCGGGCGTGAACACCTCCTGCGTGATTACGGGAAATGGCGTCACACTTCAGACGATAGCGTCCGCGAGTTGTAGCATCCCAGCCGGAAATATAAACCCTACTATCAGTATTCAAACGACTTACTGCATCACCTGTGATGGCAACACGACAGCGCGGAAGTGCGTGATAGCCAATCTCCTCTCCACGTTCACGGAATTCTAAGCGCGGTATTCATTTGCAGAAGTCTGGGGAATAGCGTATTTTTAACGGGATGAATCCCGTTAGAAATAATTTCCGCGGACGAATTTGCAAAGTTGAGCGTTTTAGTGTATTTCTAACGGGATGAAAAAGGGTATCCATCCAGCGGGTTATCGCCCGGTCGTCTTCCACGACCTCGCCTCGGGCGCGGAGTTCCTCATTGGCTCCACTATCGCGACGGCCGAGACGACGAAGTTTGATGGTAAGGAATACCCGAAGGCGACCGTGGAGATATCCAGCAAGTCGCATCCCTTTTACACCGGCGAAGACCGCACTCTGGACAAGGCCGGCCGCGTTGAGCGCTTTAAACAGCGCGCCGCCAAGAAAAAGTAAGCACGAAGCATCAAATCCGAAATACGAAACAAGCACCAAAATTTGAAATTGACCTATTTTTTATTTCTTATTTTATAATTTGTTTCGGTTTTCGTGCTTGTGACTTCGTGCTTTAATTTAAATATGGATTATTCTAACTACCTACGATTACAAAAAGAAAAAAAAGAGAACCCGAGCGCACCGCCGAGCTCGGTCGTGATGGAGTTCCGCGCGGGCGCGGGCGGCAACGAGGCCGGCATCTTCGCCCATGATTTAGAAAATATGTACCAGAAGTACGCCGAGCGGCGCGGGTGGAAGACGCGCGTCGTTGACGACCTCACGCTTGAAATTGCGGGTGCTGACGCCTACGAGGCGCTCCGCTACGAGACCGGCGTACATCGGGTCCAGAGAGTCCCTTTGACCGAGAAGTCGGGGCGTATCCATACTTCAACCGCCTCCGTCGCCGTCCTGCCCATACGCGCGAAGTCTACAATAGAAATCAGTCCTGCCGATATTGAAGTTGAGTTCTCGCGGAGCGGCGGGGCGGGTGGACAGAACGTGAACAAGGTTGAGACGGCCGTACGCCTCATCCATACGCCGACCGGCCTTGAGGTGAAGTCCTCTTCAGAGCGTAGCCAGCTCGCCAACCGCGAGAAGGCCCTGCAGATACTCTCGGCGAAGCTGGAGCAGCGGCAAGAAGAAGAGGAGACGCAGAAGCACGCCGCGGCTCGCAAATCCCAGATAGGTACCGGCGACCGTTCCGAAAAAATCCGCACCTATAACTATCTCCAAGATCGCGTCACCGACCATCGGCTGAAGCAGTCCTGGCACAACCTGCCCAAGGTACTCGCGGGCGGCATTGACGAGATAATTCTCGCACTCCATCTTGCATCACAGACATAATTCAGATAGTGAATTTACAAGGTTGAACCTTGTATTATTCTGTGGCGTAAGTAAGCCACTCTGTGACGAAGGTTTTAAAGTCGGCTCCGGATGAAAAATATTCTGGCAATGCTTCGTGGGCGAGAAGCATTTCCTCCATGCGCTTCTTTCCGAGATAATCAAGATAGCTTGAATACACAAAGGTTTCTAAAAAGCGTTCAGCGCGCACTTTATTAATGATGCCGACCTCTTTCCATTTTGGCTCAATGAGTTTTATCGGGTTAAGATGAATATAAGAAATGAGATAACGCAGATATCGGTCATTAGCAGCATGTGTCGCTTTGAATCTTCCCTGGAAGAGAGAGCCATTTCGTTCGTGCCGCTTATTAAAGTACATTGTGTAGCCCGTGGTAAGCTTCTGCATGAATTTACTAATGCCGTCTTCCTCATGCTCGCGAAGCAGTAGATGAAAGTGATTCGGCATCAAACAATACGCGACAATTTCAACGATGGGCTCGCCAGTCCTTTCTTCAATTTCTAACAAGGTTGAACCTTGTAATTTTAAGTCCACAGGATCATCCTGATTCGCGAGATACAAAAGGGCAAGAAAACGGTCTCGTTCGGAGAGAGACATGAAGATTTTTCTTTTGTCTGTGCCGCGATTATAGACATGATAAAACTCGCCAGGAATAAATGAAAAGGTACGTGACATAATAACTCTTATTATAACAATAGTTTTCTACAAGGTTGAACCTTGTAAACATGGCGATGTACGATGATGCATTCTTGCTTTGTGAAGGAGATTCAGGTAGAGTGGCGGGATAATGGCGGACGGGAAAGGTACGGCAGAGATCCAGCGCCTCTTTGATACAGGGGCGCATTTCGCGCAGGTGAAGAGCCGGCGGCACCCCTCAATGAAGCCCTATCTGGTGGGGACGAAGGGCCGTCAGGAGATTATTGACCTCATGAAAACGACCGAACAGCTTGAGGCGGCAAAGGCCGCCATGGAGGCTCTCGCAAAAGAAGGGAAGATAGTCCTTTTCGTAGGAGGGAAGGTAGAGATTGCTGCTCTCGTGAAGAAGGCCGCGCAGGATATGGGCGCTCCCTATGTGGCGGCGCGATGGCTCGGCGGCACCATCTCCAACTGGAGCGAGATTAAGAGGCGCATTGACCGGCTCGCCGAGCTCTCTGAAGAGGGGGTGGCAGGCACGCTCGCCAAACAGCATACGAAGCTTGAACTCGTAAAGATTGAGCGCGAGAAGAAGCGCCTCTTGGAACGGCTTGACGGTATCACGACGCTTGCGAAAAAGCCGGATGCGCTCCTCGTTATAGACACCAAGCATGAGAAGCACGCGGTAAAAGAGGCCAACGATGCGGGCATTCTCGTCATCGCTATTATGAGTTCGGACTGCAACCTCTCTGATGCGGCGTATCCGATTGTTGCGAACGACACCTCTCGGAAGACGGTGGAGCTCATCCTCGCCGAGCTCACCGAGGCATTCATGAAGGGTCAGGTCGCATAACGCTAAAAAATACGAAACACGAAGCACGAAATCCGAAACAAACTCAAATTTTCTAAATTTTAAACATTTGAATTTTGGTGCTTGTTTCGAATTTCGATATTCGGATTTCGTGCTTTACTGGTCTTCAATGTAATTTTTTGATATCATATAAAACATGGAATTAACTACCGGTATTATTAAGCAACTACGAGACATGACCGGCGTGTCCGTCATGCAGTGCCGGGAGGCGCTTCAGGAGGCCGGTGGAGACGTCCAGGGAGCCGTTGGTATCCTTAAGAGGCACTCGGGCGCGTCGGCGCTCTCAAAGGCGAACAGAGAATTGAAGGCCGGCTTGATTGGGAGCTACACGCACGACGGGAACATCGGCGCGATGGTGCTCCTCTCCTGCGAGACCGACTTCGTCGCCAAGAATCCCGAGTTTGCCGCGCTTGCGCGCGAGCTCGCGATGCAGGTCGCCGCGATGGACCCCGAGACCGCGGACGACCTCCTAGAACAGCCGTATATCAAAGATGCGGCCAAGACGGTGCATAATCTGCTCGACGAAGCGGCACAGAAATTCGGCGAGCGCACCGAGATAAGCCGTTTCGCGCGCCTCTCTGCTCGCTAATCGTCATGGCCCGCCTTATTTTTATTTGTATCACATTCGCACTGCTCGCCGGCTTTTTCGTGCTCGTTCATTACGAAGCGCGGCGGGGCGTGCGGCTCGGAGCGAGTTACCGTGCGCGCCTCGACGAGCACGTAGAACGTATAGAGTTCATTCTCGCACACATCGATCTTGCCACGTTCTTGCGCGATGAGGCACGCCATTTTGTGAGCCGTATCGGGCATGATAGTGTGCATATCTTGCTTCTGGTCGTCAGAGCGGTAGAGCGGCTTCTCACGCGGGTCATTCGGCACCAGCACGCCAAGAGAATAATAGATGCCGAACCCGTGGAGAGTACGAGAGAATTTGTGAAGACACTTTCAGACTTCAAAGAACAACTGGACGCGACGCGTCCCAAGATGCCGGATATTCACAAGAGCGATGGTTTCTAGGGTACACGCGCCGGGATAGCTTAGCTGGTAAAGCAACGGTTTTGTAAACCGTAGACCGTCGGTTCGAGTCCGACTCCCGGCTCACAATGTGGAGGTGGAGGTTGAAAGCGCGCCCTTCGGGAATTGTTTCTCAAGGTCTTCAAGCGATGTGAAGCCGTAGAATTGTTTATTGTTGATGACGAAAGCAGGAAGAGTTTTCTCCACTTTCGTAATGGCGATAAGGGTTTTCAAGGCCCCGAGGTCCAGGTTGTAGTCAAACGAATACACGCGCAGGGTCGGGTAGGTATCGCGCAGATACGAGAGCGCGTAGCCAGCCTTATCGCAATCGCGACATTCGGCTGTATTGCTGTAGAAATAGAGGACCGTTACCGGCTTCGTGCCGCAGGCCTTGGCGAGATTCTTTGTGATGAGGTAGTCGCGAATCTCAAGCAGAGAATATTTCTCTTTCAATCGTATTACTTGGGCATTATTACTGCCGAGTTGGTTCTCGGCATACGAGAGTCGGGTGCCGAAGTCGGCGAGCTCGCTCGTGAGGGTGGTTGAGGAGACGGTGCTGTCGCACGGCGCCGCTTCAAGCAGGGAGAACTGCGTATCAAGAGAGAGCATATCAATGGACAGTTGGTCTTCTATGGCCGATAGTTCGGCAACGCGGGCGGTATTCAAATAGCTAATGGCATAGGCGACAGTGCCCGCGAGAAGGATAGTAATGAAGAGGGCTATGAGCGCATTCCGGACGACAAGCGACATAGTGAACGTACTAATAGCGCCAACCGCGGCGTATGCCGAGCGCGACGTCGCTCGTCGCACGGATGAGCCAGAACGGTACGAGGAGGCCATAGAGGAAGGTATATGAAATGAGGTCGAGCGTGATACTTCCCGGCGTCTTTGAGATGCGCTTGCCGATTGCAATGAGCGCGATTGACGTGAGTAATACGATAATGGCAAGGAGTAAGTAGAAACTGGCCGGGAAATAGAACCAGTCAAATGTTCCGTGTGGCAGGAACGCGTACGAGAGCGGAATGCCGGCGCGGACCTCAAGCGCCGTTATCGCCTTTTGCATAAGTATGAAGAGCGCCAGCAGGAAGAGCAGAATGCCGCTCATAATCGCGAGCAGGGCGGTCGGGAGCACCAGCACACCGAGTACGCCGTGGCGCCGGCGGCCGACGAGGTCTCGATATTCGCCGAGGACGTTACGGAGGAAGCCGCTTATCCAGCGTGTGCGCTGTCTCATCAGTCCCCCGATTGTAGCGGGTGCCTTGGTATACACGCGGGCATGGGGCGCGTTCTCTATTCCATAACCAGCCTTTTGGATACGAAGCGCCATTTCCATATCTTCAGTCTGATGGCCATAGCGGAATCCGCCGAGCTCTTCCACGACCGCACGCCGATAAAAAGAAAAGGGTCCCGGAGTGACATAAAGGCCGTTGACCGAGGCAAAAGTGTGGCGAATCGTAATACCGAAAGCATATTCGGCGTTCTGCATGTGCTGGAGAATATTCCCCGGTTTATGCACTGACATCGCCGCGGTTGCCGCGACGACCCGCGGGTCGTCGAAGCAGGCGATAATCTCGCGGAGCGCATCAGGTTCAACGAACGAGTCGGCGTCAAGGCATCCGACGAGGTCGGCGCGCGTGAGAGCGATACCGGCATTGAGCGCCGTATGCTTCCCGCCGTTTTCTTCTTTGCGGACGATGCGGACCTGCGGGTGCCTCGCGAAGCGCGCCATCGTCCCGGGCGTCGCATCGGTGGAGCCGTCGTCCACGAGAATAACTTCAAGCTTTTCCTTCGGGTAGTCCAATGCGAAAAGCGACTCGCAGGTCGCGGCGATCGTAGAAGCCTCGTTCCAGCAAGGGACAATGATGGCGACCGACGGGGTCGCCGCGCC